>WFQU01000052.1 GCA_015486845.1 Anaerolineae bacterium | reverse complement strand
GTATCGCATCGTCAAGGACACACTCCGGAACTGGAAGAAAGGATTTCGTGACCAGGTGATGGAAACCTGTTGTGGCTTGCACAACTTCCGATTGAACTTCAGACCCTGGCACTATGACCCTGTCCCTACTTAAACCGTGATAATGTCTATTGTAGACAGCATTATCCCCGATTTGCCACGATTTTGAAAAATGGTTATAATTAAGCGTAAAGAGCGAGCTTGCTTGGTTTATTGACTATCAATGGAATGACCAATGTAGTGCACTTACCTCAACAGGATACATCTTAGTATACAAGCCGCCCGCTGAGGCCAAGATGATCTGGCGGGCTTTCTGATCTTGTCATAGCTTTTTGTGAATAGGAGACGGTGGATATGGCATGGGCACTGTTATAGCTAAGTGACAGGTTCGCCAGAGCAGACGCTGTAGTCAGGCATGTTTTTTCGGCTGTCTACAGTTTAAGGGAACTGGTTAAATTCTCCTCTAAATTCTATTCGAAGTTGTCTCAATGTTATTGACACATTCCGGTTGTTAGAATTCAGCTACTATAACGCTGTTGTGGGTCAGATATTGCCCTCACAGCCCCGCAAAAGTGTCGCAAAAAATCTTTAGAATTCAAGCATTTTTCGATGAAATCGCTTCTGATTGCGCAAAAGTTAGGTTAGCCAGCAGGGAAAGTCATCTTTTGGAATGCATGGGCTAACCAGCTATTGCCCCTGACTGTCCGATCGAAGCTCCAATTTGACGGTAGATTCGTTTTTCGAGCGACTTAGTTCAAGTGTAGTAGTGTCACTGCGCGATCCGCATAGCGGATGATGCGCCCCCGTTGGGCGCACGGCGGGGCGGCAACAGGTTTGCATAACCATGAGAAGAGTTACTCGTTGGAGTAGTATTCGTGAAGCGGAGTTGATGCTTGATTGTACGGAGAAAAAATGGAAATCGTACTAATTAAATCGTATGCCGAGAAGCCCTGGCGGAGTCCAGAAGTGTATCAAATGATAGAAGATAGTTTGAAGGAGAAATGGCGTGTTAAATCTGTAAACACCAAGAATCCCGAAACTTTACACAATTCCTTAACCTGGCACGAGCAGGCGGGAAACGAGAGTGTTTTCGTCTTTAATATCGCTGAATACCTTGACGAAAAAAAGAAAACGGGTTTTCTTCCTGCCTTATTAGAAGAATGGAAGATACCCCATCTTGGTTCCAGCGCTGAAGCTATTACCACTGGATTAGATAAAGCAAGAACAAAAGCGTTGTTAAACCAGCAGCGAATTCCCACTCCCCGCTATTTTGTTGCTAACAGAGGTGATTCTGACATCGAATATTATGCGGAAAAAATAGGTTACCCTTTGATTGTCAAGCCAATCAGGGAAGGAGGACATATAGGAATAAGAGAAGATTCCATCGTTTACAACGATGTTAGCCTGAATAAGATCGTCAATCGCATCTTTGAGAAGTATAATCAACCGGCGCTTGTCGAAGAATACATCACAGGGAAAGGGATGCGGGAGTTCAGTGTGGGTATCCTCGACAGTGGTATCGGACTTTTTATGCCGATAGAAATCGACTATGAAGCCATGGAAGGCACAAAAGAAATTCTTAGCTATGAAACAGCTCAAAAAGATTTAGAAAGAATAAAACTGATACGGGATGGGGAAATACGTGATGAGATTATCGACTTATCGAAAAGGACCTTTGCTGCTGTTGGCGCCCGCGATTACAGTAGGGTGGACTTAAGGATGAACCATACTGGCTGTTATGTGTTAGAAATTAACATTCTGCCTGGGTTGGGACCACATAGCTTCTTGCTGGAAGCGGCAAAAGACATCTATGGTTTCGAATATGACCAATTGATTCAAAAGCTTACTGAAGATTCTATACAAAGGCAGAAAAATGGAAACCGAGGGAGCATTGTGAAGTAGTATTACCCGGGAGTGAGGTTGTTTGGCTAAAGTGAAGGGGCGCATAGCCCTTCATGAACTGGACTTGCCCTTGGCTCTGATGAATGGGGTGAATAATAGATTTTAGCATAAATTGCTTAGCCTGGTCAAATAGAACGCGGATACCCGCAGAAAAACCAGAAAAGAGCAGCGAAAATCAGCGTTGATCCGCACCATCTGCGTCCTATTGTTGGGATGGCTGGGCAGTCACATTTTGTTTACAACCGAATAAGCGAGGTCTGATAGAGTCAGCAAACCGATGAAACGCTCGTTGGACGTACAAAGGAGGAAAGCATGGAAACTATTGTTGCGGCAGCACTTGGCGAATGTGTACATGTAGCGGGTATGGTACGTTTCTTACGGTTGGCAGAATCGGCTGGTTGGCGAACAGTGTTTCTTGGTCCGGCTGTGCCGATTGAGCAAGTATTGGAGGCAGCCCGTCGTGAGAAAGCTGATCTGGTAGGCGTTTCTTATCGGTTGACACCGGAAACAGGTGAGCGTCTGTTGGCTCAATTTGCAGAGGATGCAGATGGTCTGCGCAACGCGGGCGTGCGGTTTGTTTTTGGCGGTACACCGCCAGTAGCCGAGCGGGCGCGCAAGTTAGGTTTCTTCGAACAGGTTTTCGAGGGCGGCGAACCGACTGAAGATGTGTTGGCCTATTTGAAAACACAATCACCTCACAAGTTGACTGAAAAGGCTTATCCCCAATCGACTATTGAGCGTATTGCCTGGAAAGCGCCATATCCTATTCTCCGCCATCATTTCGGATTGCCTACTGTAGAGGCTACGGCAGCAGGAATCAAGCATATTGCCGCTGCTCGTGTGTTGGATGTTGTTTCATTAGGAACCGATCAAGACGCTCAAGCTAATTTTTTTCATCCAGAACGGAAAGATCCTCGTCGCAAAGGTGCGGGCGGGGTGCCCGTGCGAACAGCCGACGATTATCGTATCCTTTACAACGCAAGTAAGCGGGGAAATCATCCCCTTGTGCGCACATATTCTGGGACAGATGACTTCATCCGTCTGGCAGAAATGTATGTGGATACCATAAATATTGCCTGGGCGGCTGTTCCTTTGTTCTGGTTTAACCAGATGGACGGACGCGGCCCGTGGAGCTTAGAAGGCTCCATCCGAGAGCATCAAAATCTGATGGCGTGGTATGGCCAACGGAATATTCCTGTAGAGTTGAATGAGCCTCATCAGTGGGGCCTGCGCGACGCTCCGGATGTGATATTTGCCGTTACCGCTTATTTGTCGGCGTATAATGCACGTGCTGTTGGTGTTCATGACTACATTGCCCAATTTATGTTCAATAGCCCTCCCGGCCTCTCTGATGCGATGGATCTGGCAAAAATGTTAGCTGTTCTTGAACTCATCGATCCGTTGGCCGGGCCGGATTTTCGTATCTGGCGGCAAACGCGTACAGGATTACTCAGTTACCCCTTGGATATTGATGCAGCACGCGCACATCTTGCTGTAAGTATTTACCTTCAAATGGCTTTGCAACCGCACATTGTACACGTTGTAGGGCCTACAGAGGCTCATCACGCCGCCACAGCCGATGATGTCATCGAAGCGTGCAAATTAGCTCGTCGCGCCATTGAGCACGCTATCCAGGGTCAACCTGATATGACTCTTGACCCATTCATACAACAACGCAAAGAAGAGATCGTCCAAGAAGCTCGAGTTACCCTAAATGCCATTCGCTCGTTAGCCGGTCCAGGCATAAACGATCCGCTTACTGACGCGACTACATTGTCACAAGCAATCGTCGTAGGGATTTTGGATGCACCTCATTTGCGCAATAATCCGTTTGCGCGCGGGCAAGTGATTATGCGTATTGATGATCGAGGTGCAGCTGTATCCATAAACCCGGCAAATGGGCAGAGGGTAACTGAACGAGACCGTATCGTAAGACTAAATCTGACTTTGGAAGGTGTCACATAAATGAAAGAAAAGACGCGTTACACCGTTATCGGTGCCGGAAATGGGGGCAAAGCTATGGCGGCACATCTGGCTTTGCTCGGTTTTTCGGTAGCCCTGTATAATCGGACGCCAGAACACATTGATGTTATCCAAAAGCGAGGCGGCATTGAATTAAAAAGTTATGAAGGCGGTCCGCAAGGTTTTGGAAAACTAACCCTGATTACGTCCAACATAGCTGAGGCCATAGAGCATGCTGAAATGATTATGGTAGTTGTGCCGTCCTCAGCCCACGCTGATATTGCCAGAGTTGTTGCTCCCCACCTGCGGGATGGACAGATTATTATTTTGCATCCAGGACGCACATTTGGTGCAATCGAATTTGACAAAGTGTTGAGAGACAACCATTGCAAAGCTGATGTAATCATAGCTGAAGCAGGAACATTCATCTATGCCAGCCGTTCCGATGGGCCTGCCTCGGCATATATCTTTCGCATCAAGGACAGCGTACCGTTAGCCGCGTTGCCCGCTACTGATACGCAACAAGTTTTGGAAGTTGTCAATTCAGCTTATCCTCAATTTATTGATGGCGTTAATGTGTTTCACACAAGCATGAATAATATAGGAGCAATTTTTCATCCTGCGCTTACGCTTCTCAACGCGGGGCGTATTGAATCCACCAGGGGCGATTTCCAATTTTATGTTGATGGAGTGACCCCGTCAGTCGCCCGTGTATTGGAGGCGCTGGATCGCGAAAGGGTAGCGGTTGCATTTGCAATTGGGATCCGAGCCCAAACAGCAATAGCGTGGCTGAAAAAAGCTTACGATGCCGATGGTGTAGACCTTTACGAAGCCATCCAGAATCAGGTTGGTTACTATGGCATTGGTGCACCAAAGACGTTGGCTCACCGATATATTTTTGAAGATGTGCCGATGAGCCTTGTACCCCTTGCTACATTAGGTCAACAATATGGGGTATCTGTGCGTTGCATGGAGAGCATTATACGTCTGGCATGTATTATTCACCGGAGAGATTATTGGCAGTACGGTCGAACGTTAGTTAAACTGGGCCTGGCTGAACTAAGTGTGCGTGAATTAATGCGCTTCGCGAATGAAGGTATATGCGATTGTGACACTGAGTTTTTTTGTGAGAGGTGCATCCAATCCCACAATAACCATGACTTGCCTGCCACGCCGGTTGGCGGCGCGAAAATTGCGAAAAACCCGCTATAATCAAATGGTGGCGTCTGGCAAGGTTGTCAAGCAGGTTATGTGAACGTCAGGCTGTTCCGGTGAGCCTCTCCTTTTTCCAGCAGCAAGTATCCAGTATTGCTTCGCCGCAAGCGGTGAGGCATTATCTCCCTCAAACCGACGGTTTGAGGCGAAGCGACGCTAGATGGGTTAGGGAAATGCTGAGCAAGCATAGCAAATACAGAAGTTTAAGCGGAGGTAACAAATGAAAGCAAGAAAGATCGCAGCCGGACTGATGTTGCTCTCTGGAGTCACACATGTCAGTCAGTTGCTTGTCTACGGGTCAGAAGTTTCAGTTGTAGGTGCTTCTGTATTTGGGCTGATATACTTCGTGATTGGTTTGTTTCTATTGGGAAAGAGCAAGGGGGCACTTTGGGCGGGAGCGATAATACCATCGGTTGGTGGGATTCTGGGTGTCTACAGATTTTTCTATTTGCAGACCAACCCGTTTTCGGTGTTCCATGTGGCTATTGATCTGATAGTTGTGCCCCTTTGCGTGTACCTGCTTTGGAAAAAGGATTGAGCAGATACCTTTTGCGAACATTGGCTAGATGCAGCCACGCTACGTGGTACTGACAGCTTTCGTGCTCCCTCCGGCGGCCCAACCATGCGTCCAGGCAGCCCGCCTTCGGCGGTCTACAGGCGACGCGAGATTTACGAATTGAGCACGCTTCAGGCCCGGTTGTCTTCGCTGACGCCGACCTTTCGCCTAACGAGAGCGTCAAGCGATGTCCTGGTTCACCGTGAATCGGAAGACCGGGCATCAATCAGTACCTTACCAGTGAAATTCTTGTACACTGAGCAAAAACGTAACGCAAAGACGCCAGGGACGCAAGGATGCAAAGAAAAAACCTTTGCGCCTTTGGCTCTTTGCAACCTTGTGTTGGATTTCTTGGTTCTGGCTCTACCGGGTAAGGTTTTGGACACAGATGCACGCAAAAAAACACAGACAGAAGATTGAAAAAATCTGTGTGCGCAGCCTGCGTTTATCTGTGTCCCAATTTATTTTTAAGGAGAACACCAGTGAAAACTTTCTATCGCGGTGTATTTGTTCTGTTTGTGGGCGTACTTGCCCTATTGAACAATTCTGTGGCGTTTGCTCAAAGTCAAGGCCCTATCGGGCCGAAAGAAGCTGAAGCTTTTTATGAGCAGACCGGCGGCATTGACATGGTGGGACAAATTGGCGGCGCTCTTGCCGATACGGTCGTGCAAGGCGATTACGCCTATATGGCAGTAGGGCCACGGATCATCGCAGTGGATGTATC
>WFQU01000051.1 GCA_015486845.1 Anaerolineae bacterium | reverse complement strand
GGGGGGGTCCGGTGGGGTGAACCGGTTGGGGTCGGTCCCCGGGTAGACTACGGTTATGTGCTTTAGGCCCAGAGATCGAAGGCGGGTTGCATTGCTCTGGGAGTTGGTAATGACATGCGCTGCACGTTTCAGTAATGCGTTGAACAGAGGCCGATGCCAGTGTGTTTGAGCGGCCAGAAAGTCGTTGCCGTGGGCGATGACGACGAATCGATCTGGCATGGTGAGGTAGGCCGTCAGGAGAAGACGCGGGTGAGCATGTCCAACGAGCACCCGGTCAGGGGGCCGGGCACGAAGGACTTTTATCCATGTCAGCGGGCGCTGGCGAGGGAGAACGAAGCGATGTACCTCTCCCTCGGCCGCCGGGCCTTCCACCGGCGTCAGAACGCTCACACTATGGTGCTGGGCCAAGTGGTGGACAATCTCATAAAGATATCGTTGAACTCCCCCCACATCAGGGGAAAAGTCGAATGTCAGGAGTGCGATGTTCATCGCGTTTTACTCCCACGGGAACCGCACGTGAATCGTCCCCGTAATCGTCCCCACGTCTGACAGGTGGTGGCTATAGTGTGTATCGCAGTCATCAAGGGCCGCCGATAGCGCACGGTGTCCTGTATCCAGACCAGGGGGCCTGCAAACAGGCGTAGAAGGTCCTGTCCCAAAGTGGGTAAGCTTCCCCACTTGCGGTGAAAATGAGCCGCTCCAATGCCTCGTCTCACCTGTTGATGCAGGAATGCCGGCCATGTGTATGGCTGCATGTGAATGACCCTAACTGGCAGCGTCACGGTGGTATATCCCCGCTCTGCGATACGACGGAGCAAATCCGCGTCTTCTCCCGCAGCGACGGGGAAGCTCTCGTCGAAGCCGCCGATGGTGAGCAGGACGTGTCGCCATACTGCTATATTATTCGTTCCTCCGGGTGCCGGAGCGCCTATAATAGGTTTTTCTCCCAACCTATAGATTTGGCGAGTGACGAAGCGCTCGTAGCGAGCTATGAGGTGAGTGTGCATCATATCTTCGGAAGCTTCCTGGATACCTCCCACCGCGGCCGAGGAGGGGTACTCGCGGAATCCCTTGGCCAGGCGGACTAACCAATCGTGCGGTGGAATACAATCATCATCGGTAAAGGCCACGATCTCTCCCGTAGCCGCTTCGATGCCCCGGTTGCGGGCTGCCGCCGGCCCGCGGTTGATCTCTTGGCGGATGTATTGCACCTCCGGAAACTCCTGCTGTACCATCTTGCCTGTCTTGTCGGTCGATCCGTCGTCGACGACAATAACCTCATAGTCAAGATAGCCCTGATTGGTTGCCATGGATAGGCAGCGACGCAGCAGATCTTTGCGATTGTAAGTGGGGATAATGATAGAGATGCGCACGTTTTGATTTCTCCTTCTGCATTTTAGGAAATGGCAACAGCGAGCGACCGTTATGCTCTAAAACCTAAAGAGCTTCTTAACTGCTCAGCTCCGCTCAAATAAAACACAGATTTCACACCAATGCCCGCAAATAAATTAGAAAAGATCAGCGTAAATCAACGTTTATCTGCGTCCTACTGGTGGAGCAGCTTGGTAGTCACAGCGCTTCTTAATACCCGTAATCTATCTGGTACTCTCGCTCCTTGGTTGTCAGCCATCAACCTGCATAGTCTGTCTAATTCATTTACAATACCTCACGTCAAATACAGCGGTATTATCATTTAGGAACACCTCCTCAGCACATCCGCTCTTCGTTATGCTCTTCAAGAAAAATTCTCTCGAGGGAATTCCACTCACATACACATAATCTACCTTTTGCTTATACTCTTTAAGTACGCTTGAGAGCTGGTCGTAGTCTGCGACTTTGGCTATCTTATTGTACATCTCTCCCTGGGATAAAAACTTTCCTATCCACTCTGCTCCCTGAGGAATATTCACGCATACATGTGCAAACGCAGGTACCCACTCTTTGTCATTCCCGACAACAACGACTCTACTTCCTGAGATGTGCTCACGCATCCACCTCCATGCGTCGAGTCTACTGGGAGACACTTGATACTCTGTACTGTGCCCGGCTATCCTTCTTACCAAGAGCGGATCACTACGCATCACAGAAGAGATTGATGCCGAAAGGGTAACGTATAAAATCACCAAGGCTGACACAAAAATCTTGGCAGTGCTATCCTTGAAGTTATCAAGAACTAATCTGGTAAGTGCTATCCCTGCTCCTAAAGCTAAAGGGACAGCATAAACTTGTTTGAACCAGTGTATAGGAAGTACAACGAACCACAAAGGTAAAAGCAATTCGTAGTAAAAGGCAGAATAGACTAATCCCAGATACCCCAACACTCCCCATACACTTCCGTACGGCTCTCCAGTGTTACCGAGCCGTAGGATCGAAAGCAGCCATATAGACTTATGAGGTCGAGAATGAAACGCTCTTTCCATCAGAGAAATAAAACCTGTTCCATAATAGTGATGCAGGTAGGCAATCCACGGCGTAGATACAGCTAAAGCAACGATCAATGTAATTAGGAATGGCCCAAGCACATTCCTCACCCTATTCTCTTTATGCCTTGCATACCAATATAAGGCAAACAGAACTACGGTTGTTGTCAGACTCACACCTACGCTCAGGTGCGTCATCACGGTTAATCCAAGCAACAAGCCGCTCAAGAAACTCCAGAAGTAGCTTCCTTTTGCCCGTAGGGCTTTGTAAAAAAGACAAATGCTGCATAAACTCATGAAGAAAGCAAAATTGCGTATGCTATCGGAGACTGTGATACACCAAGCTACCGATGGCAGGGTTGCAAAGGAAAGCACTGCAAAGTCCAGGGCTCGGCCGTTTAGGAATTCTCGAGCCAAGCCCCAAAAGGCTCCTAACGAAAGCACGGAAAAAACTACTGCAGACCACCTCATAATGGAGAAAAGAGGAAAACCTGTTATCTTGTATATAAGTGCATAGAAAATAAAGCCTAAAGGCGGATATGCGTATGGCACTCCACAGCTGTAGTATGGGATTGTTACAGGCAATTTGCCGTGGGAAGCTATGAAATCTATAATCCAGTAGAAAAGTCCCCCTTCTCCTAACAGGTATGGTGAGCGAATCACAGGCAAAGTCCTCACAATTACCCCGATAAGAAAGAATGTCACTATGAGCCCAGATACATGGCCTTTGGTTTTCATTGTTCTCCTTCTCGAGTTTGTATAACAATGCGTATCAGCGCGTTCGAAAGATTATCTCCGTGTCGCTCCCACGTATACCTTCTAACTCTCTTTAAGGCAGCATTCCCCATACTCTCCCTGAGAGATGGCGCCGAACGGTACTTTCTCAGCGCAGCAGCTAACGCAGGGGAGTCTCTAATGGGTATCAAAAAGCCATTAATTCCATCTCTTACCACGGATCCAGAATTGGGCGTGGTAATCACAGGCAACCCACAGGCCATGGCCTCATAGGTTACCAAGGCACTTCCTTCCTCAATGGATGGAAAAACAAAGACATCCGCTGATTGATAATAAGGAAGTGGATCACGGTACCCTAGCCACTTTACTTTAAGCAGACTGTGGTAGGCATTCCAAACCCGTCTGGCAGCCCGCTCGGGCACCCCAAGCAACCATAGCTCCGCGTCATCCCACCCTAACCGTTGCCACGCTTCCAGGAGATAGGGAACACCTTTTCGTATACTCACCTGGCCCACAAAAAGGACCTTGAAAGGATGGGGAGCATTTCTCTCAGGCGGTCGAAACCGCTCTGTGTCTACGCCAAAGGGCACTTGGATAAGCTTCTCCTCTGGGTAGCCCTCCTCCAGGAAGGAATGCCGCACGAAGTCCGACGGGATGAGGGTGTAATCGGCAAGGTTTGTCTCCTTGATAGCTCGCTGTAGAGAGGCGTTGTTGATCTTGTATTTTAGTCCCCAGCGAACATATTCCTCCGCAAGAAGCTGAGCCTGATAGCGGGGGTGGGTGGAAGCTCGAACAAGAACAGTGATCATGCCTAATTTTTTGGCCCGTTGCATTGTACGCAAGGCATAGTTCCCCCATACAACTAATACATCGGCAGGCTCCAATTGGGCGCTGCCCCAGATATCGTACAATACTGAATGCAGATACCAGAGCCATCCAGAATTGTCAAATGTTGCCGCCTTTCGCATTACCCGGCTGATCATTCCCTGGGATCGTATTTTCCCCCTTGGAATTTCTGTCGGCCGGTAGGAGCCTACTATAAGACGGTGCAGCATCCCGTGGCGGTACAGCCCACGCGCTGCGTGATAGGCAGTTGTCCCGATACCGCCACCAGCAAAGCGAGCCCCAAGGGAATAGATGACTTTCACTGTGTCCCGACTCCTCGGCTACGAGGCCTGACGCTTTTCCAAACCCATCGGAGACCCCGAATATAATCCCCTTTCTCTGTTATACACAGTAGTCCCAAATATAAAATTACAAAGACAGCTAACTTACTTCCTGCCAGAAGCCAGATGCTGCCCGGGTGCCAGTGGTCTTCCATCCACAGTCCTCCTGCCCATGACGGAGCAAACATTACCAGAGGCCAAAAACCCAGCCGAAAGAGCGAAAAATCTACCAGCTTTCGCAACTGGTGGTACATCACTCCGGCACCAATCATTAGCATCCCATCGGCAGCCAGGGCCACGCCATTGATCTCCCAAAGGTAGGCCCCCAAGATTACCGCTGGAATGAAGAAAACAACCTGTAGAAAAGAAACCTTTTCTAATACTTGCGGGTGACCAATGGCCAGCAATAAATTCCCGCTGAGCATCAGCAACGAGTCAAGCAAAGTGTAAATTAGCATTAAACGGAACACAAGGAGCATCGGTTGCCATTTATCGCCAATAATTAAGTGAATGAATTCAGGCATCACTAGAGCGAATGCACCCGCGACGAGTATCCCCGTACGCAGAATGATGTAAGCTACGCGGTAAAAAGCACGAGAAAGATTCAATCTGTCGTGCTGCAGGCGAGCGAAAATGGGCATGAACATGCCCACTAAAGGATTAGCCACCACTCTTCGTGGGTACCTCGCAAACTCATAAGCCCGAGAATAATACCCTAATGGTGTCTTGCCTAGAATCGTTCCGATCCAGAAATCGTCAAAATGATCGAGAACAAAATTCAAATTTCCTACGCTCCAGACAGATTTACCATACTGCAAAAACCACTTAACGATACTTTTGTCCCACCCAAACCAGGGGTGCCACTGTGGGAATACCCCCCAAGTCATCACTAGCCGTACCAATAGACCACTGGCTTGCTCGGAAACTAAAGCCCATGCTCCCCAGCCATGCCATGCCAACAGTGGCGCTACAGCAGTCATAGTTATAGAGGCTACCACATCAGTGAGGGCAAGTTGGCGAAATGCTAACACTTTACGCAGCATACTTTCTTGGGTATATACGAGGGTGTGCACTACTTCCACGCCTATGAAAGCCAGCAGAATCCACAGGAACAGAGGCATATGCGGATAGAACTTGGCTAAGAGGGGGGCAACAGCGGCGAGAACCAAGAGTGCGCCTATAGAAGTAACCAGCCTAAGCGTAAAATAAGTGCGAAGAAATTTCTCTTCAGTATCCTGATGATGAATGATAGCCTGGTCAAGCCCCAGGGCCCGGAGCTGAGAGGCTAATCCCACGTAAAACAGTGCCAGGGCTACCACCCCGAAATGGGCGGGCACTAAAAAACGAGCCAGCAAAATCGCTCTCGTGAATCCCAATATTAGGGTAACTATCGATGCAGAGACACTATACGCGGAGCCACGTATTACCTTTTGGGATAGTCCTTCAGACCGCGTCTTTTCCGATTTCACAGTCTTGCCATTCTCGCTTTCCCATCTACAGCAGCGGTAGCGTTACGGGTATCCATAATTAATCTCGCGTGCTTCAGCACCCACTTCCAATCGTAGTCGATTAGTCGTTACCATGCAATCGCTCCAGCAAAGCGCTGCTTCCGTAAGATTGATGCTCATCATCGCTTCTCCATCAAGCTGTAACTGCGGAACGTGTGGGCGCTGTAACTCATGTCCGCGCCATTTTCTTGCGGAAACTGGTTATGTCCCATTTGTACGACTACGCCCAGCATCAAGGTAAGCGGACCTTTACGCTGGAGTTCAAACTGATACAGAACCGCAATGTACTGGGGCGAGAGCGACCTCGTTGCGGCCAATCCGTTGCAGAAAATACAACGTCAGATACCGAATTGATTTGGCGGCTGATAGTAACGCGTTAAACTTACGACGGCAGAGCACATGATCCGTTTCAGGCTACCATGGATCCATGGCGCGTCTATTATATGTCGAAATGCCCAACCCGTCCAGCAGATGTGCATAGTCCATGGGGCCAATACAAGAGAAATTGTCGGGAATCTGGCAGGGAGAGTATAATACTTTGAGTTGTGTGATCCTTAGGATATAACGAGCTACTGTACGGATTGCTGGATGGACAACATGAGATAATTAACCGTCGCGATATTTTTGTGGATGCGGAAGGTCTTTCCGGTTAGCTTGTGGATAAACTGTGGATAAACATTTTAATAAGAAAGGTATACATGAATGCATAAAGAAGAAAATGAAGAAAGAAACTTGGCTTTGTTTATCGATTTCGATAACATTGCGTTAGGCGTGCGTGACACAAAATTAGGACGGTTTAATATTCGCTTGGTACTGGAGCGATTGCTGGATAAAGGCAATATTATTGTCAAAAAAGCATATGCTGACTGGTCTCGGTATCCAGAATACAAACAGGATTTTCACCAAGCGGCCATTGAATTGATCGAAATCCCCCGTCGTCAGATGACCGGCAAAAACAGCGCCGATATTCGTATGGTTGTCGACGCTATGGATTTAAGCTATACAAAGGAACATTTAGATACGTTCGTAATCGTATCGGGCGATTCCGATTTTTCCCCGTTAGTTTCCAAATTGCGCGAGAACAACAAATCTGTCATTGGTATTGGTATTCGGCGCTCCACATCTGATCTGCTGGTGAATAATTGCGACGAATTTATCTATTACGATGACTTGGTAGTCGAGGGCGCACATCCTCCGACGTTAGATCGCGTGCCGTCACAGAAATTACCCGCTTTCCAATTATTGGTATCGACCGTGCAAGCTCTGATTCGTGAAAATAAGGAAATTATCTATTCCTCCATGGTTAAAGATACCATGAAGCGAAAACAGCCTTCTTTTAATGAAGGTAGTTATGGCTATTCTTCTTTTGGGGAAATGCTGGAAGACGCTAAGAAGTATGGCATTTTAGAAGTTACGCGCGATCAGCGTGCCGGAGGGACATTTGTTGTCACCGGCTTGGGCAGCTGGAGTTCGCCGCGCAAGACTGCTTTGGCGCATCAACGTAACAAGAAGTCATAGCTGTTGAAAACGGCTTAGCGCGCGAACGTGAGCCTATGGTTATATCATGAGAGAAAGCGTCGTGGATATTTAGACCTCTCCTCCAGCCATTCCTTGTGTCGGGATGAGGAGTTTTTCATCTTTTAGCTCTCCTGCCAAGCGTTAGCTGCTGTGCTGTTCGTCTCGCCCCGCCGGATTGTGGTTTCGTGCTCGTTAGAACCAGGAAGCCAAGTAGGTTATTGGAATCTTTTAGACGTTTTGTGCCTTTGCACCGCTGCGTCAACTTATTTTGAGGGGAAACCTCTCTTCTAAGCTGCGCTGCGCTTAGCTTTTTCCCCTCCCAGATACGGGGAGGGGAAGGCTTGCTGCCCCTCCCTTTGGGTGGTAAGCCAGGGGAGAGGTCTTATTTTCAGAGAGGTCGTCATGAGCCTTCGGCCTGCCTGTGCGGGCACGCAGACAGGCGCACCACAGCGGCTGAAAATGCGCCCCCTATCCCCCAACCTTGGGGGGAGCAACACATCCCCAGAATTGGGGGCCGGGGGGCGATTGAGCCCAGCGACTAAAAGTCACGGCAACATCTGCGAAATCGCCCTACGGCGATTAGCATGCAACCTGCGCAGGCAGGTTTCGCAGTTGTAGCAGCGATTTCTAATCGTCGGGCGAATTACCATTTATGTAGCACGGGAATTTGACCCCCGTGCGCTAAGTCGGCCAACTCCGTCGATTAGAAGTTCAACTTCTCGAAGAAGTTGAACTTCTTTAAAGAAGGCCTGATTTTTTATCTGCGTGCGCAGCCTGCGTTGATCTGCGTCCCATTTTTATTTTCAGAGGAGAACTATGACGCAACCATTACAAAAACTCTCATCACAAAACTTGCCTCGCTTCTTTCTGATATCACTGTTGGCCACCTTAGTCGTTTTCACCGTTATTAGCATAACCGGAAAACCGCTACAAAACAACGTCGCACCGGCCGGCATTGTCAGCTACGAATTAGCGGCTACCCCGGCGCACGCTGCGGCTATCCTCGCCTCTTGGAACGACGCCACGCGCGTTTTTGCCGGCTTTAACCTCGGTCTGGATTACCTGTTTATGCTGTGTTACGCTGTTACTTTCAGCTTAAGCATCGTATGGGCTGGACGCACTTTTCAGCGCTGGGGACAATTGAAGCTTGCCCGGCTGGGTTGGCTGCTGGCATGGGGAGCGTGGCTGGCCGCGTTGCTGGACGCGATGGAAAACGTCGGCTTAATTATCATGTTGCTGGATCGAGTCGCTGCGCCCTGGCCGCAAATATCAGCATTTTGCGCTACGACTAAATTCGGGCTATTGACGTTGGGTTTGCTTTACGTATTCGCCGGTCTATTTTTCCAACTGAGCAAAGGCTTTCGCTCGGCACAAGGCTAATGCTTGCTCACGGCGAAACTGTCGGCTTGGTTTGCTGTTGCCAGCCGTGCCACTCGAAATGCATTGGATCTGGGTGCTCGCTCCAGTCGCCGCCCCAGATGAAGCCGGCGTCCTTGAAAGCCTGTACAAAAGCGGGCGGCATGTCCGTTACCAACTGAAAATAACAGCAATACCTATTTGTAACGCCACAGCGTGGGTTCGTGGACGGATTGATATCTACCGCAATGCCAAACGCGTGCGTGCTTAACACGCTTGTCCCGGCTATATCCCGCCACACCCAAGAGCCAACCGGCTCGCGGATGCGATAATTCAGTGCAGAAATAGCAGCATTGACTTGTTCGAAAGCCGATCTCGCTTTAATATGCACCCAAATGGGATACCCTTGCAAATGAACCTGAACCATTTGTCGCTGCAGCGCAGAGCGGCTGGGACCGCCAAAAAAGGCGATCCGTGCTTTTTGTGCGGCGAGCATCTCCGGGCAAGGTGCCTTTTGTAACATGCCGGCGCAGCAATAAGAGGCATTCCCTCCGCCGGCTCGGTATGTTTCTTTGCCACAAAAACAACCGTCCACAGCAGGACCCAAAATAGAGGGACAAGGGTGCGGTGCACAATGTTTAGGATCAATGGTTGGTGTGGTCGTCGGTGTCATCGTCGGTACCATGACAACGGGGGGCGTGTCGGTGTGGACCGGACGCGGCGATGATGTGGGCGTGAAAGTGGGCCGCGAGGCGCGTTTGGACCATGCTGCCTGCTGCTGAGAGGGCGGTTTGTTCTGTTGACACGCGGTAATTAATAAAGCTGCCAACATAATCCATAAGAAAGTAAATTTTCTCATGGCTGTTCGATGGCCATGGCCACCGCTTCCACTAAATGCACGGCGTGGCGGCCGGCGAAATCCAGGATTTGCTGGCGACACGACGTGCCATCGGCCACGATCACTGTATCCGGGTCGGCAGCCCGTACCGCCGGCAATAGATGTTCCTCTCCGATTTGGCGGGACAGCTTGAAATGTTCAGTTTCGTAGCCAAAAGCGCCAGCCATGCCACAACAACCTGCTTTCACTTCGTTGATTTGCCAGCCGGGCAAAGATTCTAACACAAAGCGGGCCGGCGCTGTGCCCACCAGTGCTTTTTGGTGGCAATGGCCGTGCAGCAAAGCTTTCCGGGGAATCCGGTTGAACGGCAGTGCCGCCGGGTCTTGCCGCAGCAAATTCGCCAGGAACTCATCAATGGTTAGTAGTCCCTGTGCGAATTCGCTCGTCTCCGGCCCCGGCAACAAGTCTGAGTATTCGTCTTTCATGGTCAAGATCCCGCTGGGCTCGATACCTACCACCGGCACATCGGCACGGATGTAAGGCAACAACGCTTTGATGTTCACCGCTGCATAGCGTCGCGCTTGTTTTACCATTCCCTGGGAAAGCAACGGGCGGCCGTCGCCGGTGACTTTTCTCTCCACCAAGACCTCGTAGCCCGCCGCTTCCAGCACCCTCACCGCAGCTTTGCCGATATGCGGGTCGTTGAAGTTCATGAATGTGTCGTGATAGAGCAGTACCTGGCCGCGTGGCCCTGGCGCCGGTTTGTGCGTGTGTTCGAACCAATGGAAGAATGTCTCGTCAGCAAAAGTGGGCAAATGGCGGGCTGGATGCATGCCCACCTTCTGCAAAGCCCAACGGCTCGGTGCGCTGCGCAGCGCCCAATTTGCCACCGGCGCCACCGGCGCGGCCATTTTGCTCCAGCGATGAATGTCGCCGAACAACCGGTTGCGTAGCGGCAAGCCGTTGCGGTCGTAATACTGCGCTTTGAACTCCGTTTTTAGCTTGTTCATGTCCACGGCAGAAGGACATTCTGCTTTACACCCTTTGCAGCCAACGCAGAGGCTGAGGATGTCGTACAGTTCTTTGTTATCTAGACCACCCGGCAACCGGCCGCTGATAGCTGCCCGCAGCGCATTGGCCCGTCCCCGGGTGGAGGCTTCCTCGTCTCGCGTGGCCCGATATGTCGGGCACATGACGCCTAAGTCCAGCTTGTGGCAGGAACCGGCACCATTGCACATTTCCACTGCGCCGCCGAAACCTTTCTCCGCGGAAAAATCGAGAAAAGTCGGGAACGTAACGGTTTGATAATCGGATCCATAACGCAAATTCTCTGTCATGGGTGGCGGGTCGACAATTTTGCCGGGGTTCATAATGTTATGTGGATCAAAGATTGCTTTTACCCGCTGCAACAGTTCGTACAATCGGGGGCCGAAAATGCGGGCGTTGAACTCACTGCGGGCCAGGCCATCCCCGTGCTCGCCGCTCATGGCCCCGCCATAGCGCAATGCTAAATCGCAAGCCGCGCTGGCCAACTGATGCATTTTCTTGATCTCCTGGCCATCTTTCAAATTGAACATGGGGCGAATGTGCAGGCAACCGGCGCTGGCGTGGGCATAGAAAGCACCGGTCGTGTCAAAATCTGCCAACAAATTTTGCATGTCCTGTACGTACGGCGCCAATTGCGCTACCGGCACGGCAATGTCTTCCATGAAAGCAATGGGTTTGTAATTTCCGTAGACGTTCATCAACAATCCCAAACCGGATTTGCGCACGGCCCAAACATCTGCCTGTGCTTCCGGCGTCAGTGCTCGTCTCATTTCGCCGCGATAGCCGGCTGCCTGCAAATATGCCACCAAGTCATCCAGCTTAGATCGTAATTCCGTTTCGCTGCCGCCGTAGAATTCCACCGCCAGCACCGCTTCCGGATCACCGTGAACGAAAGTCATCCGGCGGCTGAAAGCGGGCACCGTGCGAGCAGCCCGCAGAATTTGCCGGTCGATTAGTTCTACAGCCGAAGGTGATTTCTCCAAAATGACATTAGTCGTTTCCATGGCATCGACAATGTCATCGAAGTTCAAAATGAGTAACGCGGTTAAAGGCGGTTTGTGCACCAAATGCAACGTTACCTCGGTCATGGCCGCTAATGTACCCTCGGAGCCGGCCAACAGCGGTGCGAAGTTAAATAGTCCTTGATCCATCAGGCGGGTTAAGTGGGTTAGGTTATAGCCGCTGGCCCGGCGCCAATGTTTTGGGAAATGGGCGTCGATATCCGACCGATATTCCTGTAATAAAGCGGGAAGGTCGCGGTATAATTTCCCTTCCCAAGAAGCGCTGCTCCCTTTGACCCGGATTTGAGCTAGGTTGAGCTGGCTGAATCGGGCCATGGAGCCGTCGGCGAGTACGGCTTTGACCGCCAAAACGTGATCCACCGCCATGCCGTAGAGGATGGAATGGGCGCCGGTAGCGTTATTGCCCACGATCCCGCCCACCGTGGCCCGGTCGGCGCTGGCTGGATCCGGGCCGAATTGTAATCCGTGCGCTAATGTAGCCCGGTTCACCCGATCTAACACAATTCCCGGCTGTGCCCGTACCCATTGTTCAGTGGCGTTGATCTCCAGGACGGCATCCATCCACTTCGTATAATCAATGATCACGGCCGGACCGACCGCTTGGCCGGCCAGGCTGCTACCGCTACCCCGAGGTAGCACAGGCACATTGTGCTCGGCGCAAAGAGTCACCGTAGCCACCACGTCATCAGCATCACGCGGGACGACGACGCCCACCGGATCGATCTGGTAATTGCTGGCATCAGTGCTGTACAAGACCCGCGTCATGGTATCGAAATGTACTTCGCCGGCTAATTCGTGCCGCAACGCTTGGGCTAAATCTGCATATGGATCATTAAGCATCTGTTTCTCTCCGGTTTATCCCTGGGATTGGCTACCATTGTAGGAAAAAGCTCGCCCAGCGTCAAAAAGTGCGCCGAGATCGGCAATCAGGGGATGAACAATATTGTCAATAAAACAGATAATCACACCAAAGCCTAATAAATTTTCCTGAAGAAGCCAAGCGGATTATACTTTATATTTGGATAGGGACGAACATTGTCTGTCCTGCAACCCGGAGGATGAGCACGCTTCTCGGTTTTGAATGCTGTAATGTGCTCGGTTGTCGCTCCGGGATGCTAAAACAGCACACTCATTTTTTACGCGAGGAGTACAAAAGCAATGCGCTACCTCTGGAGTCCATGGCGTCTTGACTACATTATCAGTACAACTAAGCATACTTCCGGCTGTGTCTTTTGTAACAAAATAGCGGTCGGTAAGGATGAAGAAGAGCTGATCTTAGTGCGTGGACAATATGCTTTCGTGGCCATGAATCTGTATCCTTACAACAATGGCCATCTGTTGGTGATTCCTTACCAGCATGTCCCCACGTTGGAAGCATTGCCGTCCGAGGCACTACTGGAAATTGCTCAGTTGGTTAACCAGAGCATGGCCACGCTGCGTCAGGTGATGAACCCGGACGGTTTCAATGTGGGTGTCAATATCGGGCGGGAAGCCGGTGCCGGCATCAGCGCCCATGTGCACGTGCACGTCGTGCCGCGCTGGGCCGCCGATTCCAACTTCATTAGCGTCATTGCTCAGACCCGCAATATTCCTGAAACGTTGCCACATACGTATAAACGGCTGCGGGCGGCTTGGCCGGGCAAGCCATGGGCGGCGACACATGATCCGACAACTACGGGAAAGCTGTGATTTGACAAAGTTCCAAAAGTGAGTATCCTGTTGCCCAGTTTCACTGCTGCACTATGGGTGAAGTTCTTGTGTGCCGGAAAGAAATTTAACGCAGCGACGCGATGACGCAGAGAAAAATGTAAAAGATCTTTGCGTCTTAGCGATACTTTTTCCGTTCTGGCGTGCCCAAGCTACGCTCATAAATCGAAAAAGGAAAACTCATGACTACCAGCTTTGTTTTTCAATCGAGGAGGCCGTACCAGAAACCAGATCGCTTTATCTGGATGGTGTGACGCGGCTGTAATGACAAAGTTGCCATTGAATAGCGCAAAACTCTCCAGATGGAGAGTTTTTTTATTGGGGAGATAATTTTGTTCGAAGGTGCGAGGACGCGGAGAATGGAAATGACCCATCAGGAATGTTGTCATGGCGAGGTTCGACAAAGCCGTGCGCATCAGCGTTGATCAGCGTTCTATTTTCAAGGGAGTTATCATGGGCCTACGGCGCACCACAGCGGATGAAAATAAGCCGGTAGCCGACAGCCAGTAGCTGTCAGCAAGTACGCCGCCACAGAGGAGCTTGTAGCCGAGCGATCGCCTGCGTAGTCGCGACTACGCCGACCCGCGTCGGCGCTCGGCGACACCGGCAAAAGCCTCG
>WFQU01000050.1 GCA_015486845.1 Anaerolineae bacterium | reverse complement strand
TTCCAGAGGAGGATGGCAGGCTTGAGAAGTCATGCTACAGGGATAGGAATAGGGTTAGTTGATGACGGCTGACAATCTTTCTTGTTTTCTTTCTCGGGAGCCAGCCCCCAAGCCCCTGTGCCCAAAAAGAGGGGCATACCACTGGGGGCGTTTCACCCCCCCAGACCCCCTGAAAAAGGTTTTTAGCTGCGTCGTGGCCGGTTTGTTGCGGACTATCACTTTCTACTGCCCCGCCGCCATCCTGTTGGCAACCAGCTCTGACATATTGTTGGCGGCTCGAGTTCGGACCAGTTTGATGCTATGCACTAGTGTGAACTAGGCCCAAGAACAGAAATTATTCGTATCAACGTCGCGACCGGCTTGCCTAAGCAGCGAAAAATGACCTGTTTAATTCGTTTTACCACCTTAGCCGGGGGAACGTTTTTCGGAAGGATTGCAGGGGAACCGTACGGTTCCCCTGCCGGGAGCTCGAGGGCAGCGCCCTCGAAGAAGAAAAAGGAGGCGAGATTATCTTTGATTAGAAGTTCAACTTCTTGAAGAAGTTGAACTTCTAAAATAGCAAAATCGCCCTACGGCGATTAGCATGCAACCTGCACAGGCAGGTTTTGCAGTTGTAGCAGCGCTTTCTAATCGCCGGGCGAAGCAGACTGCATTGATCAGCGCACATTAGCGTTGATCAGCGTTCTATTATTTCAGAGGAGAAGGTTATTATGACAAAAGAGAAGGCAGATGTAAAAAAAGTGGTTTTGGCTTATTCCGGAGGATTGGATACATCCATTATCATCCCTTGGCTCAAGGAGAACTATGAATGTGAGGTCATTGCTTTTTGTGCCAATTTGGGACAAACCAATGACGAACTGGTTGGCTTGCGGGACAAGGCTTTGGCCTCCGGTGCCAGTAAGGTTTACCTGGAAGATCTACGCTTAGAATTTCTCACTGATTATGTTTTTCCTACTATGCAGGCCGGTGCTGTTTACGAGCGCAAATACCTGCTGGGGACCTCTATGGCTCGCCCGCTTATTGCCAAGCGACAAGTGGCCATTGCCGAAGTAGAGGACGCGGATGCGGTTGCCCATGGCGCTACCGGCAAAGGGAACGATCAAGTGCGGTTCGAGCTGACTTTTCAGGCTATTAACCCGAAGTTGAAGGTCATCGCGCCCTGGCGGGAATGGGATATCCGTAGCAGGGAGGATGCCATCGAGTATGCCGCAGCCCACAATGTGCCGGTCGCAGCGACCCGTAAATCCATTTATAGTCGAGACGAAAACTTCTGGCACATTAGCCACGAAGGTGGCCTCTTGGAAAACCCGTGGAATGAGCCGGACGAAGAAATGTACCAGTTGACGGTGAGCCCGGAAAAGGCCCCGGATACCCCGGAATATATCACTATCGATTTCGATGCTGGTATTCCGGTGCGGGTCGATGGCACGGCCATGGGGCCTATCTCGCTGATGAACGCCTTGAACGAAACGGCAGCGCGCCATGGCATTGGACGGATCGATTTAGTCGAGAATCGGTTGGTGGGCATGAAGTCGCACGGCGTTTACGAAACCCCCGGCGGCACGTTGCTCTATGCAGCCCATCAGAGTCTGGAAGAACTGACACTGGACCGGGAAACACTGCACTACAAGCAACTGTTAGCCTTGAAGTATGCTGATTTGGTGTACAACGGGCTTTGGTTTACCCCGCTGCGAGAAGCGTTTGACGCGTTTGTGCAACGAACCCAACAACCGGTTAGCGGCTCGGTGCGGCTGAAGCTCTACAAAGGCAATATCATTATGGCCGGACGCAAATCGCCTTATAGCCTTTATCGGGAGGACTATGCTACTTTCGGCGAAGATGATGTCTACAACCAGGAAGATGCTGTCGGCTTCATCAAACTATTTGGCTTACCTTTGAAAGTACGGGCTTTGCTAAATATGGAACGGGGCGGCAGCGTGGAAAGTGAAGCGCCTAATTACAGTAAATTCAAACGGGATTGACCAACGCGCTGAGGGGCAACACAATAGCCCTTATCTCGTTTTTATGCGTATCTGCCCCTTGCTGTGGTGAAAACGGCCAGGGGCAGTGTTTATCCACATCGCGGCTATTTTAGTTTTCGGGGGGGCACTATGGACAAAAAAACGTGGTTTTTACCGGAAGGTTTCTTGGCCGGCGCCGGACACGGTGGCTTGAAACCGGAGGGGCAACTGGACGTTGCTCTACTCATCAGCGAACGACCGTGTAATGGTGCGGCCGTTTTCACGCGGAATAAATTCGCGGCGGCGCCGGTGCAGTACGATCGTGTGTTGTGCCGTCAAGCTAAAGGTCGCTTGCACGGCGTGGTCATTAATGCTGGCAACGCCAACGCGGTTACCGGTGCGGCGGGCTTGCAACAAGCGAGTGCCATGGCCCATTTTGCCGCAGAGCAGTGCCAATTGCCGGCCAATTCCCTCTGTGTCATGTCCACCGGCGTCATCGGCGTGCCGTTGCCATTAGATCAAGTGCAAAGTGGCATCGTGCAAGCACAAGCCGATTTGAGCAATATCCAGGTGGAGCGGGCTGCGCGAGCCATCATGACGACCGACACCCAGCCCAAATGGGCCGGTGTGACTGTCCGTGATGGTGCAAGACAGCCTGTGGGTGTTGTCAGTGGCATCGCCAAAGGCGCGGGGATGATTCACCCTAACATGGCCACCATGTTAGCCGTCATCCTCACGGACTTGGCTGTTTCCAACACCCTGCTGCCAGAGATTTTGGGCGGGGCCACAGAAACGAGCTTCAACCGGATCAGCGTGGACGGCGATACCAGCACCAACGACACGGTGATTCTGCTGGCCAATGGCGCCGCCGGCAATGTGCCCATTGACGATGCCAGCGCGTTGCTGCCGGCTTTTCGGGCGGCGGTGCAAAGTGTGGCCCGTTCTCTGGCGCAGCAGATCGTGCGCGACGGGGAAGGCGCGACCAAATTCGTAACAATTCAGATTCGTGGCGCGGCCAACGATCAGGAGGCAGTGCAAGTCGCTAGAGCTATCGCCAATTCACCTCTCTGCAAGACAGCCTTTTATGGGGAAGATGCTAACTGGGGGCGGATTCTGGCTGCCGCCGGCTATAGCGGCGCCCAGATTTCCCCGCAGCGGGTCGCTCTGTGGTTCAGCAATCGATCTGGTGATGAAATCGTGCAGGTATTGACCGCCGGTGTGCCGGCCGATTATCAGGAAGAAGAAGTCGCTCGGATATTCGCACATCCAGAGATCACGCTGCGATTGGATTTGGGGATCGGTGCCGGGAAGACGACTTTCTGGACTAGTGATCTAAGCCATGATTATGTAACCATCAATGGTAGCTATCGCTCATAGCCAGTGGCCCTGGCTATGATTGTAGCCTGTAGCTTGACACAGGACAAATTAACACCACAATTCCTCTTCTTTTCTTTGTTTAATTTCAGGGAGGCAGTTAATTTTTTGACCTAAACGGTTTGTTATGTTACAATAACTTTTGTTGACGTAGGGAAACGTCTCGTCGTTAGGGTCTGTCGACTGTTTTATGCGCCCCGGTATTCCAGCGGTAAAACGGTCAAATTAAAGAGAAAGGAAGGGTCGGGTGTCTCTGACAAAGGAACAAAAAAAGGGAATCATTGAGGAATACCACACGCACGAAAATGATACAGGATCGCCAGAAGTACAGATAGCGATTCTGACCATGCGTATCCGTCAGTTGACGGAACACCTCAAAGAACACAAACACGACACGCACTCTCGTCGTGGGTTATTGAAGCTAGTCGGGCAACGGCGACGCCAATTGGCTTACTTAGCTTCGGTGGACAGGAAGCGCTATTTAGCGCTCATTGAGCATCTTGGTTTACGCAAATAGGTTAGTCGAATTTGTCAGCAGGTATCGGGAGCCCGGGATTTCTCCGGGCTCCTCTTTGCCGATAAAGATGGCGTAGGAGGTAACGCAGGGAGAAGGGCGTGGGCAGGCAGGCGCAGGAATTGGAGAATGTGACGACGGCCGTATTGCGTTCCATCCTCCAGTCCCTGGGCAGTTGTCCTATTAAGGACCGTCTCTTTTCCCCGTCTACAGTATCAATCGCTTAAAAACTACGTCAAACACGCTGATTTTGGGCTCCGAGCGGCCTGCGGCTGCTACGAGGCGTTCCCTCGAGCTATGGACACAGTCTGCCAAATTGTGCGTTTCGCATTTGCCAGCTATTACTGTAAGCCTGCGGCTCAGTTGTGACCATAGGCTACGGCATGAGATGGACGCCAGGCTGTGTTAACCTTAGGGATGGCCGTTTCTCTTGTCTTTTGGGAACGTCATATTTTCTGGTGGGGAGTTGCTTGTTCTCCATGATTTTGTTGATGGTGGAGAGCGCCGCAAGACAAACAACGCCGCTAATTTTATTGGGCGAGATGTCGCTCACAAAAGCCTATGTTGCTTTAGCGGACGGCGTCTAAGCAAAAGAATGATTTTGAGGTTTGTGAAAAGGAAGAAAAATGCATCACCGTTATGTAACAACTGTTGCAGACAGGGAAGTTATTATTGAGACAGGTATGTTAGCGCAACAAGCCGGGGGAGCGGTCACCGTTCGTTCCGGTGATAGCGTTATTTTTGCTGCGGTTACGGCATCCAAGCAGCCGCGTGAGGGGATTGACTTCTTCCCCTTGACAGTAGATTATGAGGAACGCCTTTACGCTGCCGGACGCATCCCCGGTAGCTTTTTCCGCCGTGAAGGGCGTCCCAGCGAGCAGGCTATTTTGCTTTGCCGCTTAGTGGATCGTCCCCTCCGGCCATTGTTCGACAAAAATACCCATAATGACGTGCAGGTAATTTTGGTAGCGCTTAGTTCGGATCAGGAAAATCAGTTAGACATTCTTTCCGTCATTGCGGCCAGCGCGGCGTTGACAATTTCTGATATTCCGTGGGCCGGCCCCATAGGCGCTGTGCGTATTGGCATGATTGACGATCAGTTCGTCGTGAATCCGTTGGCTACCCAGATGAAAGATAGCGTGTTGGATTTGCGCTTAGCCGGTACTAAAGATTCGATTCTCATGGTGGAAGCGGGCGCTACGGAAGTCCCCGAAGAAACCATGTTAGCAGCAATGAAATTAGGGCACGAAGTCATGCAGCCGCTCATGGTCTTGCAAGAACAAATGCGGGCCGAAATTGGTAAACCGAAGCAAGAATTCCGGCGCTTTTTGCCGGCGGAAGGCGCCAAAGAGGCTGTGGAAGCCATAGCTGTTCCACGCATTCAGGAGATATTGAGCAGTGCGTTAGACAAACACAGTTTCAATGATGCTTTGGATCGAATCAAGGAAGAAGTCGTCAGCGCGTTGGCCGAAAAGTTCGAGCGCTCTGACATAACAAATAGCTTCCATGCCGTCCTAAAGCATGAGGTGCGAGAGCGCATTTTGAGCACGGAGCAGCGCCCGGACGGCCGCGGTGTCAAAGAGATTCGCCCCATTTCGGCCCAGGTAGGCCTCTTACCCCGGACGCATGGTTCCGGCCTTTTCACTCGCGGTCAGACCCAGGTGCTCACTTTGGCTACTTTAGGCATGCCCCGTGAGGCACAGACTTTGGATACATTAGGCCTGGAAGAACAGAAACGCTATTTACACCACTACAACTTCCCGCCCTATTCTACTGGGGAAACCTGGCCGTTGCGAGGACCTAAACGCCGTGAAATTGGCCATGGAGCCTTGGCGGAACGCGCTTTGGAGCCGATGATTCCACCGCAAGAGGAATTTCCTTATACGTTGCGGTTAGTTTCTGAGGTGATGTCCTCTAATGGTTCCACATCTATGGCTTCCGTGTGCGGTAGTACGTTGGCGCTGATGGATGCTGGGGTGCCGATCAAGGAGCCAGTAGCCGGCATTGCCATGGGCTTGGTCAGTGATGGCGATGTTCACGGTGATAATTTGCGCTACAAAGTGCTCACTGACATCCAGGGGATGGAAGACGCCCTCGGAGACATGGATTTCAAAGTTGCCGGCACGCGCCAGGGCATCAACGCCCTGCAAATGGACATCAAATTGCAGGGGTTGAACTATCAGATTTTGGAGGAAGCCTTGGCGCAAGCTCGGGAGGGACGCCTTTTCATTTTAGACAAGATGCTCAGCGTGCTTCCAGCGCCGCGCCAGGAGCTATCGCCTTACGCGCCGCGCTTGACTTCCATTCAGATTGATCAGGAAAAGATCGGCAAACTCATTGGTCCCGGCGGAAAGAATATTCGTCGCTTACAAGAGGACTATAAAGTACAGATCGATGTCCAGGAGAACGGCACAGTTTTCATCAGCGGTATCGATGGAAAAGGCGCCGACGCAGCCGAGACGGAAATACGCAGCATGATGGAATCGCCGGAAATTGGCCGCATTTACAACGGCAAAGTGGTTCGGATCGAGCCGTACGGCGCTTTTGTGGAAATAATCCCCGGCGTAGACGGGCTTGTCCACATCTCACAGATTGCCGATTACCGGGTGCCGGACATCAACGATGTCGTCAAGATGGGCGATGAAATTATGGTTATGGTCATCGACATTGATTCGAGCAACGGCAAGATCAAGCTGAGTCGGCAAGCCGTGTTGGAAGGATGGACGGCGGAAGAGGCGCGCAAGCACGATCGTAAGCCTTCTTCCGGACGTTCCTCTTCTCGGGGAGATCGTCGCGGCGGTTCTTCTCGCAATAGCGGGCGTCGTCGCAACAGCGGGCATTCTTCCAATCGATAAGCATAGCAAGCGAGTAGAAAGCGAAAAAGGTCGGCGATCCACAGAAACACGGAACCGGCCTTTTTCGCCGTTCCACGAGCCGAGCAACCGGGGGTATTCGTGGTTAAGCAGGGGGACAGTAACAGGTAACCATGGCAGAGATAACACCAGAAACGCCGCAGAAGCAGAACGGCTGGCATAAAATTGGAGAAGCGCTTTGGGAATTGGTTAGCAGCTTCTTGATCGCCGCCATTTTAGCTTTGCTCATCGTGTTTTTTGTCGCCCAAACAGCGAAAGTAGAAGGCATCAGCATGTTGCCTAACTTTCATAATAACGAGCGGATCGTAGTGGAGAAAATTAGCTATGATCAGCATCCGCCGCAGCGCGGCGATGTCATTGTGGTAAAAAGTCCCCTCGATTCCAACACACGGCTTATCAAACGGGTTATTGGGCTGCCCGGAGAGACAATTGCCGTGCACGATGGTTTAGTATTCATTAACAGCAAACCCTTGATGGAGCCTTACCTGAACCAAGATACGAACGGCTATCTGGCCCCGCAACGCGTGCCTCCGTTGCACTATTTTATCATGGGTGATAACCGGAATATGAGTTTAGACTCACGCATGTTTGGGCCGGTGGATCGTGATGCAATTATTGGCCGGGTCTGGATTTCGTACTGGCCACCGGCGGATATCGGGCTTATTTCTAAGTAACTGCCCAGCGTTGATCAACACTAATGCATGCTAATCTCAAATGTATTAATCTGGCAATACGAAGACCCCTGTCATTAGACCTGATTCATACCACTGGCTACTACCAAGCTCATACCAACTATAGGCTTCCCACGAGCGATCTCCGAATATTTGATGTTTCGTATCAGACTTGGAATTGCTGACAGCCAGCGTGTTTTCTTGCGAGGACAGGTGACATAAAGTATAATGTGCTTTCTGTGGTGGCCCTTATCTCTTTCCGCCGTGCAGTTTGTTATCCTGGGGGCCAAGGCAGGCAAATACTTCGCTTTGGTGTCAGAATGCTTGTGGCTTATCCGCGCGCTGGCTTTATCGTTGATAAAGTATAATGCGTTGTCATGGCAGCCGTGGTTGGGTAGCTAATCAAGGTCTGCATAGAGTAGTTATCGCGCGAGTAAGTCGGCTTAAGGGATAGAGAGTCGGATCATTAGGGCTGTGTAGACATAGCACACTGATCAATATTTTTATTGCCGCGAGGGTAAAATATGTCTGAAAATGTAGAATCGGAAGTAGGCGTTCCACAAGCATTGCGGCGTAATATCTTTACCACGGCGCTTGACGCAGTTTATAACTGGTCACGCAGTTCCTCCACATGGCCGGTTATGTTCGGCCTGGCTTGTTGCGCCATTGAAATGGTGGCAACCGCGGCGGCTCGCTACGACATGTCACGCTTTGGTATGGAGGTCATGCGCGCCTCGCCCCGGCAGTCCGACCTGATGATCGTTGCCGGCACGGTAACCAAAAAAATGTTACCTAATATCGTCCGCATTTACAATCAAATGCCGGAACCACGCTATGTCATTGCTATGGGGGCATGTGCAACGGGAGGTGGTCCTTTCAAGGACGGGTATAACGTTGTTTCCGGAATCGATAAGTACATCCCGGTAGATGTATACATACCGGGTTGTCCTCCTACCCCTGAATCGTTGATGCACGGCTTCATGAAGTTGCATCAAAAGATGCGAAGCCAATCTATTACTAACGTTAATTGGTATAACAAGTCGTATACCGGCGAAGTGCCTGTGCCTATTTTGGGGCCGGATGTCATTGACCCACGAGAAATTCCTGCTATGTCCAAAGCGGTCCGTTTGGCAAGAGAGGCCAAAGAATGAGTGGTACACCAGAGGCTGTTGTCAAGAAATTCCCGCATTGGATCGAAAAGATGTCCGAGGCGATTGTCGGAGAAGAAGACGGCGTTTGGATCGTCAAACCGAACGCACTGCGCGCTGTCGCCAAATATCTCAAAGAAAAGAAAGGGTATGATTTCTTAGCTAATGTTGCCGGCGTGGACAATTTGTTGCATCCTAACCGCAAAGAGGTCGACCGCTTCGAGGTTGTTTATCATTTCTATTCCACGGAGCGGGGCGGTGATTATATCGCTATCAAAGCACGGGCCAACGCCGAAAATCCCGTCTTGCCTTCTTTAGTGCCGATTTTCCCCACGGCGGATTTCCAAGAACGGGAAATCTGGGATCTTTATGGGATCAAGTTCACCGGACATCCTAACCTGCGCCGCATACTCCTCTGGGACGGCTTCTTTGGCCACCCCATGCGCAAGGACTACCACGAAGCATATTACGAAGAAGAACATCGACCGTATAACAGCCGCTATCCAGAGGGGCACTATGTCTCCCAGGAAGATCGAACACCGTGGAAAAACAACCTGGTCTTCCCCAACGCGTTCGACCCGGAGCATTGGCAAGCACCGGAGATTTACTACGAAGTTGGCCAGGATTTCAAGAACATCGAGAAACTCAAGACAGATCGCATTGTGGTGAACATTGGGCCGCAGCACCCTAGCACCCACGGCGTTTTGCGCATGATTGTTGGTTTAGAAGGCGAGACGGTCACCGGCTTAGAGCTGGAATTAGGCTATTTACACCGCAACCACGAAAAAATTGGTGAGCGCAATACCTATTTGATGAATATTCCTTTCACGGACCGACTGGATTACATCACCTCCATGACCAACAACTTCGGCTACGTTTTAGCCGTCGAGAAGCTCATGCCAAAGGTGGTTGTCCCGGAGCGGGCCGAATATTTGCGCGTTATCATGGCCGAATTAACCCGTGCCATGAACCACTTGTTCGCCATCGGCTTTTTGCTCAACGATATGGGCGCATTTTACACCCCGTCGTTGTATGCCATCGAGGAACGTGAGCTCATTCTAGATCTTTTCGAAATGGCGTCTGGTTCCCGCATGATGTGCAATTACATGCGTTTCGGCGGCGTTGCACACGATGTCGACGAGAACTGGGTCAAATTAGCAATAGAATTGGTACATAACCGCTTACCCCGCGCCCTCGATGAAATGGAAGCGTTGTTGACTACTAATGAAATCATGTTAGCCCGTACCAAGAATGTGGGCTACCTTTCGCCGAAAGACGCCATTGCTTATGGCACTTCCGGGCCTGTGCTACGTGGTTCGGGTGTGCCTTATGATATTCGCAAGGCCGAACCGTATTCTATTTACGATCGTTTCGATTTCGATTTGATCACTGAAGAAGGGGGCGACGTTTACGCCCGTTACATGATGCGTATCCGGGAAGCGCGTGAAAGTGTGCGCATCCTCAAACAGGCATTGCGAGACTTACCCGGCGGGCCGGTCATGGGCAAACCATTGCCCTATATGGTCAAGATACCGGCGAACGAAGCCTATACTCATATCGAGGCACCGAAAGGTGAGTTGGGTTTTTACATTGTGAGCGACGGCACCCCGAATCCGTACCGCTATCATGTGCGAGCGCCTTCTTTTGTTAACTTGAATTCATTAGCGACCATGGCTGTTGGCCATAAAATCGCCGATGCCATCATCATTTTGGGCAGCATCGATATCGTATTAGGTGAAGTGGATAGATAGTTCTGCTTTCTGTGTCATAGATATCTACAGGAGAAGTAAATAAATATGTTTGGTTCAGGAATTCTTAAGGGATTAGGCGTAACGCTAAAGCATATTACGACCTCCTATCTTGATGATGTAAAAAGCATTCCAACCCGGTATGCCGGTGGCAATACGATTATCCGTCAGCCAATGAACGAAGAAGGCTTGTTTACCATCCAATATCCAGAAGAACGCCGTGTATTGCCGGAACGATTTCGTTATGTACCCATGCTCATTTATGATGCCGAGACGGGTAAGGATCGCTGCACGGCTTGCGGTATCTGTGCTAAGGTTTGCCCGGCACAGTGCATTTGGATCGTGCGTGACCAAAACCCGGATGGAAAGCCAATACCAGAATCCCGTGAATTCTATGTGGATATTGCTACTTGTATGGGATGTGGCCTTTGCGCCGAGTTCTGTCCATTCGATTCTATCAAGATGAATCACGATTACGAGCTATCAACCTTTAAGCGTTACCCTGATTTAGTATACGACAAAGAAATGCTGAGCGTACCAACAACGTATTATGCCCAGCTTTACCCGCAGGCATGGGCGGAAGAACAAGAACGAGCCCGCCAAAAGGCAGAGGCAAAACAAAAGCGTGCTGAAGCCGCGGCGGCCAGAGCGAAGGCGAAAGAAGCTGCTGCAAAGAAAGCTGCACAAATAAAAGCAGCGGCGCAGAAGCAATCTTCTACTGATGTTTAACACATTAGCCAATTATACAGAACAATGTTGGCAGAAAGAGGACAACTTTTCCAGGAAGTACTCGTCATAAATAAGTGCCAGGTTGCCGATTTGTGGTAGGCATCTGAGAGAAACCTTTCCCCCGGCAATGAGCAGAGGCAGACATTTATCTTGCTCATGAAATACAACGCACAGTGGCTTATTGCCATTACATTGAAGTGGTGGAGGAGGTTCTTTGATGACGGTTAAATACATTTATCATGGCCATATGAATTCCGAATTGCGGAGCAGCCGCTATACGGTGCTGATTGATCCTTTTTTCACGGATAATCCACAAGCTAAGATCAACCAGAACGCGGTTAATCCTGATTTCATTCTTGTTTCGCACGGACACGGTGATCATGTGGGGGACACGATTGCTATTGCCGAGCGTACCGGCGCTTTGGTAGTGGCGAATTTCGAGGTGGCGAACTGGCTTTCTGCCCACGGCGTCAAGAATGTGCACGCCATGCACATTGGCGGAGCATATACGTTCCCCTTTGGCTGGGTGAAATTAACCATTGCCCACCACGGTTCTTCCTTGCCGGATGGTTCTTACGGCGGACAGCCTGCTGGCTTTCTCATTAAAATGGAAGGAACGACAATTTATTACGCTGGCGATACAGCGTTGACCTATGACATGGTTTGGTTAGCGGACGAAAATGTTGATTTGGCAGTTCTTCCCATCGGCGATAATTTCACCATGGGACCGGAGGATGCAGTTAAAGCTATCAAGCTGATCAAGCCTAAGCTGGTCGTTCCGACACATTACAACACATGGCCGGTCATTGCCCAAGATCCGGATCGATTTAAGGCAATGGTAGAGGCCGAGACGGATGCAACCTGCCGCGTGATGTTAGCGGAAGATCACTTTACGCTGTGATAGGCGGTAAGAAGTTGTTGCCACGTTTGTTTTTCGTTAGACAACGATAAACTTATCGCTTTGGATCTAAGTAATAACAAACGGTACGCCTTTTGCAGGTTGTTGAAAGACTCCGTTTGTGGGATAATTTGTTTTGTGACGCACTCAATTTGCTCGTGAAGGGGGTATATGGTGTTTTCGACAGCTGAATTACTCTTTCCCCATCATGTCATTCATCTCTTGCGCGATCAACGCGAGGGGGATGAGGCGTGGAAAGCACTGGTGGATAGCGTTCTGCAGTTGCCGGAGACAGACGAAAACAGCTTAGCTTTTTCTTTGATGATGATTCGGGTGGCTGAATGCTTGAATTGCTCGCGGGATAGTTATAAATACCAGCGAGGTTGCAAGACTTGTGCCACGCAAACAATTCTGCACTATAAAGAAGAGCGAGAACCCCTTCTGGAAATTTATGCTCAAGCACAAAAAGATGTACACCTCTATCTGCAAGAGCACCCGGAAGTGCTGCAGCGCTATCAGGACAAGGGCGAGACCTGATGGCGCTGCCCGTGGTCGCGTGTAGTGCGAGATGATCAATAGCCCGGCGCTTCTCAATGATGCGCCGGGATGTTTTATGGAGCAGGCGATGCAACAACGTTCGGTCGGCATCATTGGCGCCGGCATCAGCGGTTTAGCCGCAGCACACGATTTGCGCAAAGCAGGCGCAAAAGTAACACTCTTTGAGGAACAAAACCACCCCGGCGGCCTGGCTTCTGGCTTCCAGGCAAAGGGATGGGACTGGCCGTTAGAGCGTTTCTATCATCACATTTTCACTTCCGATAAGGCAATCTTGCAATTGGCCAGCGAGCTCGATGTCCGGGACGATTGGTTCTTTCCACGCCCCATCACAGCCATGTGGTATGGTGACCGCGCTTATCCTTTCGATTCCGTGCTGCGGTTCCTGCAATTCCCGCATCTCTCCTGGCCTGCCAAGATTCGCATGGGGCTGGTGTTGGCGTATTTGCGTTATACACGCAATTGGCGGCGGTTAGAGCAAATGAAAGCAGATGCCTGGTTGAGCAAAATGATGGGGCCAGACGCGTATAACCTCCTCTGGCGGCCACTATTAGTGGGCAAAATGGGGCCCTATTACCAGGATGTCAATTTAGCCTGGTTCTGGGCTCGCATTGCTAAGCGCAGCCCGGCTTTAGGCTATTTCCGCGGTGGTTTTCAAAGCTTTGTGGATGTGCTGGCGCAGCGCGTACAAGCGTTAGGTGGCACTTTGCACACTAACCGGCCCGTAACGGCGATCAACCGCCAATCTAATGGCCACCTGCAGGTAGTCAGTAACGGCCAGACTTTTACATTCGACCAAGTCTTGGCAACTGTATCACCCCGCGTTTTTGGCAAATTGTGCGGCGATCTTCCTGATAGTTATCGACAAAAATTACAGGGCCTGACCTCCATGGGAGCCATCGTCGTCGTGTTGACGCTGTCGCACCAAATTACGCCGGATTCCTATTGGATTAACTTACCTAAATCGGCCGGGTTCCCTTTTTTAGCCTTCGTAGAGCACACCAATTACATTGGCGCCGAGCATTATGGTGGCGATCATATCGTTTACTTAGGCGACTATTTGGAGAAAGAGCACCCTTATTTCAAAATGGACGATCAAGCTTTGTTGGATCATTTCCTGCCTACATTGACGCGTTTCAATCCTGATTTCGATCCTGCCTGGGTGCGTCACTTCTGGGTTTTCCGAGAACGCTATGCGCAGCCGGTGCCGCCGGTTAATTACTCGCAGCAAATCCCGGCGCTGAAGACGCCACTGCCGGGGCTCTATTTCGCTTCTATGAGCCAAGTTTATCCCTGGGACCGAGGCACGAATTACGCCGTGGCGATTGGCCGGCTCGTTGCCAAAGAGATGTCAAACCAGCAATAGGAACGCTAAAGCTTTATCCGTTGATTTTGACACATTTTGCCGTTTCGGATAAGATAGCAGAACGGGTTACTAAGTACAATTTGTACTTATTGCTAACGTATAAACATAAAGGAGAATATGGCGATGGCCAATAAAGTGACAGAAGCCCAGGTCTTAGCTGCTTTGCGCACTGTGCAAGACCCCGATTTGCATCGCGACTTGGTGTCTTTGAAGATGATTAAAGATTTGAAAATCGAGGGGGAAAATATTTCTTTTACGATTCAATTAACGACCCCTTCCTGTCCGCTCAAAGACCAGTTGAAAAGTAACGCTCAAGCAGCGGTGGCGGCTGTTCCGGGCGTGAAAAAAGTGACGGTAGAATTAGACGCATCGGTGCGAGCCGATCGGAAGATTCAGGAGAAGATTACAGCGCCTATTAAGAACATCATTGCTGTTGCTAGTGGCAAAGGTGGTGTGGGTAAGACGACGCTCGCCGTGAATTTGGCGCTTTCTTTGGCAATGGACGGCGCTAAGGTCGGTCTCATGGATGCCGATATTTACGGCCCCAATGTGCCTATGATGATGGGGGTACAGCACCCGCCGCGCGTGCAGAATAGCAAACTCATCCCGATCAAAGCGTATGGCATTTCACTGATGTCCATTGGTTTTTTGGTGCCATCAGACCAGGCGCTGGTTTGGCGAGGGCCTATGTTGCACAACGCTGTGGAGCAATTTTTCCGCGATGTGCTTTGGGAGCCGTTGGATTACTTGGTTGTTGATTTGCCGCCGGGAACTGGTGATGTGCCATTGACACTGGCCCAGCTCGTGCCGGTAAGCGGCGGTGTGGTCATTACAACGCCGCAGGATGTGGCGTTGGCCGACGCCCGGCGCGGGTTAGCGGCTTTCGTCACGCTGGATGTTCCGGTGCTTGGCATTATTGAGAACATGAGCGGCGACATTTTCGGCACTGGCGGCGGCGAACGTTCTGCTAAGAAGTTACAGGTGCCGTTCTTGGGGCGTATTCCGTTGGATCGGCGCATCCGTGAGGGCGGCGATAGCGGGCAGCCCATTGTAGTCACCGAGCCAGAAAGCGACTTGGCCCTTTCTATCCGGGCCTTGAGTCGGACTATTGCAGCATCCATTAGCATCATGCGTGCCGAAGAAGAAGAGAACACGGCTGCTTGATGTTTCTTCGCTTAGCGTAGATAAGAAATGAGCCTTCTGGTCTATAAGAGCAGAAGGCTTATTTTTTGGGAATTAACAGCATCACAAACGAGTTTTAGTCCATGATACGCCGCGTCTCTGCGTCATTTTTTGAGGGAGTCGAACAATCAGATGAAATTAGCCACGTTGTGTTATGTTCATCACCAGGGCAAAACATTAATGCTGCACCGGGTGAAAAAGCAGAATGACGTCCACGCCGGTAAATGGAACGGCTTAGGCGGAAAAGTTGAGCCTGGGGAAAGCCCGGAGGAATGCGTTATCCGAGAAGTCAAGGAGGAGAGTGGCCTTCTGTTAGCCAATCCGCGCTTGCGGGGCGTGCTGACCTTTCCCGAATTCAGCCAGGGGGAAGATTGGTATGTCTTTCTCTTCGAGGCCACGGAATTCAGCGGTCAACTCATCACATCGCCAGAAGGGGATTTAGCTTGGATTGACGATGATCGCATTTTGGAACTGAATCTATGGTCGGGGGATCACATTTTCTTGTCGGCCATGCAAACCGGTCATTGCCTCTCGGGGAAATTTGTTTACCGGGACGGCACACTGGTTGACTACCACATGAACATCTATCCGGAGGCGCAGTAAGGCGCCCGGCGTGATATGCAACCGCCGGGCGGGGCCTATGGCTGGATGCCGGCGTGCGCCGATATGTCGACGCTTGTGCTTCGCCGCAAATTTTAGAAGCCCAACTTCTTGAAGAAATTGAACTTCTCGTCACAGTCTTTCTCCTCTGAAAATAGAACGCAGATTAACGCTGATGCACGCTAATCTTAATTTTCATTCGCTGTGGTGCGCCGTAGGCCCATGATAACTCCCTTGAAAATAAGACCTCTCTGGAGAGTAGCCGAGGGCAATGCCTTCGGCTACCCTCTTTACCGTCTTTGAAAAAAACCTCTCCCCTGGCTTACCGCCCAAAAGGACGGCAAGCCTCCCCCTCCCCGATACGGGGAGGGGGAAAAGCTGAGCGCAGCGCAGCTTGGGGGAGAGGTTTCCCCTCAAAATAAGTTCACGCAACGGCGCCAAGGCGCAGAGCGTCTAAAAAATCAGGCCTCCTTTAAGAAGTTCAACTTCTCGAAGAAGTTGAACTTCTAATCAACGGCGTTCTCTGCCCGAGCGCACGGGGGTCAAATCCACGTGCTACGTGGCCAAAAGCCCCCTGAAAGGGGGCTGCTGTAGGGCAGCCTCTTAGCAGCGGACGCTACCTTGACGTACCTCGCCGCCGCGTCGGAGTAGAGGCTTTAGCCGGGGGTAACGCGACAAAACCGCCTAAAG
>WFQU01000049.1 GCA_015486845.1 Anaerolineae bacterium | reverse complement strand
TCGCAGTTGTAGCAGCGATTTCTAATCGCCGGACCATTGTTTTTTATCTGCGTGCGCAGCCTGTGTTGATCTGCGTCCCATTTTTATTTTCAGAGAAGAATATTCGTTAAAATCCTATTATTTCTCTCTCTGCGTCCTCTGTGCTCTCGGAAGTGAACCTTTTTGCAGTAGAGTCAGAGTAATACCAACCAAAACCAAACTGAATAAAGACCTGATATAGCTGGTCCGGATTTAAGTTAATACGGGGGCTGGCCCCCAAGAAAAAAACTAACCAACGCATCTGCCGTCATCAACCCACACATTGCCGCATCAAACAAAGTAAAAATTGCAAAAACTTTAGCAATATAGGAAACTCTTGAATTATGGTCCCATTAACGGAGAGCGTGTACCCCAAAGTACCATGGTGGCACAGCTTGACCACAGGTATACTATATACGAAGTATTCCAACGGAGAAACCTTGTATTGCGATGGGCACAAGTAAAGTTAGCTTAGCACGACTACAAGAATTAGCACGCATTGCCCAACCAAATGGCACTGCCAAACTGGATTTGGAGATGTTAGGTTTTGCTGCTCACTTTTTAAGACGCTTATCCAATCCAGAGTGGACGGCGTACGTATTGGAGCACATTGAGCGCCCCATAACTGCCAGAGAGCTTTCAGATCGCTTTTTGGCAGATCAAGCCATGGCAGAAGCCCATTTAATGGATCTTGTTCTGCACGGTCTGCTCAAAATAGTGCTTAATTCCAATGGAACGACTTATACCCTAACTGATGACGAACCGTGGCATAGCTTAGCTATACGATTCTGGCAACAGGCCAAGGCCGCGCATCTACTACATGCACGTCGTTCCATTCCTTTGGAAAATAGCTGAAGTAGAGGCGCAAAGCGTCTAAAAAACCCCAAAAACGTACCTTACTGCCCGGTTCTAACGAACACAAAACCACAATCCGGCAGACGAGATGAACAGCGCTGTGGTCAATGACTTGCAGGAGGCCTACAGGATAAAATACCCTCAGTGGCCTGCCCCTCTTTTCAGGTACGGGATTCGGGCGTTAGTTCCCAAGAAAGAAAACTAAACAGATTACCAGCCGTCACCAACTAACGCCATTCCTATCAACGTAGGTTTACTTCTCAAGCCTGCTATCCCCCCAATCCACAGGGACAGAGAGCATTTTCATCCGCCGTGGTGCGCCGCCCGCATGCTCATAGCGACTTCAAAAAAACAGAGAAGCTTAGCATCATCAGCCAGAAGCAAGGATATCCCGCAAATGAGCAATTACCATGTCCAGCGCGGCCATATTAAAACCGCCCTCCGGAATAATAATGTCAGCATAGCGCTTACTGGGCTCCACGAATTCCAAGTGCATGGGGCGAACCGTCGCCAAATATTGCTCGATGACAGAAGACATGGTTCGTCCTCGCTCCTTGATATCGCGCTGCAGGCGGCGGATAAAGCGAATATCGGCTGCAGTATCCACAAATATTTTGAGGTCCATTAATCGGCGCAAACGCTCGTCGACAAAGATCAGTATCCCCTCTACGAGTACCAGACGGTTCGGGCCCACAGAAACAGTCTCCGGCCGGCGGGTATGTGTCTTGAAATCGTAGACCGGCATCTGCACACTTTCGCCATGGCGCAACGCGTGCAAATGCTTAAGCAACAAATCATTCTCCAGCGCGTCAGGGTGATCGAAATTACGCTTGGCCCGCTCAGAAAAAGGCAAAGCACTCAAGTCATAGTAATAAGCGTCGTGGGGGAGGTAAGCAATCCGATCTCGGCCCACAGATTCCAAAATACGTTGAGAAACCGTCGTTTTGCCCGAACCGGTGCCACCAGCCACACCGATCACAGTTACTTTTCCTGTCATTAATTCAGATCACGCTCTCTGCACTTTTATGCCAGCCGACTCAACGCCGCCCGCAAACGATCCTCCACCGTTGTGAGGTCATCAGGTAAACCTTGTACGGCCCGTTGCGCCTCTACGACGCTGTAACCCAATGTCACCAACGCCTCGACCACTTCCATGTCAATTTCATCCAAGGCAGAAATCGGCACGGGCTCTCCCCCACCTGGCAATTTATCTTTCAAGGTAAACACAATTTTCTCAGCGCTCTTTTTGCCAATGCCAGGCACACGGGTCAAGACTTCGGGCGTTTCTTGCTGAATGGCACGCAATAAAGCGGCAGGGGACAGCACAGAAAGAACAGTCAAGGCTAACTTGGGTCCCACGCCAGACACAGCCAACAGAAGTCGAAAAAAAGAGCGCTCTTCGACCGTTGCAAAGCCGAAGAGCGACAGACCGTTCTCTCTCACATGCAAATGGGTATAAAGGGTAACTTTGTCCCCGACACGGGACGCCGTCCATAAAGGCTCGGGCACAAAGACATCTATCGCGATGGGACCTAAAGCCACCAACAAACGATCGTCATCTTTGCCAGCAATGTTCCCCTGGACGCGAGCAAGCATTTAATCAGGCACCTGGAATTTATAGCCCACGCCACGTACAGTGCGGATGTAATACGGTCGAGATGGCTCTTCTTCGATCTTCGTGCGCAGGCGACGAATACCCACTTCGACTAAATTTGTTCCACCCACAAACTCGTAGCCCCAAACATCACGAAACAGTGTTTCTTTAGAAACAGGTTGTCCCGGGTGAGCCATTAGATATTGCAATAACTGGAATTCAATGGGCGTCAATTCAACCGTTTTGCCGCGCAACCTGACCTCATGCGTCTCGTTATCCAATGTGACATCGCCAATAGTGACTGCCATGGGCGTCGGAGGATTTTTAGCCCAAGCAATACGCCGCATAATAGCTTCTAAACGCACACGGACTTCCTTGAAAGTAAAAGGCTTTGTGATGTAGTCATCAGCGCCAAGCTCGAAACCAGTCACGACATCTTCGACATTACCCAAAGCAGTCAGCATGGCCACCGGGACATCAGAAGAACGGCGGATTTTCTGCAAAGCAGCAAATCCATCCATGCGTGGCATCATAATATCTAGCAAAATGATGTCCGGCTTGAACTCCTTAACTTCCTCTAACAGTTCGACACCGTCAGCCACAGCTTTGACGACATAGCCAGTTTTGCTCAACGAGAGCGAGAGCAAATCACGTAGATTTTTCTCGTCTTCGGCGATCAAAACCCGCCAAGCATAACCCATCATCTTCTTGGGCTCCTCATTAGGAACGACATTGTTAGCTGGTTGGTCCATTGTACCCCCTTCTTTTGATCAATTTTGCCACGAATCACGCACTCGAGAACGAAAAGTAGATCCACTCACATGACAAATCGCAATAGCCAAAGCATCCGCAGCATCATCTGGCCGCGGCAGTTCCTCTAAATCTAATTGCATGCGCACCATCTCTTGGACCTGATGCTTGCTGGCATTACCTACACCAACCACTGCCTGCTTGACTTCTGCCGGCTTATAATTATAAAGTGGCAAGTCGGCTAAGGCGGCAAAAAGCAAAACAACGCCTCGCGCTTCCCCCACTGCAATGGCCGTTGTCACATTCCGGCTGAAAAACAGCTCTTCAACAGCCATTTCATCCGGTCGATAGCGAGCATAGAGCTGCTGCAATTGTTCGTACAAAGAACGCAATCGGGCCGGCAATGGCATTCCCACAGCAGTCTCAATGACACCGTAGGCGATGGCTCGAATATCTCCACTTCCCTCTTGCTGCACTAAGCCATAACCAGTACGTCCCACGCCCGGGTCGATACCCAAAACAACCACGATTTCTGCCCGCCGCTATGCTTCTAAAACGCTTAAAGCCTCATCCGTAATGTCCAAAGCGGAATAGACCTTCGTGACATCATCGCTGTCTTCCAATGTCTCCAAGAGGCGCAAAACCTGTGCAGCAGCGGACGGCTCTAACGAGACCGACATTTTAGGCAGCCAGGCCAATTCCGATTCAGTAATCTCCACGTTGGCCTGTTCTAAAGCCTCCTGAACAACTTGAAAATCCTCTCGCGCTGTGGTGATCTCGGCCTCGCCGTCGTTAAATTCAACATCTTCTGCACCTGCTTCTAAGGCAATCATGAACAGATCATCCTGATCCATATCGCCCATGTCAACAGTAATGACGCCTTTCTCCTCGAACTGCCAAGCTACTGAACCACGTTCTGCCATTGAACCGCCAGCCCGCGTCAAGGCGTGGCGAATCTCGGCCACCGTGCGGTTACGATTATCAGTCAGGGCTTGAATCATCAACGCCACGCCATGAGGTGCATAACCTTCATAAGTAATTTCTTCCAACGCAGTGGCTTCTTTGTCAAGCCCCGCGCCCCGTTTGATGGCTCGCTCGACATTGTCTTTAGGCATATTGGCCGCGCGCGCTTTGTCCAAGATCAAGCGCAAACGAAAGTTGACGTCCGGGTCAGCACCATTGCGGGCCGCAATTTGAATCTCACGGGCAATTTTCGTGAAGACTTTACCCCGTTTAGCGTCGTTCGCCCCCTTTTTCCGTTTGATAGTAGACCATTTCGAATGTCCAGACATATCTCAGTCTCCCCTTCCTCGACGCAATATGAACTTCTCACATTATAACATAGCACAGCCTAAGACTGCAATAAAAAAGATAGCCAAGGTTCAGCAATATCATCCCGGTGGTCAACGCAACTATGACGGCCCAATTCAGCTATGCGAAAAACACAGATCATATCCTCTCGGCACGGTTTTTTACCGTGGAATACCACTTCCACGTGCTGCACGATGCGCCAAAACAGCTTGCAAAAAAGCTTTGAACAGCGGATGCGGCCGGTTGGGACGGGACTTGAACTCCGGATGGAATTGACTACCGACCATAAAGGGATGGTCCCGCAGCTCGGCAATCTCGACCAAACGATTATCCGGCGACAAGCCGCTGAAAACCATGCCCTTTTCCTCCATCGCAGCGCGGAAAGCGTTGTTGAACTCGAAACGATGGCGATGGCGTTCATCAACCTGCGGCACGCCGTACGCCGCCGCAGCTTTAGTGCCGGGTTTCAAGACGCACGGATAAGCGCCCAACCGCATGGTACCCCCCATTTCTGTGATGCCCCGCTGATCCGGCATCAAATCGATGACAGGGTAAGGTGTGGAAAGTGCAAATTCGGTGCTGTTAGCACGGTCGTCATGAAAAACGTGACGGGCAAAGTCAATGACCATAACTTGCATGCCCAAGCAGAGTCCAAGATAAGGAATCTGTCGCGTGCGGGCATAATGAGCTGCCACGATCATGCCTTCTACACCTCGATAGCCAAAGCCGCCCGGGACAAGAATACCATCAACCGATTCTAATTGCGCCAAATCGCCATCATGATCCAATTCTTCCGAGTTGATCCAAACCACCTCAACCCGTACGCCTTGATCTACCCCGGCATGGGTCAGCGCTTCTCGCACGCTCATATAAGCATCCTGCAAAGCCACGTACTTGCCGACCAAAGCAATGCGTACCACATCTTGAACCTGGCTATAACGATCCACCCACGCTTTCCATGCCACCAAATCCGCGTCATGTTCGGAAAAATGAAGCTCACTGCACAGATACGCTCCGAACTTTTCCTGTTCTAAAGTCAACGGCACCCGATAAATCGTGTCCGCCGTGACCAGAGGCACGACAGCTTCACGATCTACATCCGTGAAAAGCGAAATCTTGTCGCGCAGCGAGGGGTCCACCGGATAGTCGGAACGGCAGATAATAGCATCAGGTTGAATGCCAATGCCGCGCAGCTCACGAACACTATGCTGCGTCGGCTTGGTCTTCAGTTCTCCCGTAGCGGCAATCCATGGCAACAGGGTAACGTGAACGTAAAAGCTGTTATCTTCGCCGACATCCTTGCGCATCTGCCGGATCGCTTCCAAGAAGGGCAAGCTCTCGATATCGCCAACGGTGCCGCCAATTTCGACAATAACAACCTCAGCCTTGCTCGCCTCCCCCACCATCTTAATGCGACGCTTGATTTCGTTAGTCACGTGGGGGATCACTTGAATGGTGCCACCGAGAAAATCTCCGCGGCGCTCTTGCGCCAAAATATGACTATAAATCTGACCGGTGGTAATGTTATTAACCTGCGCTAAGTACTCGTCAATGAAACGCTCGTAATGTCCTAAATCCAGATCAGTCTCGGCACCGTCTTCCGTGACGAAGACCTCGCCATGCTGGTATGGCGACATCGTACCGGGGTCTACATTCAAATAAGGATCCAACTTTTGAACAGAAACAGAGATATCACGACTTTTCAGAAGGCGTCCAATAGCAGCAGCGGTAACGCCTTTGCCCAATGAACTAACTACCCCACCGGTCACAAAAATGTATTTCGTCACAAGCTAAAACCTTCCTGTTTCAAGAATAAGGCTCCACATCAAGGCATAAACAGCAAAAACGGCTATACACCGACATAAAAAAGAGACACGATGTGAAACCGTGTCTCTTCACAGAGAGAAAAAGCAGTTATCAAAGCAAGAGAAGCCATTCCCATATTTTCATCGACGTAGGCCTTTATCATAGTAGGCATCATTCCTGTTTCCTGAATAATGCTTTCTTCCTGCTAAAATATACAGGCTTGGGGTACCTTTGCCCAGCTCAGACGGAAGTTTATTTAACCAAATATGTGAATTACTCGGCCTCTCCAACAATAGGACACAGAGATTGCCAATAAACGCTGCTGTTTATTGATCTTTTCTGATCTATCTGCGGGTATCTGCAGGCAACTTACGTAATCAGCGTTCTATTTGACTGAAGACTGAGCCATTACCAAAATATTAGCACAAAAACTTTCCCGTTACCAATCACGGATAGCAAGTCTCACCGCGATCCAAAAAATTTAAGGCAGAACACAAAGATATTTGATCCGAATCGATTAACATTAGGGGCTCTTTTATTTTGTCCCCTCTCCATCTGAACAAGTCATATAACGCTAATTCGCTGATTCCAGCTATTTTCCTGGGCACCTCAGCGATTTCTGCGACTTGGTGTTAAATCTGTACTTCCTGGGCAACCGGCTTCCAACCGTTTTCTCCGAACATGTGGCAAGAAACGAAATGCCCCGGCTCGCCTTCCACAGGCAACAACAATGGCTGTTCTGTGCGACAGCGCTCCCGGGCATAAGCACAACGAGCATGAAACCGGCAGCCGGAAGGCGGGTGAATCGGATTGGGAATCTCACCTTTGGGAATAGGGGCTGTGCGCCGGAATTTCGGATCCGGTACCGGCACGGCTGCTAACAAAGCCTGAGTGTACGGGTGCAATGGATTGCTATACACTTGATCCACCGAGCCGATTTCCACAATTTGCCCGAGGTACATGACCGCAATACGATCACAAATGTACTTAGCCGTTGCCAAATCGTGTGTGATGAAAAGGTAGGTCAAGTGAAAATCGTCTTTTAGCCGGCGCAACAAATCTAAGAGCATAGCGCGAACAGACACATCAGCCATGGCGATGGGCTCATCAGCCACGAGGAAATCAGGACGCAAAATAAGCGCTCGCGCCATAACAACCCGCTGTCGCTGCCCGCCACTGATCTGGTGCGGATAAAGCCGATAGTATCGATCCGGCGGCGTCAAGCCCATCCGTGTTAGCATCTCCAAAACACGTTCTTTAGCTTTATCCCCGTGGGCCACATTGTGGATTTCCAGCGCGTGGCCAACTGCTTTACCGATAGTCATGCGTGGATTCAAAGAGGCGTTAGGATCTTGAAAGATCACTTGCATACGCCGGCGCAGCGGGCGCATGGCGGCTTCCGAAAGATGCGTAATATCCCGGCCGTCGAAATCAATGCGCCCCCCAGTAGGTTCCAATAGCCGCAAGATCAGGCGCCCGGTGGTTGTTTTGCCGCTGCCGCTTTCGCCGGCCAAACCAAAAACTTCCCCGCGATCAATGTGGAAAGAAACACCATCCACTGCACGCACGAACTCTCGCTGATGAGAAAACAGTCCTTCTATGAAATCCTGTTGCACTGGAAACCACATTTTCAGGTTTTCCACGGCAATGAAATGTTCAGCCATGAAGCGTCTCCCTTTTCCCCTCAGCGTAAAGCCAGCAAGCGGCCCAATGTCCCGGTTGAATTTCCTGCCAAGGTGGTTCTTCCTCACGACAGCGATCCATTGCGTAAGGGCAGCGCGGATGGAAACGACAGCCGGCGGGGGGATCCAAGAGATCCGGCGGCTGGCCGCCCATAATCTTCAATTCTTCGTCAAGCTTAATGTTTGGCACGGATCCTAATAAAGCATCCGTATACGGATGCAACGGCTCGGCAAAGAGTGGCCCCGCATCGCCCAGCTCGACAATTTCCCCGGCATACATCACAGCCACCCGGTCTGCCAATTCTGCCACAATGCCGATATTGTGCGTAATCAAAATCAACGTCATGTTGTATCGACGGCGCAAATCTTTGAGCAAATCGAGGAACTGCGCTTCCACTAATACATCCAACGAGGTCGTCGGCTCGTCAGCAACGATCAAATCCGCATCCAGCGCCAACGCCAGACCGATCATAACCCGTTGACGCATTCCGCCACTCAACTGGTGTGGATAATCCTGCAAGCGATCAGGAGCGATGCCCAACAAGTCAAAGAGCTCGGCGGCGCGCTTAATCGCGTCCTCTTTAGAAATGTGTTTATCGTGGGCGCGAATACTTTCCACAAAGTGATCGTCAATGCGCTGTAGCGGATCTAATGAAGTCATCGGGTCCTGAAAGATCATCGAAATTTCTGGGCCCCGTAAATCTCTCATCGCGTTCTCACTCAGCGTGAGGATATCTTTCCCCTTGAACAAAATTTTCCCGCTGGTAATTTTTCCAGGTGAGCGCACCAAGCGTAGCAATGCCATGCCTAAAGTAGATTTGCCGCAGCCCGATTCACCCACCAAGCCAACGACCTCTCCTTTGTAGATATCCAGATCGACACTATCCACAGCCCGCACGACACCTGAACGAGTATAATATTCCACGACCAGATCGCGTAATTGTAACAAAGGTATGCCGTTCCCCGACTGTTTTCTCTCGTCCAAAATACCTCCGCATCAAAGCATATTCCTGCCCCGGCAGCGCATATTACTTCACCGGGGCAATGGTATTATTTTTTACGATTCCCGCAAGCGCGGGTTCAAAATTTCACCTAAACCTTCGCCCAACAGGCTAAAGCCCAACGCGACCAAAGCAATCATGGCGCCGGGGAACGTAATCGGCCACCAATAGCCAAGGGGCAAATAAGCCCGCCCTTTGTTCAAATCGAAGCCCCAGTCCGGCGTAGGCGGAGGCAGTCCCAAACCCAAAAAGCTCAAGCCAGCCTCCGTCAGAATAGCGTCAGCAATATTCAAAGAAAACACCACCACGATGGAAGGCACTACATTGGGGAAAATGTAGGCCTTGATAATCGTGCTGGCCGTGGCCCCCAAGCTGTGAGCAGCCTCAACGTATAATTCCTCTTTCACCGAGAGGACCTGGCCCCTGGTAATACGAAAATAAGTAGGAATATAGACAACCGAAATCGCCACAGCAATATTGACGATGCCCGGCCCCAACATGGCAGCCATGGCAATGGCCAAAATAAGGCCAGGAAAAGCATAAATACTATCCATAATCAATGAAAGCACGCGATCAACAGTGCCGCCCCAATAGCCAGAAATAAGCCCCAAAGGAATGCCGATCAGCGCCGAAAAGAGCGCTGCCAAAATAGCAACCAACAAAATCCCCCGAGCGCCCCAAATAATGCGGCTCCAAATATCCCGGCCTAAATTATCCGTACCCATATAAAAGGTGATCCCAAACGGTTTTCCTACTGTTTTCAGCGCGCCCTGATAAGCAGGCAATAGCTTTTGCGCTTCTTGAGTCGTCAACAGTACCGCTCTAACGTTCCCCGCAGCTAAAGAATCCAGCGCTTTTTTCACGCTCAAAGCGGGATAAACATCGGCCTTCAACGCTTCGGCTCGGACAGAACCGGTCGAATGCGCTTTCGCGGCGACTTTTTGGCCGGCCAGATCTGCTGGCTTGGTGATGTTCGTCGTGCCAGTCGCTACCACAATAACCGTTTTGCCCGCACCCGGTTCCTCGAAACGTCCGCCGGCCGGCTTGATCGGGTTATAGGGAGCCAGGAGCGGGGCTAATAGCGTGCTGGAAATCACGATGAACAAAATGAATGCCCCAGCTACAGTGATATACCACTCACTACCATACCATTTTCGCCCGCGCAAAAAACGAGCAATCAGTCCAACTTGTTCCCAATCGTTCAACCTATGCCCTCCTCATCAATACCGGATGCGCGGATCTAAATAAGCATATAAAATATCAACCAACAAACTCACAACTGCCACCAGGATAGCAAAGAAAGCAACCGTCCCTTGAATAGAAGGAAAATCCCGGTAGCCGATGCGCTCTACCAAAAAACGTCCCAAGCCGGGCCAAGAAAAGGTGCTTTCGGTCAAAACCGCGCCGGCTAAAAGCAGCGCGAATTGCAACCCCATCATGGTCAAAATAGGGATGAACGCATTTTTCAAGGCGTGGCGCACAACAACCCGGTTCTCCGAAATTCCCCTGGCCCGGGCCGCCGTCACAAAATCCTGGCGCAACGAGTTGAGCATGTTTGATCTCGTTAAACGGGTAAAAATACCAGAAAGGTAAAGTCCCAAGGTTACCGAGGGCAAAATCAAATGCTTAGCTGCATTGACAAAGCTGGGCCAGTTTCCGGTTAAAACACTATCCAGCAAATACATGCCGGTGATGGTCTTCGGCGCTAAGGCCAGGTCATCGATACGGCCGGCGACAGGTAGCCAGTGCAAATAAACGCCGAAAATAAGCTGAAACATCAAGCCTAACCAAAAAACCGGAATAGCATAAATAATAATGCTATAAAGACGGAATGTATAATCAGCAGCGCTACGCCGTTTATAAGCAGCGTAGGCGCCGGTAGACACGCCAACAATAATAGTGATCAGGAAAGAGGTCAGGGAGAGTTCTAACGTGGCCGGGAATTTCGCCCACAAATCCTTAGCCACAGGACGCCCCCGCACGGGCGCTAAAGAGGTACCTAAGCGGCCACGCGCCAAATCCCACAAGTAATCCACGTATTGCACCATGATCGGCTTGTCCAGACCCATTTCGTGGCGCAATTCGTTCAAATATGCTTTCGGCGTTCCCGGCCTCATCATGGCCAAAACAGGATCGCCAGGCATGACGCGCAGGATAAAAAAGACCAATGTCACCAACACCAGCAACATCGGAATAGTCATCAAAATCCGCGTTATAATGTAAGAACGAAGAGACATAAATTTTAGCTCCAAAAGTGGCAATCAGGGCACAAACTTGCCCCACGCTATAACTGAATCGTCGAAAAGTACTCGTCCAGTCCAACGTCTAAATGACAAAGTTCGTACTACATTGCCACACAGGAATTTTTATTGCAAGCGAAACAACCAGAAAGAGAGAATACACATCTCTTATAATAGGATAAGGGGGCGGCACCGAGGTCGATGTCGCCCCACATAACCATCATCAATAGCGTGCTTTACTTTCGCTTGAGCAAGAAGTAATGCACCAACATGTTCGGGTCCAAAACGACGCCGGTAATATTCTTCTGCGCCACAACAATTAAAGAACCTTGGGTCAGAGGAATGGTCGGCGCTTCAGTCGCCCACAAGGTTTGCATATCCTCGTAGACTTTCTCGCGATTAGCACCACGAAGCTCTTTAGCGTCACGACCGGCTTTGATAAGCTTATCCATGGCCGGATTGCTGTAGAAAATGCCCATATCATTCGATGCACCCGTCTCGGCGAACGGAGCAGTATAATCATCAGGATCCAGGTAATCCGGGTACCAGCCCAACATGAAGACTGGCATACTGCCCGCATTCATGTATTGCTTGTACGTAGACCACTCGGCGCTTTGCAAGCTAACCTTGATCATACCGGTCTCTTCCAGCGAGTTCTTCAGCACGGAAACAACATCCGATTCCGTGGCACCATAATGGGAAGGCGTCCACCAGAGATCCATCTTCAGCGGCTTGTCGGCGCTGAAGCCGGCCTCGGTGAGCAGCTTCTTAGCCAGATCCAGATTCCGCGTCCCGTACTTGGTCTTGAACGCATCGATATGACTCCACATGCCCATGGGTACCATGGAGTAAAGCGGATCGTGCGTGCCCAAAAATGCTTTCGAAGCAATGGCATTCCGATCGACGGCAGCGGCAATCGCATCGCGCACTTTCACCTGATCGAATGGCGCTGTTTTGACATTAAAGCAAATGTAGCGGATCAGTGAGCCGGGGCCCTTGATAACCTGCAATTTCGGGTTGCTCTTCAAATCCTCGTAGTCGGTAGGATTCAGCTTCTTCGTCGCTACATCAATCTCACCATTCTCCAAGGCCAAACGCATCGTCGTTGGGTCAGAGAAATATTTCATGATGATCTTTTTAGTCTGCGGCTGAAAACTACCTTTATAGCCAGGATAGGCTTCCAAATCCAGTTCTACATCACGCACCCATTTCGTGATCTTGTACGGGCCATAACCACCACACGTGCTATCCGGAGCGAATTTATCAGCGGGATAACAGGTCGAATCCAACGGCGAATAAGGCTGCGTTGCGACCAACATGGGGAAATAGTTCACCGGATTCTTGAGCACGAAGTTGACCGTCAAGGGATCAACAACATCCACATGATCCACAAAACTCGTGACCAACCAATTTGGATCGCCTTTCAATTTAATCACGCGATCAATGGACCATTTCACGGCTTTAGCATCTACCGGTGCGCCACTGGGGAACTTGAGGCCGGGACGAATTTTGAAGGTATACGTTTTGCCATCAGCACTGACGGTAGGCATCGCGGCAGCAATACCTGGCTCCAAATTCGTGGTACCCGGCTTGTAATGCAACAGCGTATCCATCGTGTTGTGATGGATCTCCCAAGTGTGGAAATCATAGGAGTCCGCCGGATCAAGCACGGTCACCTTGTCCGTTGTGCCAATGACAATAGGCTTTTCTTCCACAGCCTTCGTCGGAGCCACCGTCGGTGCCTTAGTTGGTACCTTTGTGGGCGCAGGTGCTTGGGTCGGGGCCTTGGTTGGGGCCGGTGCTGCGGTCGGCGTAGCTTTAGGGCCACACGCGGCCAGAACACTCAATAACATGATTGTTACGACTATCAAACTGAATAATCTTGTCCGTCGCATTCTACTCCTCCTTAATGTGATAATCCAGTAACCACCGATTACAACCAACAGGGTGCACTATCCCATTATCCAATAGAGCCGCATCACCTCCTCGTAAACCGCCCAAAATAGAAATCACTACAACCACGTTCGACATACACACTGCCATTATAAACACAATGGGAAAAAGGTCAATAAAATAGGCGCATGCGGAATAATGATAGCAAGAACAGAATTTCAAAGGGTTTCGTGGTACAGAGGTAACGTAAATGTAGCTATAGTTTCTTGCCCCGGCTCACTCTCGATCCAGATGCGGCCGTTTTGCGTCTCGATCGCCAATTTACAAAAAGCCAGGCCTAAGCCGTTGCCATGTGCGCCGTGTTGGCCCGCTGCGAATTTTTGGAATAGTTGTCTTTGTTGTTCAGGCGAAATGCCAGGACCACTATTGGCGACCGATATGACCAATTCGTCATGTTCCGCGTGCCCAGAAATGTGCACATAGCCGCCGGCCGGCGTGAATTTAATAGCATTGTCCAACAGGTTTTGCAAAACCCGTTCCACCAACCGTCTGTCTGCCCAGGCCGGCGGCAACGAAGGAGACAATTCGTTTTCCACTTTTACCGCTTGGCGAGATACGAGTGGCCGACGCAATTGAACGATACTTGCGACCAATGGTGCTAACATCAAAGGCGTACAGTCCACCGGCATCCGGCCATGTTCTAACTGGTTGATGTCCAAGATCGAATTAATCAACGTGCGCATTTGTTCCGCCGTCAACTGGGCGACTTGCAACACTTCCTCGCCGTCTTCTTCCAATAAAGTCTCAGGAAACTGCTGCAAAACCTCCAATGTACCAATAATGCCGGCCAAAGGATTGCGCAAGTCATGTACGACCATATGCGTCAAGTCTTCACGCATCGTTTCCAAAGCCCGCTCTTCGGTGACATCATGCAATACGACGAGCCGGCCCAAAGAAACGGAACCCGCTTGCACCGGAACGTTGAGGTAGTGTAGCGTTCGTGTTGGCCTTCCGTTGACAATGAACTCGCCTGAAACTGGCCCATCTTCTTTTTTAACACGACGAATATCGCGAATGGAGGCGCGTACAGCTTCAGGCGCCGTATGACGCAAAACACGCCATGCCTGCCATCCTGACCGCCCTATCCAATCCTGGGGCTTGCCGGGCAGATCCAGCAATTCGCGAGCGGCCGGGTTCATTTCTGTGATGATCATGTCGTTCGTAATCATCAAGATGCCGTCCCGGCTGGCATTGATCATGGCTTGCAACTGACGCTGCTTGTTGGCTACGGCCTCGAAAAGCCGTGTTCGTTCAATAGCAATACCAAATTGATCGGCCAACGCGCGCAAAAGTACGTGCTCACTTTCAGTGAAAGAATGGGGCTGTGTATCGTTGACCGTGAACACGCCAGTAACGTCATGGCCGGCCCACAAAGGCAAACTAATCTGTGATCGTATAGAGAGCCTTACCGCCAAATCACGCTGTTCTACCGGTAACACTTGTTGCAAATCGGAGACAACGATATCCTGTCTTTGGGCAGCAGCCTGGCCAGTAATGCCTTCTCCCCAGGCATGGTGACGCACCGCTACGGCCATTGCCTTGGGTAGCCCTTGTGAAGCGGCAAGGAGGAGGTCATCACCACCATCCTGGCGCAGATAAATGGCGCCCATGGGCAGGTTAGTTGCCGATAACGCCTGCCGCAGACCGACCTGGAGGATGTCCATCAAATCTTCCGAGCGATTGAGGGCAGCGATCACTGTGTTTAGGGCCGCCTCCTGCGCCGCTCGCTGCCGTGCTTCCTGGTATAATGTGGCATTCTCGATGGCTAACGCCAACGAATCAGCAATGGATTCGCCTAATACGGTATCTTCTGCTTGAAAAGCAGCATAGTGATCACTTTCAAAATCAAGAATACCAAGAATTTCTACTTGGCTCGCACCGCGGTGCCGCCAAATCGGGATAGCTAATTCGCTGCGTAATTGGGAAGCAACGACCATATAGTCCACATCCGTACCAACATCGGGCACATTTTGTGTTTTACCGGTGCGGTAAGCACGCCCAATAACACCTCGATCGATGGGCATGCTCCAACCAGGTGGAATAACGACCTCCCCGGCAATGGCCCGCACGACAAATCTGTGCTTGAGTTTATCAGGGATGACAATAGCCACACTGGGCCAGCCTGTAGCATCCGCTATCGCCGTCACTGCGACCTGTAACAACACATCCAGGTCTAATTGGCTGGCCACCCTGTGTAACAAATCGTAGAGCAATGCTTGCCTGGCAGCAGATTGCCGTTCCGCCTCCGAAATTTTAGCATTACGCAACAAAACAACGAAATAGTCTTTCATTTGCGTCAGTAATTGTTGGTGAAAGGCGGTGAAATATTCCGGCTGGGTGTGCCATAGGATAACCACGCCAGCCAAAGCCGCTTTTTCACGGATCGGCATAACGAGGACAGATTGGTCATCCAGCGTCATATCTTGATCAGTGAAAAGAAAGGCTTCCTTTTGTAAATCCGAGACACGCAAAGTAGACTGATCTCGTAGCCGCTTCCTGAGACTTTCCGGCAAAGATGAACCCTCGGGAAAAGGCAACTTGGCATCAGAAACAATGAATTGGCGACGGACGACAGCATCCTCACGCAGCAAAAGGAGCTGACCGGCCTCAGCGGTCGTGGCTTTAACCAATGCTTCCAAAACGCGCTGCAAAGCTTCGGCCGGATCGATACTTTGTAGAGAAGCACGCGCGATAGTCATTTGGTGCTCAGCCAACTTCGTACGCCAAGCCAAACTCGTTTCTATTCGCTTATGCTGCGTTATATCCCGCGACACGATAATGCCGCCTAATAATCTCTCCTTTTCATCGCGTAAAAGCGTGTGCGTCATCTCATAAACACGCTCATCAATGCGAACTTCGTTGACTTCACGGCGGCTTGCTATGAAATTCGTTAGCCAAGGAATCAGCGAGGCGTCTTGCCCCAGCAAAGAAGCACGAGAGCGTTTTGCCAGCCGGGCAGCAGCCGGGTTGAGGTCAATGATACGCTGATGGTCATCTATAGAAATCACAGCCTCGGACATCTTTTCCACAACCGTATGCCGAGCAACGGGCACAATATCAACCAGATTAAAGCCAAAGATACCCGCGCTGAGAAAAGTAACCGATATAATGAAGGTCAACGGTGTGATATCCAGACCGGCCAACGGGATAATCTTGGCTACATAAATTATGTTGCCCAGAACAGCCACAACAATGCCCAAGATAAGCACAATCGTTTGAACACGATAAAGGCCAGCTACACGCCATAACCGGCGCGACAGGACGACAATGCCCACTATTAGACAAAGATAAGAAAAAGTGGTATGAACCCAAAACCAGGCGCCGTATTGAGCGACAAATAGCGGCACAGACGCATTTCTATTCAAGGAAATATGCGTCCAAATCAAATGATGGTATTCATTGGTAAAAACCAGCAAGATGGTGACAGCTGGAATAATACCAAGAGCTATCAAACGGCGTCGTGTCAGCCAGCGTTCATATTGACTGTATCCTAACGCAAAGACCAACCAAAATGGTGGCATCGTCGCGATGCCCAAATACTCCAATTTGCTCCAGAAGATTGTCATCGAAAGGGAAGGCGAGAGCAATTCCAATGCATAGGTCACAGACCACCACTCCATGGCCCCTAAGAGGAGTACAAATGCTTTAATCGAAGGCGTAGAGGCGCGCGGCAGTGTATAAAGCAGCAACAGTAAAGTAAGTACAGCACCGACGAACAATAAGATGATGAAAAGCATGCCAATTATTCCTCACTGACAGACTAACAAGAGTCGGTGGTTTCTTCTCAATACTTCGGTGTGAACCGAACGTCATGCCCCCTTTTTTCCCAACTTTAGGGGATATGCTCCCCCAGAATTGGGGGCCCAGGAGCGTTCCCCAAGTTATTGAGAAGATTCAATCGGTTGTACAAAACGTAAAGATAATCAACCCATTACTTTATCACAGCGCCAAGACCCGTACATAATACCTGACAACGCATTAACCACAGACTGTCAATCTTAGCATATTTATTAGTATTCGTTCAACTTAGATCAGCGTGTATCAGCGTGTATCATCTTTCTTGGGGGCCCGGGGGGACGATTACTCCGGGCCCAGCGACTAAAAGTCACGGCAACATCTGCAAAATCGCCCTACGGCGATTAGCATGTAACCTGCGCAGGCAGGTTTCGCAGTTGTAGCAGCGATTTCTAATCGCCGGACCATTGATTAGAAGTTCAACTTCTTGAAGAAGTTGAACTTCTGAAATAGGACAGAGGAAAAATTTTCTCACACAAAGCAGCGAAAGCCAAGACATTTCGCCCCCCCCTACCAGGCACCATCCATTTTCCTCTCTCTACTTCCCCCCCTCCAGCACCCACCTTTACCGTTTGAGCTATTTCCCAAAGATAAGTATACTTCTTACTCATCGGGGCTACAAGAGCCCTTCTATCCTATTCAGGCACAAAAGGAGTGATACTTTTTGGTCAAGCAACAAGAGAGAACATTGTGGCAACATTATTTGCCATATATCGTGCTGTTTGTCATTATCCTCGCTGCGATTCTTCGCTTTTACGGCTTAGCATGGGGCTACCCGTACGATTTTCACGGCGACGAGAATTTTGTCATCAACATGACCCAGCAAATGAATCAGCGCGTGGCGCAAGGCGGATGGCCCAATCCGGCAGTCTCAACGTACGGCTCACTGCCATTTTATGTGCTTTGGCTGTTCTGGTTAGCTGGAAACGCTTTACTCAAAATAACCGGGTACCCGCTTGGCATTAATACAGCGCCGATGTTATTGGTGGGCCGGCTCATCTCAGCCTTCCTCGGCACACTGACTGTTTACGGCGTCTATTTGTTAGGCCGGCGCCTTTGGAATCAATTCGTCGGCCTCTGGGCAGCCTTTTTCTTAGCCGTCACGGTCTCGGCCCTGCGAGAAAGCCATTTCTACGCCGTAGACACCATGATGGTCTGCTGGATCGTCTTCGCCATGTACGCCGCCGCGGGCATGCTGCTTTACGGCCGGCGGCAAGATTATCTGTTGACCGGGCTCTTAGCCGGGCTGTCCTTAGCCACCAAAGCGGCCGGCTTGCCGCTCTTAGTGCCGCTTTTCGTCGCCCACTTGCTACGGGTCGACGCCTGGCAACTGCGGCCTTGGAAATTACGATTGCGCCGGCTTTGGACGCGCGATTTTGCCTGGATGGTATCCCTCGCAGTCGGCGTATTCTTGCTTATTGACCCTTGGCCAATCCTGCAAGCCGGCACGTACTGGCAACACAATGCCAATTACGCCATCGCCACGCAGTTCGACGTAGTGCGAGGCGTTTATCGTCCCTTCTACACCATGCACTTTGCCCACACCGTGCCGTTTCTCTATCAGTTAGTTAACCCCCTTTTCTGGGGCTTAGGCCCGCTGCTGGAAATTCTCGGTCTAGTAGGCATCGTCTATTCCGTTTACAAAGCATGGCAAGGAGAGCAAAAAGATCTGCTGATCCTGGCCTGGGTGCTACCTTACGGACTGATCATCGGTTCCTGGTATGCCAAATTCGTCCGCTACGTCCTGCCGCTCTTACCGTTTTTCGCGCTGCTGGCAGCCCGTTGGCTGGTCGTTCTCTGGCAAAGCCGCATCCGTTGGCAGAAAGTGGCAAGCGGCGTACTGATCGCTTTGACCGTCACCACTACAACCTTTTATGCGTTGGCCTACTTGAACATTTATCGTCAGCCGGACACCCGGCTACAGGCATTGGCCTACTTACGCCGCCTGCCGGCCGGTAGCACGGTCCTGGTAGAACGGGATTCGACACTGAAGTTCAACCAGTTGAACACACGCTACAACATCAAACAATTGCACGTCAAAGTATTAGACCACTACGGCCAGGCAGCACAAACAGACCCGGCCTTCTTTAACCCGACCCCGCCACCACCGGCACAAGTGCAGGCGCAGCTTTACCACGCATTGACGGGGGTGGACTACATTGTGCTCAGCGATACCTGGATGGGACGTTACCTGAAATTACCACACCTTTTCCCCGCCGAATATGCGTTCTACGCCAAGCTACAAAACGGACAATTAGGTTTCAATGTGATCAAAACATTCAAAACTTACCCGGATTGCTGCGGCATAACCATTAACGATGACGCTGCCGAGCTAACGTTTCATTTGTTCGACCACCCCCATGTTTACATTTTCCGGAGGGAAAAGTAGCCAGCACTATGGAGAAACATTGATGAAAGAAAAAAAACTCACCCGGCGGGGCTTTCTCGCCGGCACTTTGGGTGGCAGCGTCGGCGTCATCATCGCTTACTTTGCCGCCAAATACGAATGGCTGCGCCAACGCAGCGTCGGTATAGTCCGGCCCACTGTCGCCGGACCGGGACCGTTTTTCACGGCGCATGAATTTCGCACGCTGAGCCTACTCACGGCACACATCGTGCCAGATGAGGAAAACATTCCCGGGGCCGGAGCACTGCAGGCCGCCACCACCATCGAACAACGCATCCATGGCCACCAAAGCATGGAACGTCGCTATCGCCAAGGATTACGTTGGCTGGATCAGGCTGCAGCACGCACTTTCGGCCGAGGCAAACGGTTCCTCGACTTGACCACGCAACAACAAGAGGCACTATTAAAACAAGCAGACGCCGAACTGAGCCGCCGTTTAGACCCGGCAGTGAACGTCATGGAGCGGGCTTGGCGCAAATACGACATCCTCTACAACGATCTTTTCGGCTTAGGCAGCGGCGTCACATTCTTCGCTTTGGCTCGAGACGACACTTTCGAGGCGGTTTACGGTGATCCACGCAGTTGGCCAGCATTAGGCTACGATGGACCGCCGCAACCGCGCGGCTATTGGGATGGTGCCGGCGGCAAATGGAATATCATCGATCACTGCCCGCCGCAAAAACGTTCTGATTTTCCTTTCCGGCCGGTGGAGGGCTAAACACAATGAGCATGACATCTTTCTTCTGGCAAAAAAAGGAAGCGCCGGTCGACGTCTGCATCGTTGGTGCCGGCGCTGGCGGCGCCGCGGTAGCCAAAGTATTAACCGAAGCAGGGCTCAAAGTTGTAATACTGGAAGCCGGCCCTCGCTTCAACCCCGGCCAATACACCACCTGGCGCCCTGATTTCGAGGTTACTGCGCCGCACGTTTTCGATCCCCCCACCCCAGCTCGGGATCGTTACACCTGGGGCAGCAAGCGCTGGTTCAATTACACCCGCGTCAAAGGAGTTGGCGGTTCCACTTTGGCTTTCGTGGGCGTCATTCCCCGGCTACACCCATCCGATTTTCGTTTGCACAGTGGGGAAGGCATCGCCGTGGATTGGCCGTTGACTTACGACGAGTTGGAACCGTACTACACGCAGGTGGAACAGCTCATCGGCGCTTCCGGCACGGATGACGGCAATCCTTTCGCACCGCGGCGCAGCAAACCGTTCCCCACCCCACCCCATCCCTGGAACTGTGGCAGCCAAGTTTTAAAGAAGGGCGCCAACAAATTAGGCTGGCACCTGATACCTTCCCCTGTCGCCATGCCTTCCCAACCCTGGCGCGGCCGACCGGCTGCTACCGGTTGCGGCACGTGTCGTTTTGGCTGCCTGATCCGAGCTAAAGGGAGCGCCGATGTGGTCTTTATTCCCGCTGCCGAAGCCACCGGCAATCTGACCATCATCAGCAACGCGATGGCCCATGAGATCATGGTGGACAAGCGTGGCCGGGCTCGCAGCGTCATCTATTTCGACGAGCAAGGCCAGGAAAGAGAACAGCCGGCCCGGTTGATCATCGTCGCCGGCAACGCCATCGAAACGCCGCGGCTGTTGCTACTTTCCCAGTCCAACCGTTTCCGGCGTGGCTTAGCCAATTCCTCCGGCATCGTGGGGCGCTATTTCATGGAACATCTCGCTGTTTTCAGTTGGGCCTATTTCGAACAACGGCTGGACGCTTACAAAGGGATACCGGCCGGCGGGGTCATCCACGATTTTTACGAAACGAATCCAGCCCACGATTTCAGCCGCGGCTTCGCGTTGGAAGTCAATAACGGCTGGCAATGGCCTATTTCGGTGGCGCGGCGGCTGCCCGGTTGGGGGATGAAGCACAAGCAACGGATGCAGGAAGTTTTCGGGCATTTGGTCGGTCTCGGCAGCGTAGGAGAACAACTGCCAGACCGCCGCAACCGGGTAGAATTGGATCGCCGGGTGGTGGATAGCTACGGTTTACCGGTGCCGCACATCACCAACGAACCGCGGGAAAATGATCGCAGGCTCATCGCCGACATCCAACAGAAGATGAAACAGCTTTGGGACGCAGCCGGCGCAGCCGAACTGGTCATCGAGCCGACTTACACCCCCGGCGGCAGCAGCCATTACATGGGCACTTGCCGCATGGGCACCGATCCGGCCAACTCGGTCGTCAACCAGTGGGGGCAAACCCACGACGTTCCCAATCTGTTCATTGCAGACAGCAGCATCTTTTCCACTGGCGGCTCGGTGAACCCGACGTTGACCATCCAGGCGCTGGCGCTACGGGCCGGGGAACATATCGTCGCCGAGATCAAACGAGGACAGTTATAATGTGCACGAGCTGCCAAAGTCACAAGCCATGAATTCGCTGCAAAAAGTTCACCGCGAGGCCGCAAAGAAAGGTTTTTGGACACAGATACACACAGAAAAACACAGATAAAAGATTACGAAAAAATCTGTGTACGCAGTCTGTGTAAATCTGTGTCCCGATAGTTTGGTTCTGGCTTGTCCAGGTTAGGAAAGTATAGCCGTGAATAACGAAAACGGCATCACTAGAAAAATAGCTCGAGCGGGACAAATCTGGCCGGGAGATGATGCACACCTGTTACTATGGCTATTCGCGATTGGCAGCGTCGCGGCGTTGTTGCCGGTCTGGCTGGTGCACTATCCACCGGTAACCGATCTACCCAACCATTTATTAGGCGCATTCACCGTAGTGCATCTTCACGACCCGGCCTATGATTTCGCCCGCCATTTCACGGTGAATCTAACGCCCCGCAGCGGCATCTTAGGCCACTATTTGATGATCGTGCTGCTGCGCGCCGGCATCTCCCCGCTGCTAACAGAGAAGATCTACATGTCGCTGATCCTTCTCATCGCGCCGTGGGGCGTCTGGTGGCTGTTAGTCCAGCTACGGGGACGTCGAGATGGCACATTGATAGCTTTATTTTCCCTTTTTCTGGGCTACAACTGGTGTTTCAATATGGGCTTTGCCAGCTTCTCGTTGAGCGTGGGGCTGTTTACCTGGGGATTGGCAGCATGGTACCGCTACCGGCAAGCGGTCTGGGCGGAAGCAATCGCGTGGTGTCCGGCCATCTGGGCCGGACTATTGACGGCGCTATTGGCCATAGCCGCCTACTTAGCCCATCTACAGGGCGCCGGTACCCTTCTGGCCGCTGCCGGATTGCTTTCTTTGGCCGATCTGCGCCGGCCGAAACGCTGGCTGCTGCTTTGGCTGCCGTTCCTGCCGCTCTTCTTGTTTCTCATCTGGATAACAGCCAGCGGACAAAGCAGCACCGACGCCATCATCGGCACCCCGTTCATTGTCTGGGCGCCGCTGAGTCGTAAACTCAGCGAATTCGCTTCGGGCATTGTTCTACGCTCCTTTTCACCACGCCGTGAAGAGATACTTCTCGCCTTACCGCTACTAATCTATTTGATCCTGCTGGAAAGAGGTCTACGCTACCGGGGCCTGACTCGCTGGGTGTGGCCGGCGCTCTTCGCCGTAGCCGCGTTCTTCCTCTTGCCCATCGGTCTTTGGGTACCTTTCTACATCTACCAACGAATGTACCTCTTTGCGATCTGGTTAGGGCTACCGCTGCTATGGATTCCGCAATCTAAACAGGGCCGGCTAGTCGTGACGGCTGTTTTACTCATTTGTGCGCTCCTCTATTATGGCAACACGGGACATGATTACGCCGTAGCGAATGTCAGCCTGCAACAATACGCGCAGGCGTGGGAAAGGTTGCCCGGCGGCCTGACTATTTTCCCGTTCGACAATTTCCGGCAAGGACGCATCTCACCGGGAGCCCACTTTTGGGCTTATTACATCATGGAGAAAGGGGGCTATTCCCCCTATTTTTTCAGCGAATCGTACCACCCGGTGCGCTACAAACCGGGTAGCATTTTACCCTGGCCGGTAGCGTATGCGGGCGGCTATTTTTACGAGAACGCTCGCGCCGACTCCACCATCTGGGTGCGCCCTGATGATCCAATGATGCAGAGAAGAGTATTACCGATCATCTCCGACTACGGCTACAAAGTCGCAGGCAATGTCGGTCCTTACCGAATCTACCGACCGCCTACAGTGCTGCCACCCCGGCCGCCAGAAGCAGAGCCCCATTTCCCCCCCGCTTTCGTTGCCGCTTACGATGCTATTTTCGACTACGGCTGGCTGCGCCCCGCTTTGCGGCAGGAGATCGAACGTTGGTTCAAGCCGGCAGTCGACGAAAAATGGATTCGCATTTACACAAAAAAACCTTGGACAGGAGAAATCACACATGACTTACATTGCCATCGCTACCGATGACGGAGAAAGCGTGCGCTTCGGCCATTTTGGCGATGCCGAGCGCTACCTGATTTACAATATAGACTCGGCAGGAAACAGCCATTTCGTCGAAACGAGGGAAAACCGTTACACCGATGCGCGCTTGGGCTTGCAAAAACACAATCAACCGGAGAAAGCAAAGATGATGGTACAATTTCTGCGCGATTGCCGGCTCTTTGTTGGCCATTCCATGGGCAACAAAAACAAACGGATTTTAGAAAAGAACGGCGTTTTGCCATTAGCTTTGCAGCAGCGTAATGTTCCGGTGGCAGAGGCACTGGAGCGAGCTAAGCAAGCGTTACGAGAGGCAGTGGAGTAATGGTAGAACAGGATCGTCCGTCCATTCTGATAATCAATCCACCTTCGCCGGCCGGTGTAACGGCCAACAGGGAAGGCTCAGCGGCAATGGGCGTGCGCAGCAAGGCGGGATTTTACTATCCACCACAGACTTTGGCTTACGTGACTGCGCTTTTTCGGATAGCCAAATGGCATACACTAACGTTGGACACCGTCGCTAAACAAATGGACGCCGATAAAGCGCTACGAATAGCATACCAAAAACAGAGTGACCTTGTTGGCATTTTCACCGCGGCACCGTTTTGGCGAGCCGATTTCGCCTGGGCGGCTCGACTGGATCGTCCGTATTTCTTTTTTGGGCCGGCGTTGACTTACCTCGTATCAGAACTAAAAGCGCGTCCGGATCGCCCTCCCATTCTCTTGGGCGATCCGCTCAGCGGCATCGTGAAAGCAGCCGAAGCAATGCTACATGGCGGCAATGCGCCGGGGCTCTGGTTACCGGACGAAACCGATCCCCCCACCCCGCTACCCTTGCGCTCGCTGAGCAATTTGCCGCGGCCAGCTTGGGATAGCTTGCCTCACGAACGCTACCCGTTTCTTTCACTTTACGGTGGCCGCGGCTGCGAGGATCAATGTCGTTGGTGCCCTTACCGACTGGGACAAGGCAACCGCCATGACCAACGCGCGCCGGAAGTCGTGGCTGCCGAGTTAGCTTGGCTCTCCCGCACGTTCCACAAGCCACGCCACATTTTCCGAGATGCCGTTTTCGCTGCCGACCGGGATTGGGTGAAGCATTTATTGGAAGCTTTAACCCATTATCCACGCATCCCATGGGAGTGCGAATCACGACCGGAACATTTCTATCCTAAACTTTTAGTGCGGATGCACGCTTTGGGTTGCCAACAAGTCAAAATCGGGCTGGATTCGGCATCAGGAACGCTTTTAGCCCGCTGGGGACGCCTCGCTTCGCCGGATGAAATCGCGCTGTATTTAGAGAAAGTGCGACTTAACGTGATAACTTGTCGTCAGTTACGCCTGCTTTGCCGGGTTTTCGTACTCATCGGCTTACCGGGAGAAACAGAAGATGATTTAGCGCAAACGGATGCTTTCCTGCAGACCATTGCTGCGCCGTACATCAGCGTTAAGCGCTTCCATCGCTACCCGGGCATGCAGCCGCTCCCTGGCGAGACACTGTCGGCAGAACGGCTGGATTACTGGGAGAAACGAATCGCCTCGCGGGCCAAGCCTTTTGCGCCACTGACACGCCGGCAACGCTGGTTAGCTAAAGCACGGAAACAGTACCAGCGTTGGGGAGCAAAACAGAAATGACAAAAATCGCCGCAGTTAGCGGGGCTAACGGTTTCTTGGGCGCACACTTGGTGCGCAAATTGCTGGCGGAAGGGTGGCACGTACGCGTTTTACTACGCAAAGGCAGCGACGACGCGAATTTACAGGGGCTACCTGTGGAAGTACGGCGGGGCGACTTAACGAACGAACCTTTCTTAGCCGCCGCCTTAGCCGGTACGGACTGGTTCTTCCACTTAGCCGCCCTCTATACCCAGGATCCCGCCCGGCGCAGCGAAATGTATCGCGTCAATACGGATTGGACCAGGCAGATTTTACAAGCGGCTGCCAGCGCCGGCTGTCAACGCATCGTGCACACCAGCACGATCGGCGTCATCGGCCAACCGCGGCACGGTCTGGCCAACGAAACGACGCCATACAATCTCGATGAGCAAGCCAGTGATTATGTGAAATCGAAATATCGGGGCGAACAAGCTGCGTTGGCTTTGGCAGACGCCGGCGCACCCATCGTGGTGGTCAATCCTTGCGCACCGGTGGGTGCCTTTGACCGTACGCCAACTGTCACCGGCCAACGCATCGTGCAGGTGCTGCAACGGCGCGTGCCTTCGTTTCCGCCGGGTGGCATCAATTTTGTGCCGGCCCGGGACGTGGCGACGGGTATGTTCTTAGCGGCAGAACGAGGGCATATCGGCCAGCGCTATATCCTCGGCCATCGAGAGGGCAACTTCTTGCTGGCCGATTTCTTGGCCATGCTGGCCACGACCGGCGGCGTTAGGCTGCGTCCTCCGGGCAGCGGCTGGCGCGTTCGAATGCGACGCTGGCTACACGGCCGGCCCACAGCCGGCCCACGTGGATCAGCCCCGTTGCGGCTAACAGCTAACCCGGCCAAAGCGATCCGCGAGTTGCAAATGCCACAATCAGATCTACACGAAGCATTCACTGAGGCTGTAACCTGGTTCTGCCAGCAAGGCATAGCGCAAAAGATACAGAACCGACATGGGCCTATGGCGCACCACAGCGGATGAAAACGCCCCCTATCCCCCAACTTTGGTGGGAGCAACACACCCCCAGAATTGGGGGCCGGGGGGACGATTTTCAGAGTTTGTCATTGCGAGGCCCAACAGGGCCGTGGCAATCTTCCTCATTGGCATTAGAGATTGCTTCGCTCCCCCTACGGGGGCTCGCAATGACATTCACCTGGCTGAACTGCGTAACTCCTAACAAGGTCAAAGGCACTTGAATCAACGAGTTTGAGATTGTACTGAGCACGCTTCCTGCCCATTGACACAATATCGAACTAAAACGTCATCCCTTGTCATAAAAGCGGGAGATGTTGCAAAAACAACATCCCCCGCCCTCATAAGTTCTGGTCGTGCACCTCACTTCGAGAAAGAACAAGTCAGGCGGCTTGTTCAGCCAACTCAGGCCAGGCACTCCCACGTCACCCGAGAGAGGCTACTTATGGCTGCTTCCTTCCGGACCTGACCAGGTTTGCAGCTTCTCGCCGCGCAGGACCCAGCCATCAACGCCGCTTAAACCAGCCGTAACTGCCTGCCATAACCCTCAGCAAGGAATTCAGTCCCGCTGTAGCGGATTGCGGGTACAGGGCACCGCTAGCTCCCCACTTAGCACGACCGAGAAAATGATACACGAAAGCAATCGCTTTGTCAAAAAACAGCCTAAACCAAAAGAGTCCATTCTTTTAGCAGAATGGACTCTTTTTCAGCGGAGAGGGTGGGATTCGAACCCACGAGGGCCAAAGACCCTACGCGCTCTCCAGGCGCGCGCACTAGGCCAGACTATGCGACCTCTCCAAAACAACGGTAATTATATAGACAAGCCTCTTCCTTGCCAAATCAGCAATGTTCTCTAATGTTCCCAGGCATGTTATCATGATATTATGGGGGGCAACCCTTTTGATCCTGACGTCCAGGTTAGGGTGGCTCATTGCTTTTTTATTACGGGGTAATCACCAAGGGCAAGTAGTGCCGAGTACGAAAGATATGCACGGTTAGATCTACGGCATGGAGACGATCAACGCATCCTTGACCGCCATCGATGATTATGGTCGCCCTGTGTTCGCCATAGCCGGCTGCGGCTGCGTCTATATGTACGAACATTACAGCCGGCGTGCGCCCTTCAGCCGGAGAAAGTTGTACCCACGCCGGCGCGGAAACCAGGCTCCGATCGCGCCGCCGCACTCCGGTCGTGGTCACAGCTTCCACAGTCGACAAGTCCGCGCCGGCCACAGGCAAAGCGCCGGCCACCCAATGGATAGCTTGGCCGCCAGGCAGATTGGCCTGGGTAATGTGCACTTGAGCCGGCAAATAGCTCTCTCCTGCCATAAATTCCATAGCGATACGATCAGGCGTCGTCTGTAAAACCGGCGGTTCGACAGTGAGATTCACAGTGACTGTTACTGGAACATCTGCCGAGACAATGAACTGTGCTGTCTGTGTGCCGTAATCCGCTTCTGCCGGGTCAACCGCAACAGTGATAGTGCCCGGCGTTTGTCCATTTGTCGGAATCAAATTTAGCCAGGGGAAAGCACCGAATGGCGTAGCTTGCCACGCAATCGAATCATTCCCGCCACTATTAGTAACAGCAACGACCTGGTTTACTGGCGACTGCCCAGCGACTACACTAAATGTGAGCACTTGTGGCCAAACAGACAACGTGTTTTGCTCGACGACGTTGGCCCAAGCATTAATCGGCAAGCACAACAAAAAGATGAGCAGGAAAATTATCTTTGTTTTCATATGATCCCTGTGGATGATAGTTCTGTGAGAGCAAACTGGCTGTTCGTACTCTCTCCAAAGAGAACGATGGGACGCAGGCTGCGCACACAGATAAAAAAACAATGGTTAAAAAATGGCCTCTATTGAAAATAAGACCTCTCCCCTGGCTTACCTCCCAAAGAGGTAACAAGCCTTCTCTCCCCGATACAGGGAGGGGAAAAAGCTAAGCGCAGCACAGCTTGGGGGAAAGATCACCCCTGAAAGATAGCTGACGCAACGCCTTCAAATCAGTCGCGTCATTGCGAGCGAAGCGACAGTGTGACCCTCTTTTTGGTCAAGCAATCTCCAACGCCAGTGAGGAAGATTGCCATGGCCCTGCCGGGTCTCGCAATGACAAACTCTCCTCAAAATCAGTTGACGCAGCGTCGCCAAGGCGCATAGCGTCTAAAAAAATCGGGCCTCCTTCAAGAAGTTCAACTTCTTGAAGAAGTTGAACTTCTAATCGCCGGCGTTCTCCGCCCGAGCGCACGGAGCTTTGAGCTCCGTGCTACGTAAATGATAAGCCACTTAGAAAAGGGGGCTAGTGTTGAGTAGCCCCTTGGCAGCGGACGCTACCTTGACGCACCCCGCCGCCGCGCTGGCAAGGGGAGGATGGGAGGTAGAAAATAGATAATCGGGACAGTAAGAAGGTCTGCTACCCCTTTTCCCTTTCCTTTCTACCTTTTGCTCCCCCTAAGGTTGGGGGATAAAGGGCGTTTTTCAGCCGCTGTGGCGCGCCTGTCTGCGTGCCCGCACAGGCAGGCCGAAGGCCCACGCCAACTTCTCTAAAATTAATTATAACCATAGTCTAACGGTTATCGAAAAGCTTGTCAATCAAGCAGATGCTATAACAGCCATTCCAAATTTGACCCGGCGCATAGCGATAGCCTCGAGACAGTAGCATCGAATGTGAACAGCAAAGTTTGCCAGTGGCGCAAGCTCGTGCCATAATATTTTTTCGATATTCCCCCTTACCCTGCATGACGCTAACGCTGCAAAAATCACACCGACACCAGAAAGTAGCACCGTTAAGAAGAGATGGCGGCGTGCACATTATCGTGACGGGCAACAGCCGTATCATAAATGAGCTAAAAAGGAGAAGGTTATTCATGTTGGACAATTTGGAAGCCATTCGACAAGATTTTCCCGTAACGGAGCGCTACACATACCTTAATCATGCCTCCATTGGCCCCGTGCCTCGCAGCACAGCACAGATGATGCAATCTTTTTTGGCTGCGCGCAGCCTGACGGGAGGATTAGCCATACAAGGTGAATGGGAAGATCGGATTTACGGAACGACCCGAGGCAACGTGGCCAGGCTCATCAACGCTCGGCAAGAAACAGAAGTTACCTTCACCCGTAACACGTCCCATGGATTGAATATCGTGGCGGCCGGCTTGCCATGGCAAGCCGGAGATAATGTCGTGTGCGCCGAAACCGAATTTCCGGCCAACGTCTACCCCTGGGAAAACTTGCGACGCAAAGGCGTGGAAGTACGCTTCGTGAAAGCAGAAAACAACCGTATCCTCCCGCAGAGCGTTGCAGCAGCTATGGATAGCCGCACGCGCTTAGTGACATTGAGTTTTGTCGAATTCGCAACCGGCTATCGCAACGACTTGGATACTTTAGCAGATATCGTGCACCGGGGCGGTGCGCTTTTCTGCGTCGATGCCATCCAAGGCTTAGGCGTCTTCCCTGTGGATGTGCAGCAAACACCGGTAGATTTCCTATCGGCCGGAAGCGCCAAATGGCTTTTAGGACCAGTTGGCTTTGGCTTTCTTTACATCCGTCAGGAGCGACTAGACGAGTTAGACCTGATCATGACAGGCTGGGTCGGCGTAGAGGATTGGCGTGACTTTTTCCGCTATGACTCTCCTTTTCGGCACGATGCCACCCGCTATGAAGAAGGATCCATTGCCCCACTTATGCTGCTGGGCTTGAACCAGAACGTACAACACTTCTTAGACTGGGGTGTGGAGGATATCAGCCGGCGGGTGCTGGAATTAACAGAGCACCTACTTACCGGCCTAGAACGCTTGGATTTGACAGTGATTTCACCACACGAACACGAATCCGAACGGTCCGGCATTGTTTCATTCGTGCCGAAAGATGATCCTGCGGCTTTGGCAGCCAAGCTTTCTACAGCAGGTGTTATTATTTCCCAACGCGGTAATTTCATTCGAGTCTCGCCGCACTTTTACAATAGCCATGCGGAAATAGACCGGACGCTGGCGGTTATCGCCGCGGCTTAGTCTTGGAGTCGACATGAGCCTGCAGACTGCCTGTGCGGGCGGCACACCACAGCGGCTAAAAATGATGCGACTGGCGTCAAGCCTTTAGGCGTATTGGTGGGTCTACAACTGGCTAAAGCATCAATGCCGGCGCGGCGGCGGGGTACATCAAGGTAGCGCCCGCTGCCAAGAAGCTGCTCAACGCCGGTTCCTTTCTGTCAATTAGAAGTTCAACTTCTTGAAGAAGTTGAACTTCTTAAAGGGAGCCTGGTTTTTTAGACGCTCTGCGCCTTTACGCCGCTGCGTCAACTTATTTTGAGAAAAATATTTTCGTATTGCTGGAGTTATATATTTGCGATCAGCGTGTATCAGCGCGCATCAGCGTTGATCAGCGTTCTATTTTCAAAGAAGCACCTCAAGAGGAAGGAAAACCAGTACATCATGGCAGCTATTGGCTATTTTGGCGATCCCGAAACACTATCGGAACTGGTTTCCGGCTCTACTTTGGGCGAGACCGCTGCCATGCTCAAAGAAATGGAACAGTAAGCACACATTACTGGTGCACAAAGACGGCCGTCCCTAAAGGAGCCCATTGATAGAGCCATTGTGCTTCTGGAGTGCGCATGTTCAGGCAACCGTGGCTCATGGGATAACCAAAATTGTGATGCCAGTAAGTGCCGTGAAAAGAGTAGCCGCTATAAAAGTACATGACCCATGGTACATGGGGCAAATCGTAGCCCGGGCCAGTCATGCGCTGTGACGGCAATTTCAGGTAAATGTGATACGTTCCTAAAACAGTGGGATGCGCCGGCGTACCGCCGCTGACGCTGGTCGAAAAAACCGGCATGCTTCCGGTGTAGGCCACAATACGTTGCGTGGTCACGTTGACATCTATCCATTTGCCGCTGCTGATGGGATGTGGTGCAGCCGGCGGCGGCAGCGGATTGCCGCCTCGTTGCGGAATGCGCAACTTTTGTCCGGCCCAGACATAGTTCGCGTTGCGCAAGCTGTTCGCGGCAATAATGTCAGCCGGGTTCACATTGTACTGTGCGGCGATGCTGGCAAGCGTCTCTCCCCACTGCACGACATGTTCCCTATATGTAATATCTTCGTCCGAAGGAGGCGAAGGTTCAGTGACTAGGCCCTGAACACGCAAATGTTGGCCAATCCAAATATAGTAACTGGAACGTAGGTCGTTCAGGGTCATTAATTGAGGCACTGTGAGATGAAACCGCAACGCGATGCTGCTTAATGTATCGCCAACCCTGACAACATAATAATCCGGCGTTGGCGTGGCCGTCGGTTGCGGCACGATGAGTTTCTTCCCCGCCCAAATAAAGTTCGGGGCACGCAAACCGTTGAGCTGCATTAAATAGCCCACATCCGTGCCAAAAAGCTGAGCAATACTAACCAATGTTTCGCCTGCATGTACTTGATACGTTATAGTCGTTTCGTCAGCCTGTACGGTAATTGGCATGACAATAGCCAGAAGCAAAGATAAAAAGATAACGATTCCAGACTGGCAACGATGCATAGTGCTCTCTCCTTGAAGTGTCAACGCGTTCTCGAAATAGACAAGCGGATGATAGTTGCGCTACAATGTTATTTGTGGTTAATGAAAGACATTCCGAATTGTAACAGAGGAACCCGTTTCTTTCAAGGAGAACAAAAACATTATGGCAGATTTCCCTGTGCCGGAGATTGAAGAAACTACCCCAAAGATCGAACGTTTATTGATTTATCCCTATCCGGATTTAACGAAGTTGTGGGTACGCATTGACCTCTCCCCGTTTAGCAAGTATCCTAATGTCGAAGCGACCCTGTATGCACCGGAAGGCCGGCGGCTGAGTGAGTTCAACATCATAGAAAATAGAGATTTCAATATCTCCGTCACATTGCACCTGCGCTCAGAACCTCAAGAGGGAGAAACGTACCGCTTAGAAGTCACTTTAAGCAGAGATAATGAAATATTGGCTCAGGAAACAAAATCGTTCCCGATGGTATTTGTTGAGCCAGGCGAAGAAGCAGCGCGGCCCAAGCCACCGGGACCAGGACCGCTGTATATTTAAACGGACTGTGTTATCTTTAGCTATACGACATCATATCATCATAATTGACGAAATAAAGTACGGACGTGGCTAAAAATCACCGTACCGCGGCTTTGCGGGAGCCCCGGTAGCTTTCCAACGATCTGTATACTTTGTATACTTACTTCATCGCTGCTCGGAAATAGGTCACGGTGCGTTGCAATCCTTCGGATAGGGACACTTGTGGTTCCCAGCCGAGTACTCGGCGCGCTTTGCTGATGTCCGGGCGGCGGCGTTTCGGATCATCTTTGGGCAGCGGCAAGAAAGTAACGCCGGCGCTGTTGCCGGTGACCTGGTTCACAAGATCAGCAAATTGGCGAATGCTGTATTCCACCGGGTTACCGACATTCACCGGCGTGATTTCGTCCGACATGAACAGCCGATACATCCCTCCGACCAAATCGGACACGTAGGTGAAAGAGCGGGTCTGGCTGCCGTCACCATAAACGGTCAGGGGCTGGCCTCGCAGCGCTTGCGTCATGAAATTAGGCACGACACGGCCATCTTTGAGCCGCATCCGGGGCCCATACGTGTTGAAAATGCGAATAATACGCGTGTCCACATTATGGATGCGATGGTAAGCCATGGTCAGCGCTTCAGCGAAACGTTTGGCTTCGTCGTAAACGCCGCGCGGGCCAATTTGATTGACGTGCCCCCAATAACTTTCTGGTTGGGGATGCACTTCTGGGTCACCATACACCTCCGAAGTAGATGCCATTAAAAACCGAGCTCCTTTCGCTTTGGCTAAACCTAACGCCTTGTGGGTGCCCAAAGCGCCCACTTTCATAATTTGGATAGGCAAAGTGGGAAAGTCAATGGGGCTAGCGGGAGAAGCCAAGTGGAAAATGCCATCCACTTCCCCGGCGATATAGATATATTCTGTCACGTCATGGTAAATAAATTGGAAATTCTTGTTGCTGGAAAGATGGGCGATGTTATCAGTGCTGCCGGTGATGAGATTATCCATTGCAATAACCGAATGTCCTTCGGCCAACAACCGATCGCATAAATGGGAGCCGACAAAGCCGGCGCCGCCGGTGACGACAATACGCATGATTTTACCCCTTCGTCTTTATTTTCGTTATTGCTCAACCTGTTTCGAGCAAGACGCCAGTAACGGTGATCAGAGCCGGTGCATCCTGCTCTTCTAATGAGTTTTCCCATTCCGAAATGTAGCACAAAGAGCCGTAGTTTGCGAACTCAGCGGCCTTTGATTATCCGTCGAGCAATGACCATCCGCTGCACTTCGCTAGTACCCTCGCCGATAGTCATCAGCCTGGCATCCCGGTAAATGCGTTCTACCGGATATTCGTGGCTGTAGCCATAGCCGCCGTGGATTTGGATGGCCTGGTAGGCGACTTCTTCAGCCATCTCTGTGGCAAAGAGCTTGGCCATAGCGCCTTCTTTGCTGAACGGTAATCCCTGTTCTTTGCGCCAAGCGGCATAATAAAGCGCTTGCCGGGCAATGTGCACTTTCGTGGCCATGTCGGCCAATTTGAACTGGATCGCCTGGTGCTCAGCGATGGGGCGGCCGAAAGTTTCCCGCTGCCTGGCATAGCCGATAGCTTCCTCCAAGGCTGCTTGTCCCAGACCGACGCTGAGGGCCCCGATACCGATACGCCCACCGTCCAGAACAGCCAATGTTTGTTGTAGCCCTTTCCCTTCTGCGCCCAGCAGATGGTCTAACGGCACGCGCACATCGTCCAAACTCACCGCGTGGCTCCAGCAGCCGTGCAACCCCATTTTCTTTTCCGGCGGCCCGGCTTGGAAGCCGGGGGTATCGGTGGGCACAATGAACTGGCTCAGGCTATGACTACTTCGCTCCGCTTTGGTGCGGCAGAGTAACACGGCCGTTCCCGCTACGCCGCCGTTAGTCATCCACATTTTGCTGCCATTGATGATCCATTCGTCGCCGTCCCGCCGGGCTGTGGTGCGGATACCTTGCAAGTCGCTGCCTGTGCCGGGCTCGGTCAAACCCAACGCGCCCAACACTTTGCCCCGGGCCAACGGCGTCAAATAGCGCTGCTTTTGTGCTTCACTTCCGAAAAGGTTGATAGCTGCCGCAGCTAAACAGAGATGGGCCTCGCTGATGAGTCCGGTGGAACCGCAGCCCCGGCCCAATTCTTCTAAGAAAATAGCTACACTCAGTTCATCGGCACCGGCGCCACCATATGCCTCCGGGATGTTGAGCCCCAACATGCCCATAGCACCCAGTTTTTGGATTATGTCCCAAGGGAATTCTCCTGTTTCATCCACGTGCCGGGCTTGCGGCTTGACCTCTTTTGCAACAAAATCGTGTAACGTATCGTGCAAAAATTGTTGTTCTTCATTGAACGCGAAATCCATGGCCTTACCTCCTTAAAAAGTGGAACGCTGATGCACGCTGATCTCAAAATATATTACGCTGGCAATACAAAGCGCCCTGTTCTTAGACCCGACTCATACATTGGTTACTATCAAGCTCAGACAAGCTCACGGCGACAACACTAAAATTCTCAAGCCCGCTATCCCCAATCTTATCAAGAGATTCTCATCCGCTGTAGTGCGCCTGTCTGCGTTGCCTGCACAGGCAGGCCGCCGGCCCATGCCGGCTTTTCACGCCAAAAATTTGGCCAAGAAATCAGCCGTATGACGATACGCGTCGATCTTGTTCTCTAAATGCACCATTTGGTGTCCCTCGTTGGCATAGTGAAGATATTCAACCGGATGTCGCCTATCGCGAAGCGCAGCCACGATCTGCTCCGCTTCGCCGATGGGCACCCGAGTATCGTTATCGCTGTGGATCACTAACATAGGGGCTGTGATGTGATCAACCATGTGGATAGGCGAAATACGCGCTAAAAGTTCGCGATGGTGGGCCAAGCTGCCATATTCTGCTTCACGCAGGTGACGCCGCCACGGGCTAGTGTTTTCCAGAAAAGTAACCATGTTGGCGATACCAACGATGTCCACGGCAGCTTGCCAGAGCTCCGGATAGTGCGTCACCGCGGCCAGAACCATGAAGCCGCCATAGCTTCGTCCCATGATGCCGATACGATCTGGTTGCACGGCGCCACGTTGCCGCAGCCAATAAACAGCGTGGGCTAAATCAGCGACGCTGTCCAACCGCTTTTCCACGTCGTCCAAATGGGTATACGTGCGGCCATAGCCGGTGGAACCGCGCACATTGGTGGCCAGAACAGCAAACCCGCGCTGCACGAAGTATTGCAACACCGGCTCGTATTTGTTCTGAAATTGGCTCTCCGGGCCACCGTGCACATAGACGATGCAAGGTGGTCGTTCGGGGCCATTATTAGGCCGATAGAAAAAAGCGGGTATCTGGAGGTCATCGAAAGTGGGATAGTGAATTAGTGTTGGCGCCTGTAGCGCCTCGGCGGGGATGCCGCCCCGACTATTTTGGGTGAGCCGGCGTGTCTGACCGCTTTGTACGTCGTATAGCCAGATATCGGGTGGGTTCTGGGGGCCGTCTAGCTGGAATGCGACTTGCCGGTTGTTCTGGCTAAAGGCTAAGCCGCTCATGACGCCGGCCGGCAGGTCATTAACAATGTTTTCCTGCCCGTCAGCCAAATGCCGGCTGTGCAGCCGGAAGGTGCCATCCTCGTTGATAACATAAACGAGCCACATGCCATCCCGGCTGACAACCATTTCCGGCACGTCCCAATCTGTCTCGAATAAAAAGTGTAATGCGCCATCCGGCAAGTCCAGGCGGGCCGGCGTTAAGAATTCCCGACCCTTATCGCTGATCAGGTAGAGAGAATGTCCATCCGGCGCGAAAGTGGGGTGCAAATAACGGGCGTCACCGTCATGTGGCGTGAGCTGCCGGGCCTGGCCATCTACCAAATCGAGCAGGTAGAGGTCGTGGTTGAAAGGCACATGGTTCTGTTGCACCACTAAATAGCGCTGGTGCGGCGACCAGTCCGTAGGCAGCATGAGACGCTCGCCCCGATACACTTCCCGGCGCTGACCGGTGGCGATATCCATGACAGCGATATCGAAATCGCGGCCGTTACGCTCATTGTGGGAAAAAGCGATTTGCCGGCCGTCGCGTGACCAAGCACCGAAATGGTGAATTGCGTTGGGATCGTTAGTGAGCTGCCGTTGGCGTCCATCGGCATCCAACATCCAGATTTGCATCTTCTCATTGCCGCCTTCGTCTTGGCCGTAGACCAACTGTGTCCTCGTGGGACTGTATTGGCCGAAAGCGATTCTTTCCATCTCGAAAGTGCGTTGCCGGGGCCAGCCGCCTGGCAATGGCAATTCCCATAATTGCGGCAGGCCAGTGACGTCGGTCAGGAAAATCACATGTTGACCGTCCGGAGAGAATGAAGGCAGGGAAATATTATAAGCTTGTAAATATCGATATAACGGATACAGGTTTGTTGACTCCATAGTCACTCCTCTTGAAAATAGAACGCCACGGTACCGGAGTGGAGGCTTTAGCCGGTGTTGACGCTACCAAGCCGCCTAAAGGCTCGACGCCAGTCGTAGATTTTCATCCGCTGTGGTGTGCCGTAGGCTCATGCCGACTCCTTTGAAAATAAACTTCTCTGGAGGGTAGCCGAAGGCAATGCCTTCGGCTACCCTTTCCTCCGGAAAACAGAACGCTGATCAACGTTGATACACGCTGATCTCAAATACATTAGGCCAGCAATACGAAAATAGTTTTCTCAAAATCAATTAACGTACCGGCATCGAGGCTTTAGCCAGTGGTAGACCCACCAACCCACCTAAAGGCTTGGCGACAGCCGCACCCATTGTCCGGGGCTGAAAGCCGCCGGGCTACGTAAAACCTAAGCCCGCTTCAGCGGGCTTCCTTACCCTGTAGCACGGAGCTTTGAGCTCCGTGCGCCCCCCGGCCCCCAATTCTGGGGGTGTGTTGCCCCCCCAAGGTTGAGGGATAGGGGGCCCCTTTTCTGCTCTCGTTTTTCAGGTCCGCCCTGACGTGTTATGCTTCGCTCAAGCTATGCACCACGACGCCAGAATAGAGTTTAGGCTCGAACCAGGTGGACTTAGGAGGCATAATAGCGCCACTGTCCGCGATGTCCATTAATTGCTCAACGCTGGTTGGATACAAAGTAAACGCAACCCGCATGTCTTCATGGCACCGTTGTTCCAGCGCTTTGCTGCCGCGAATGCCACCGATGAAAGCAATACGTTGGTCCGTGCGCGGCGATTGGATGTCCAAAATCGGGCAGATGAGGTTTTCCTGCAAAATGGAGACGTCCAAGCTCTGCACCGGATCGTTCGGCGTGAAAGTATCCGCTTTAGCGACTAACCGGTACCATTGGCCGTCCAAGTACATGCCAAATTGGTGTTTCTCCGAGGGAATCGGCGTGTCGGTGGTCGTCACATCGAACAGTGTGGCTATTTTGCTCAGGAAAGTATCCGGATCGAGTCCGTTCAAATCTTTAATAGCCCGGTAATAGCCCAAAATCTGCAATTGATCGTGGGGGAAAAGGACACCCAAGAAGTAGTTATACGGTTCCTGCCCGGTATGGTGAGGGTTGTGCGCCCGGCGCAATGCGGCCACCCGCGCCGCAGCTGCGCTGCGGTGGTGCCCATCAGCGATGTACAACGCCGCGACTTCTTGGAAACACGCTTGCAAGGCGGCGATTGGCGCCGGATCGGAAACGACCCAAAATCGATGGCGAACATTATCCCGCGCCACGAAATCGTAAACGGGTACTGTCGTGTCACAGATTTCATCGCTAAGTCGGTCTATTTTGGGCTTTGCTCGATAAGTTAACATCACCGGTCCAGTATGGGCGTTGAGAATGTCGATATGCCGGGTCCGGTCATCCTCTTTATCCGGGCGGGTCAATTCGTGTTTCTTGATAATTCCCTGCTCGTATTCCGCCACGCTGACTGCCGCTATGATGCCGCGTTGTCGGTGCTCGCCCATAGTCTGCTCGTAGAGATACAAACTGGGTTGAACATCGCGTTGCAGAATGCCCCGAGCGAGCAGCTTTTGCAAATTTTCTGCCCCCTTTTGGTAAACTACGTCGCTGTGTGGGTCGGTGCCGTCGGGAAAATCGATTTCGGCTTTTACAACATGCAGAAATGAAGCATCGTTGTTCCCGGCCATTTGTTTGGCTTCTGCAGCATTCATCACGTCGTAGGGCGGACTGGCAACTTGTCCAACCCTATCCGCTCGCGGCCGAATACCAGTAAACGCTCTTATTACTGTCATTTCTCCTCCTTGTGGGTAGGCACAATTTCTGACAACGCAGCATCCCCGACAATACGGCGCAGGTGATACAGATAAACGCTAATTCCCTCTACTTTTGTCTAATTTATCTGCGTGAACTCTGCGTAATCAATGTTCTCTTTGACGATGATTGAGTAGTTACCACAAATTTTATGACTTTGTAGCTATAGCGCCCAATGATGTTTCAGTCTATCCCGGTAACGCGCCAAACGCATCTGGCGTCGTCGTCGAACATTGTGCGCAATAACAATGGTGTGTTCCAGCGTAAGCGTGGGAACCTGATCTAATTTGGTTGCAATCTGATTTGGCCCGGCTTTGCGATAAGCTTTGGCCACGCGCAGACGTTCTAAACAAGCAGCGCTATGGGCCAAGAAATGTACATCACCGGACTGGGCCAAGGGGCGTATACTTTGTAACATGGCAGTGTGTGCCTCCAGATAGAGGGCATCAAATTCCGGCATGATGTCGTTGTCGAAAGCCGTGCCCAGCACCTGTTGCAGTGAAGTGGGCCGGCTAACCGGGCCAGCTAACGATGGTTCTACTTGTTTGTAGGCCGGCACGACCACTGTTTGCCAGTAGTGCAGCGCCCGGCGGAAAGACGGCATGAGCATATCGACGAAGAAAACGACTTGCAACTTACCGTTATGCACCCTGGTCTCGCACAGCGCTGTCGCTTGATCCGGATAGAGATCAAAATAAGCGCCGACATCGAACTCGTCCCACGCCGGCCAGGCTTCTTGCAAGCGAATAAAACGCTGATGCAAGAAAACCATCAACTGCCGCAATTTTCGCTGACGCTGTGGCAACGTATCAGTCAGGCGCAAGCGATAAATAGGCGCTAAGCGTTGCCAGTTTGGGCAAGATAGTCCATCATGTTCCAGAGGATGCCGCCAGATATGCCACCGTTGAGCCGCTAACTCAGGAAAAGAACGCACCATTACAACAATCCCAACTGACTGTTGTCACCAATGGTCAGCTTATACGCCCGCGGCTTGATAGCCGAGTGGCTGATTTCCACGTTACGCCCAATGAGACTATCCTCAATGCGGTTGGGAATATTTTTCAGCGTGCACTGTTCCATGACAATACTGTGCTCGATTTCCACATTTTCCAGCAGACAATCGTGGTAAATAGACGTAAAAGGACCAACATAGGCGTTTATCAAACGGCTATTGCTCCCAATAATGGTAGGACCGCGCACAACGCTGTTGATCACTTCTGCACCCGCCTCAATAGTAACCCGGGCGTCTACATCTGAATCACGATCGATATAGCCGGCCACGTTCGGCACAATTTCCAACAGCACGCGGTTATTCGCTTCTAGCATGTCAATAGGCTTGCCAGTGTCAATCCACCACCCTTTATGCACGTAAGGGTGCACGTCAAAGCCATTTTCCACCAACCATTGGATAGCGTCAGTAATTTCTAATTCCCCGCGCCATGACGGCTTGATAGCCTGGACAGCCTGGAAAATATTGGGGTCGAACATATAAATGCCTACCAAAGCTAAATCACTTTGGGGCTGGCGTGGTTTTTCCACCAGGCGGCGGATCCGTTCATGTTCGTCTAATTCTGCCACGCCGTAATGCTGCGGCTCGCTAACCTTCTTCAGCACGACCTGAGCGTTATAGGCATTGGTCTCAAAATCACGAATGAGTTTAGAAATGCCACCTTGAATGACATTATCGCCCAAGAACATAACAAAATTGTTATCGCCCAAGAAGTCCTGGCTGATCTTCACTGCATGGGCCAGGCCCAGCGGGGCTTCCTGCGGGATGTAAGTAATGCGAACACCCCAGCGGCTGCCATCACCGACGACTTCTTGTATTTCGGCGGCAGTGTTGCCCACTACGATGCCAATTTCCTCAATGTCAGCGTCCCTGATGGATTCGATAACCCGGAATAGAACCGGCTTGTTGGCCACCGGCACCAACTGTTTGGCTCGGGTGTAAGTGATGGGATACAGACGCGTTCCTTTACCGCCGCTGAGCACTAATCCTTTCATTCCCGATTATCCTTTACTTTTGATGTAATCTATTGCGTCGCGTTGCACAGGGCTATTAAGCATGGCAACGCCAATCTGGCGCACATGAACCCGTTCTAAAATTTGCTTGGCGCGCAGCGCGGCGCTGCGGTGCGTTCTGCCAGCACGCACGACCAACAAAATACCATCCGCGTGGTGCCCCAAAATGACGCCATCACTAAAAGTCAAGAGCGGTGGCGCGGTAAAAAGAGTCCAATCCGCTATTTCGTGCATGCGATCCAACGCTTTTTCAAGCTGGCGAGCGTCCAAAATATCTGTAGGACTATCTGTCGCCGGCCCAGCCGTCAACACCTGTACATTAGGCACGCCGCTCTCTTGCAACGCTGCTTCCAAAGTGCTACCTTCTCGCACCAGCGAGGTCAAACCAACATCATTGTGCAATCCAAAAAAGGTGTGCAATTTTCGCTGCCGCAAGTCACCTTCCACCAAAATGACCTTGCGGCCGGTCTTGGCAAACGTAACGCCTAAATTAGCCACCAGCTCAGCAATATCCGGCTCCGCCGTGGGCGCTGCGACCACGACACTGCGCAACGGCGCTTCGGCATTAGCAAATTCTAAATTCGTGCGCAAAGTACGGTATGCCTCAGCCACAGGCGAACGGCTGTCTTGTAAAGTGATGAGGTTCATGAATGGCTCCCTTCAGCTTTTTTGGAAGACGGAATGCCGCCCAGCACCGGCAAGGCTAATTGTCGTTCCACTTTTTCTGGCGTGCGCAGGATATCCGCTTCGATCCATTCCAAAAGTAAGACGATTAGTATGCCGACGATACCACCTAAAATGAGCCCGGCCAAGGCATTGATTTTGGGCTTAGGACGAATTTGCGGAACATGGCGCACGTAATCTCTTATCGATACGTCCACTTGACTATTTCGTTGTTGATTTTGGTTCCAGGCTTGGCGGTTAGCGATAAAAACATTGGCCGTCGTTTCGGCGATCTGTTTAGCCACTTGGGGATCTCGGTTTTCCACGTCAATGCGAATCGTAAAATTAGACTCATCCGGGCTAACTTGCATCTGGCTGAGCAGCGTGTCGGTGGACATATCCAACTGGGCGCGATTGATGACTTGTTGGGCCGTTTGATGGCTCTTAATAAGTACCTGGTAGCTGTGCAGCAACACCTGGACAGCATTGGCTCGGCCCCAATCCAGGCCAACGGGTTCTATCCGCACCTGCACCGAAGCTCGATACAGCGGTTCTTGTAAGCTGCTCAGTTTATAGCCGGCTACGCCGGAAAGCAGGGCTAATACAACGATGATCCAGCCATGTTTACGCAAAATAGCATAATATTCTTTAAATTCCACTAATTTCCCTCCTTGGAGAGGTGATATCTTGATAGCATCCCCAAGCTTTCCCGCCAACCGGTTGACCACGATATTTTACCATTGTTGTCCTGTGTGCGGCAAGCTCTTTGCCGGGGCAGGCTGCTCCGTTTAACTACGGGGTATCTCGGCGATCACGGTCCAGCCAAATGTTTCCAGGTCGCTCCGTTCCCAAATGCGGTCATCTAAATAGTACAATAGGAATTCACCCAACAATCCGGCCAACAACGCTAAAAAGAGACGCATCGGCATGGCCAGTTTTTCTCGTAGGCCCGGTGCGTTGCGGCTAATGTGCGGCCCATCCACCAGGATGACTGTCGCTCCCCGAGCGTACGCCTCGGGAAAGAAACGAGTAACTTCGTTTTCCAACACTTTCTGTGTGGCCGCAGCAATGGCGCTCACGTCAGACTTGTTTGGCCCATCAATACCGATATGGAGCAACCGGTGCAGTTTGCTGGTTTGCGTGCTACCCTGGATAGTCACTGCCGCAATCTTGGCGGCAGCACCATCTTGTTGTAACTGCTGTTGCACGGCCTGGCTGAAAACGCTGCCCCGTACCACTTCGCTCAAGTCGTCAATGAGATATTCCGCCGTCCGCCAGGTGTAATAGCGATCGTAATCGTACGCGTTAGGCGAGGTGATGTCCGGCTTGACGCCTACTAAGAAACGCATTGCGGCGTGATAGGAGGGCGGCAGGTTTTGGTGGAACGGTAGGGTTAGAGCAGCCAAGAAGACAATAAGTGCCGTTAGCCACCAACGCCGGCAGAAGATTTTCCAGTATAATTTGAGCTCCATGTTATTTCCTTTGCTGCGCTCTGCGTTCCATGACTTCGTTGATAAAAGTCAGCAGTTTCGCTTGAAACTTTTCCTTGGCGAATTGCTCAGCTTGTGCCCGGCAGGCGGCCGGATCGTAATCCGCCGGATCGAAAGATTGTAGCACGTCCACCAGACTTTCCACAGTCGGTTCGTGGAAGAACTCTCCAGTAACACCATTTACAATTGTATCCAACGCGCCACCTCCGGCAAATGCGATCACCGGCCGGCCGGCGGCCATCGCTTCCACCGGCGTGATTCCGAAATCTTCCAGGCCGGGGAAGAGGAAAGCACGACAATTTTGCACGAGTGTGCGCAATTTGGCCAGCGGCTGCCGGGGAAGAAATCGTACCGTCGGGCCGGCCACGCGCCGCAAGTAAGCACTATCCCGCCCTTCTCCCGCCACAACCAGTGGTAGGTTTAGGTTCGTGCACGCCTGGACGGCTAAGTCGATCCGTTTGTATGGGATTAGCCGTGAGGAGACTAAGAAATAGTCGGCGCTGGGATGAACGGTGGGCTGAAAAGCATCTGTGTTCACCGGCGGGTAAATGACCACACTTTCCCGGCGATAATACTTTTGGATGCGTGCTTGTACGGCCCGGGAAATAGCGATGAAATGATCGACCCGGTCAGCCGCTAAGCGGTCAAACTGGCGCTGGTTGTGCAGCGTCCGCCTAAAAAGCGCGTTAGCCAAGCGCCCTAATCCTTCCCGTTGTCGATAAGCTTGATATTGCCACAGGAAGCGGGTCGGCGTGAGACAGTAGCTAATATGTTCTGTCTCCGGCGGCGTGATAACGCTGTGGCTGAAGGCACTTTTGTTACTGATGACTAAGTCGAAGCCGCTGAAGTCGAATTCCTCGAATGCCAACGGGAAGAGGGACAAGTACCATTGATGGTGGGCTGCTATGCCCGGCAGTTTGTTCAACCACGAAGTATGGATTTCCCATTGACGGTAAGCATCCGGCATCCGCTTGGGATCATAAATGCTGGTGAACACCGGCGCAGCCGGAAATATCTCTTTGAGCACTTCCAAAACATACTCCGCACCGCCAATTTGATTGAGCCAGTCGTGTACAATGGCCACGCGCCAGACGTGTTCTGACGGAATCATTGTTTTTTCCACCGTCGGCTCAGGCCACCGCCTGCGGCGGCCAGCAGTAACAAGAAAAGCACACTGATCCGGTAGGCCGGGGCGATATACAGGCGATGGATCATCACGCCCATACCGATGAGAGCAAGGGCGAATGGCAACGCGCTGTGCATCACCATGAGTGCGATCAATTCGTTACGACCTGGGCCATCCGGCCGGCCCAACCGTTTGTTTAGCCGGAGCATGGCCGCAAACGGATAAAACCCGGCTATGATGATGAACACAATACCAATGCCGATACGCGTCATTTTTGTCTCCTCTGAAAATAGAACGCAGATTAACGCTGATGCACGCTGATCTTAATTTTCATTCGCTGTGGTGTGCCGTAGGCTCATGATAACTCCCTTGAAAATAAAATAGGACGCAGATTAACGCTGGCTGCGCACGCAGATAAAAAAACAATGGTCAAGAAATTAGTAACAGATTCTCCCCTGAAAATAGCTCCCATTGCGCCGGAGTAGAGGCTTTAGCCGGGGGTAACGCTACAAAACCGCCTAAAGGCTCGAGTCCAGCCGTAGGTTTTCATTCGCTGTGGTGTGCCGTAGGCCCATGATAACTCCCTTGAAAATAAAATAGGACGCAGATTAACGCTGGCTGCGCACGCAGATAAAAAATAATGGCGAAAAAATAAGCCTGATGACATCTTTATTAGCGAAGCGCTGCACTTTCCCCAACACCGGCGTCGAGGCTTTAGCCGGTGTTGACGCTGCCAAGCTGCCTAAACGCTTGACGCCAGTCGTAAATTTTCATCCGCTTTGGTGCGCCACAGGCCCAGGTCGATTCCTCTCTGAAAATAAGACCTTTTCACGACAGCGACCGGCGTACGGCAGCCTGGCGGGTGTAGCGAATGGCTACACGGCGTTCACGCAGCGATTGCCACCCAACCCAGGCAAACCCGATCACAAATAAACTGATAAATGGCATGAGTAGCCAGTCTCCTGCTCGCCAGGCGGCCCATAACGTTACTAAAGCGTAACCGGCTAAAAGAAGCTCCCCTCCCGTGCGCGGATCCACCGGCGGCGCATAACCGCGACCGACCCAACCATTGTTAGCGCCAGACAAATTATACTTGGGGGTACGCCGGAAAGGGGAATCTTGCCCGATGATCCCCTCGAGTACAGCCACGCTATTGTTGAGAGCCAGACCCACGCCAACAGCTAATAGAAACGGCAGAGCAAGCAAGCGGCGAAGCCATTGGTCATATAACTGCTGCTGGCTAACGACATAAAGTAGGATAGGTCCGAAGCCCAACAAGCCTATTGGCGCTAAAAAAGGCACCCAAGGCAAGTGGAATTGGATCATGGGCAAGAGTAGCGCTAAAAGCAAGAGCAAGAACAAATGTGAGATATAGCCGCTCAAATGCCAGAATGCCGCTATTTTCACCGTCCATGACCAGCTTTTTTCCCGCAGAATGTCGCCACCGACTTTGCGCATAACCTGTACCGAGCCTTTGGCCCAACGAAATTGTTGTTGTTTCCAGGCACTCATGGATGGTGGCAGCTCCGCCGGCGCAACGACATCAGGCAGATAACCACCCTGCCAACCTCGCAATTGGGCACGATAGCTCAGGTCTAAATCTTCACATAACGTGTCGGCTTGCCAACCGCCGGCGTCCTCGATGGTCTGCCGCCGCCAAATACCGCCGCTACCGTTGAAGCCAAACGGCAAGCCGAAAGCGGACCGGGCGCCCTGCTCGACGACAAAATGGCCATCCAGAGCGATGGCCTGGGCTCGGGTAAGCCAGGAAGCCGGCGCATTCAAGTGGCCCCAGCGAGTTTGCACGAACCCCCAGGCCGGATGTTTAATAAGCGCTAACACGCTCTTTTGCGCCCAATCAGGTGCCGGTGCGAAGTCGGCATCGAAGATGGCGATGAAGTCTCCTTTGACTTGGACAAAAGCAGTCGCTAATGCGCCCGCTTTGAAGCCTGTCCGGTCATGCCTACGCATCAGATTAATCCAGTAACCTTGCTTCCGGTAATACAGTACTTCTTGTTGCAAAACACGTGTCGTTTCGTCATCGGAATCATCCAGCACCTGAATTTGTAGCCGAGCCCGGGGATAGTCTAAACTGGTTACAGCAAACAATAAGCGTTCAACCACAGCCTTCTCGTTGTAAATGGGTAACTGAATCGTGAGAATCGGCCACTCACAATCCTTGGGAACCGCAACTAATGGCTCGACCCTCGTCACTTCTTTCCAAATATAGAACATTGTCAGCAGCAACGCCTGTAATCCATACAGCGCTAAGCTATAGCTAGCAATGGCATATAGAATGGGTAATAATAACACACATTCACCTCATTAACTCTGTTCCTTAGTAGAACAGACAGTTGTTTTTCACACTTGCTCATGCCAAGTTTAGCTTGTTTGGTATGAACAAGGAAGTATAGCACCCCCTGGGTGGAATACAAAACGCCTTTTCGCCAGATACAGGGCCTTTGGAATTGTTAGTTACCGTTACGCATTCTTTAATGTTAATAGGAAGTTGTGCTATAATATAGTATCTTTCTAGTGAAATTCTTCTGTGCAAGACCAAGATCTTGCACAGAAACGCGGTAGACGGGGAGAAAAAGAGCGGAGGTTAGGAATCAGGAATAGATAGTCGTCCTGTAGGGACCACACACGTTACGCTCTTACGCCTGTCCCCAACTTCCTTGAAATAAACTTCATCTCTGCGCCTTGGCGTCAAGCTTTTTAGTTCCAGTCCCGTCAAGCGAAATTATTTGCTTACATTATAAGTAAGAAAGAGCACTGGCTGGTTTTCGGGATAGCGATGGGGTGATGCCTGGTTCATGAAGCCTGAAACCTGAAAACCACTCTTGATGTAAACGACCAGGCCGGTATTACTAGTCGGGATTTCAGCGAAAAGGCGGTTTTTCCCAACGGTGCGAACATGATCAATAGCATGTTGTATTAAGTGGCTCCCAATCCCCCAACGACGATGGCTTGGCACCACGAAAACCTGATTGAGCCGCACATCGCCCGAAATAGGGTGCAAGCTCAGACTGGCAAACCCGACTAATTGATTGACATCCCAAGCTAAAATGAACTGACAGCCATTACTGTCAGAGAGCGACGACCGAAACATAGGCTCTTTAAATTGCTGTGCTAAAGTAAAAATGGCTTGTTTATCTTCTGAGACAGCGATGCGATAGGAGACGGCTCGAGCGCGGCGCCACTCTGCTAAAGCAGATCTGTGGCTATCAAAAGCCAGATTCTCATTAGGGGGAAGCTCCGCCGGAGCAAAAAACCGTGCTTCGGTAGCGTCGTCGCTGGGATGAGGCGGCTGGGCATTCGGCGTGGCGTGAGCACTGTATAAGATGAGCACACCGCGATCACCGACTGATTGTCCAAAAGAATAAACACCCAGAAGTTCATCGAGTTCAACCGGGACATTGGTTTCTTCCTTAGTCTCGCGGACGGCTGCTTCTTCGGCACTTTCGTCGGCTTCCACGTAACCAGCAGGCAAGGCCCAATAGCCTTTGCGTGGTTCAACACCGCGACGAATAAGGAGGACTTTGCCATCTTCCTCTACCAGTGTGCCGGCGGCAACAGCCGGATTCATGTAATAAACAAAACCGCAGTTCGGACAGACCGGCCGTACTCGATCGCTCATCATGCGCATTTCCAAGCGCTGTCCACAAATAGGACAATATTTTACTGTTTCCATGATATAACTCCTTTGCTGGATAGCTCAATATTGATAGAGTGAAATTGTAGTAGAATATAGTTAAATTGTCCATATTCCTGTTGTTATGCTGATGAGTTTGTGCGCTTTTCATGTGATAGGTTACTAAAATAAGGGAGGCTAACAATGAAGGCTGTGGTGATGGCGGGAGGAGAAGGTTCACGACTGCGTCCGCTGACGAAAGATCGGCCAAAGCCCATGGTGCCCATGGTGAACAAACCGATGATTTCACATATCCTCGACTTGTTGAAGCGATATGGCATTACGGATGTGGTAATGACAACCATGTACATGGCCGATATGATCCATGACTTTTTCGGTGATGGCAGTGCTTGGGGTATGAACATTCAGTACGCTGTAGAAGAGACGCCGTTAGGAACAGCCGGTAGTGTCAAAAACGCCGCGTCGTTATTGCAGGATGATACTTTTTTGGTAATTAGCGGCGATGCTTTGACCGATTTTAACTTAGGCCAAATTATCGCCTTCCACAAAGAAAAAAAAGCTAAAGTGACGCTAACGCTATATCGCGTGCCAACGCCGCTGGAATATGGTGTAGTGATCACCGATGATGCGGGCCAGATTACGCAGTTTTTAGAGAAGCCCGGCTGGAGTGAGGTGATCTCGGATCAAGTGAACACCGGCATTTACGTGATCGAGCCGGAAGTACTGGATTTGATCAAGCCGGGGAAACCGGTGGATTGGAGCAATGACATTTTCCCGCAATTTCTTTCGCAACCGGGCAGCATGTACGGCTTCGTGGCTAATGGTTATTGGACCGATGTCGGCAATATCAACGAATACGTGCGTGCTACGGGCGATTTGTTGTCAGGACGGGTGAATTTAGAACCGCTGGGCCGGCACTGGGGCGACAATGTATGGTTAGGCAGCGACGACGTAGAAATTGCCCCGGACGCCATCCTCAAAGGCCCCATCTATTTAGGCCCGGGAGTACGCATCAAAGGAGGCGTCCACATCGATGGACCAACGGTTATCCGCAATGACACAATCATCGACTCGCGCGTAGAGGTGACGCACTCTATTCTTTGGCGAGGGTGCTACATCGGTGAGGATGTACAGCTATCGGGCACCATTGTTGGGCGGGGGTGTTCGATTAAGTCCAAGGCAATGCTCCACGATGGCAGTGTGGTCGCGGATGGCTCCATCATTCACGAGAATGCCATCATTTACGAGAATGTGCGTCTTTGGCCCAAAAAAGAGGTGGAAAGCGGAGCGCAAGTTCATGAGAGTATAATTTGGGGCAGCCGGGTGCGGCGCACGCTTTTTGGTCGGTTTGGGATTAGCGGCGTAGTCAACGTAGATTTAACACCGGAGATGGCGGCCAAAGTTGGCGCTGCAGTGGGCGCCCACTTCCCAAAAGGATCATGGGTTACCATTAATCGGGATGTGCACCGCAGCTCGCGCATGTTGAAACGAGCTATTATTGCCGGCCTACCGGCCGCCGGCGTGAACGTTTGGGATTTAGCCAGCGTACCCGGGCCAGTGGCGCGTTACTATACCCGTCAAACCGAAGCAGTCGCCGGCATTAATGTGCGGCTATCTCCTTTTGATCAACGCGTGGTGGATATTCACATTTTCAACGGCTCCGGTTTAGACTTGAGCAATGCAGTGGAACGCAAAATCGAGCGCATTTATTTTCGTGAGGATTTCCGACGGGCGTATATGGACGAGATTGGTCTTATCGAATACGCGCCAGGCGTGCTTTCCCATTATGAGAAAGATTTTCTAGCTGCGGTAAACAATGATGCCATCGTGAATAGAAAATATAAAGTAGTGGTAGATTACAGCTATGGTACCAGTAGCAGCATCTTGCCGGCCCTGTTACAAAGTCTGGCGGTAGAGCAAGTACCTCTAAACGCCCACCCCTCCGAAACCAAATTAGCTGTTCTAGAAGAACAGTTTCAGGCGGGGCTATACCAACTAGGCGCTATCACGAAAGTATTGCAGGATGTTTCCTTTGGCGCGAAACTGGATGTGAGCGGCGAAAAGCTTTTCATCGTTTGCAAAGATGGGCAGCCGCTCTCTTCAATGGAAACAGCCTTAGTGCTGGCTGAGCTCATCATGCGGTCACATCCGGGCAAACGACTGGTGGCCACAGTAACAATGCCCACTGCTTTAGACGAAATCGCTCAGCGTTACGGCGGCAGCGTTATACGCTGTAAATACGATTTGCACGATTTGATGGGCCAATCGCAAGAACCGGATGTAATACTGGCGATGGATGGCCGCGGCAATTTCGTTGTACCAGAATTCCACCCTGCAGTGGATGGTATGATGGCTTTAGCGCAGTTGTTAGAAACTATGGCCGTGCAGCAAACGACGCTACACGATGTGCGGGACACCTTGCCACCCCATTGGGTCGGCAGCGTGCAGGTAGATACGCCCTGGGCGCATAAAGGCAAGGTCATGCGCGTGTTGAACGAGACCTACAAAAGCGACAACGTGCAGACATTGGACGGCGTCAAAGTTTTCTTAGGCGGCCGGCGCTGGGTGTTGATGCGGCCAGATGCGGATAAAGCCGTATTCCACATTGATGTCGAAGGGGATAATGAGGAAGATGTCAAGAATCTGCTCTATACATTCCAGCAGAAAATCGAAAGTATCATTCGGTGAGAAGCATGGAATTAACTGTTGAAAAGGCGCGGCTGCTTTACGGTGAACACGGCGCAGCGCACGATTTCAGCCACGTTTTGCGCGTATTGCGCTTGGCAGAGCGCATTGCTGAAGCTGAAGGTGCTGATGTATCCGTCGTGCGGACGGCTGCGCTATTGCACGATGTCGGTGTTGGTGTCGACAGGGCCCGTCATCACCTTGTCGGTGCCCGGTTGGCGACAGAATTGTTAGCAGGGGAACCGGAAGCGTTCGTGACAGCGGTTTCTCACTGCATTGTAGCACACCGCTTCCGTTATCCACCGGAGCCAGCCACTTTGGAAGCGAAATGCCTCAGCGACGCGGATAACCTGGATGCAATCGGCGCCATCGGTATTGCCCGCGCCTTTGTCTATGCCGGGGAACACGGTTCGCCGCTGTGGACTGTTCCGGTAGCGCAGGCCGAGGCAGAAGCAACACCAACAGCCATCGCGTATACCCCGGTGCACGAATTCGTTTTCAAGCTCCGCAGGGTTAAAGATCGTTTGTATACTGACATTGCCCGTCACATTGCTGAAGAGCGCCACCGTTATATGGTGGCATTCTTCCAACGGTTAGACCAGGAGGTCGCCGGAAAAATATAAGTGAACATAAACCAAGAAATCTAAAAATCAACTACAAGAATTGGTACCACCAAGAACGTAAGGCGCACAGAGAGAAAAATCATGGGTCTGCAAGAGACTTTTGTCTTTACAACCTTCGTTCCTGTTCAGCGTTCTCAACGATTTCTACGGTCCACTGCTTTTTTCAGGGAACTCCAAAATCGCTGCCATAAAAACCAGCGCTAAAAAACGCTACAACAATTGTGGAACCTGCGCCATTACCGCAAAACCTAACGTAAACCAGCCTCGGCTAACATAGATCGCCGGGGATTGGAATTCTATAACAATCCTTCCTGCCGATACCAACGGAACGTTGCGATGATGGTGGCCTCGAAATCGGTAGGTGGCAGGCCCAATTCGTGCCGGGCCAGGCTGGTGTCCACGTAAATTTCTTGTCCGGAAAGGCGTACCTGATTGCCGTCCACCAGCCGTGGTCCAAGGCCCAGCCAATTGTAGAGATCGACTAACCGGGCCAACAGCGGCAGCGTCCAACCGGGCACATGGCGGCACGTGAACGGCACGTGCAACAATCGAGCCACAGTCAAAAACGCCTTGACATGGGACAAATTCACGCCGCCGAGAATATAACGTTGGCCGGGACGTCCTTTTTCTGCCGCGGCCAGTTCACCGGCTACCACACTATTCACCGAAATATAATTAGTGCCGCCAGGCGGGCAAATGGGCACTCGATGTTGGTAAACTTCTTTGATGATGCTACCGGAGATGAAATGCAAATCGCGGGGGCCCAAGATCACAGCCGGATTAACAATGATTAGTTCCAGCGCGTCGCCAGCTTCGGTGCGAGCCACTTGTTCCGCCTCTGCTTTGCTGTGCCCGTACGGGAAATGTTCCGGCGGCAAGTTGAACTGGCTTCGCTCATTCAGCAATTCCCCTCGGGGCGGAACGCCCAACGAAGCAACAGAGCTCGTAAGCACAACGCGCCGAACACCGGCAGCCACTGCCGCACGAACCACGTTCCGGGTGCCCTCCACATTGACGCGATAAAGTCGTTCCACCGGCGTCCGCCAATAATCCGCCACGGCTGCCACGTGGAAGACAAGATCGCAGCCGGCCATGGCAGCGCGTAAACTGGTCTCATCCAACACATCGCCCACCGCGTCTTCGTAGCGCAACCCGGCTAACGCCCGCAAGTCCGAAGTAGACCGATGCAAAGCACGCACGGCTGCGCCACGATTGGCCAAAGCAGCCACCAAATTGCTGCCCAAAAAACCATTTGCACCTGTCACTAGCACAATCCCACGCATCAAATCGATCCTTCCCGCACCAATTGGGCCAGCAAACGTCCGGAAACACCGGTCATTGCCAGCCCTTGCCTGGCTTGCGTCGGGGTTGCCCAGCGCCAGGCCGGATAAGTTTTCAGTAAACTATTTAGCATGTCTGTTTTGGCAGGTAGGGAAACGTAAAACGGGTACAACGTTAGCCGAAAATGGGTGTACGCGTGCCGCAAAGGCGGCAGCGCCGCGCCGATGAGCGTCCTCCCCCACCCCATCTCTGTAGCCAGCCATTTTTGCAAACAGGCATCCGGGGGATACGCCGGTTCGGCACCGCAATCGATGCTGGGAAATTCCCATAGACTGGCCAAGAGGCCAGGCAACGGGCGCTTGGCCAGCAAAAAGCGGCCGGCTGTGTCTTGCCAAACGGCGGCTACAATTTGATGGTGCGGCAATGGCGGCTTTAGCGACGAGGAGGGAAAAGCTTCCGGCCGGCCAGATGTAAACGCCAGGCAGTAGGCAGCCAGCGGGCAAAGGTCACAACGGGGGCCCCGCGGTGTGCAAATCATTGCGCCCAAATCCATCAACGCTTCGTTCATAGCACCGGCCTGTCCCGAAGGAAGCAGCGCCCGGCTCTGTGCCCAAAGCCAGCGCTCCCCTTCCCGGCTGTTCGGATCGCCGCCCCAGGCGTAAAGCCGGGCTAACACCCGGCGCACATTGCCGTCCAGCAACGGCATATCCTGACCGAATGCCAGGCTCAAAATCGCACCAGCCGTATAACGACCAATACCGGGCAACGCCAATAGCGTTTTTTCCTGACTTGGCAGTTGGCCGCCGTAATCCGCCACAACGATTTGCGCCAACTGATGCAGCCGGCGCGCCCGGCTGTAATAGCCTAACCCCTCCCAAAGCTTCAAGACATCGTCCAGCGGCGCAACAGCCAAAGTTACCCAAGAAGGAAACCGTTGCAGCCAGCGTTGATAATAAGGGATGACCTGCCGAACCTGCGTTTGTTGCAACATGAATTCCGCCACGGCGACTCGATAAGGCGTCCGTTCATGCCGCCAAGGCAAATCACGCCCATTGGCGGCGAACCAGGTCAGTAATCGTCGGGAAATCTCGACACTCATCGCTGCAAAAGCATCGCAATATAGGGGCCCAAGCAAGAAATAGCTAAAAGGAAAATCAAGGCAAGCCAGGTCCAGGCCGGCAAGCCAAAAAGGGAAAAGGAACGCTTCTTCTTTTTTTCTTCCGGCCGAGGCAGTTCGGCGCCACAACGCCAGCAAACAGTACGATCATCAGGGTTCCAAGTGTTGCATTTCGGACAAACAGGCATAGCTACACATCCTCAAAGATTTAGCATAACCGGCGGTTCGTCTTCGTCGACCTGCCGGATTTCCTCGTAGTGATCGAAATCTTCCCCAAGGAAGGCCAGCAATATATTCACGAACGGTTCCGGCTTTTCCAGAAATGGCACATGCCCGGCATTCTGCAGCACTTCTAACGTCGCGCCAGGAATATCCAGCATAGTGCGTTCCGCCTCTTGGTAAGAAACCATTACATCTAAATCGCCCCACACGATCAGTGTGGGAACTCGAAACGAACGCAGTCGATCCTGCACATGCCAGAGCGAAAGCGCCTGGGCGTCCGCAATGAACGCGGCCGGGGCCATGGTCTGCGTTTCATCCACCAACGCCTGCATCAAGTTACCCGGGGGCAATGACGGCATCATACTGCTCAGTGCCCGCAACAACAAATTACGATCCTCGCGCATAGCCTGGAAAACGGCTAATGCTTCCGGCGGCGTTTTCACGCCTTCGGCCGGCGCCGGCGCCACCAAAGTCAACGAACGCAACCGGCCGGGGTGGGTTACAGCGTACTCCAGCGCCACAGCTGCGCCGAAACCATGCGCCACCAAGTGTAACACCTCCGGAGCGGCCGCGCCAATAACGCCGGCCAAATCACCGGCTTGGCTGGGCACATCATAGCCCGTTTCTGGCCGGCAGCTCTGTCCGTGCCCGCGCAAATCAGGAATCAAGCGTCGATATGGCCCGGCCAAGAACGACGCGACCGGTTCCCACCAACGCCCGCTGGCGAAATTACTGTGCAAGAAGAGAATTGTTTCCGGCCCCTGACCCTGATCTCGGTAAAATAGACGACACCCTTGATGTTCAACAAACGGCATAAGAAATCCTTGCGTCCCCTGAAAAAGCTCTTTTAGCGCAGAGTCCGCCGAGAACGCAGAGAAAATGCAAAGATTTCAAATGATTGCCCATCTTTCCCAACAATAGGACGCAGATGACGTTGATACGCGCTGATTTCCGCTGCTCTTTTCTGATTTATCTGCACGCAATCCGCGTTCCATCCGCCCTGGGCTTAGCAGTTGCGATTGCAAAGGCAAAATCCAGTTGCGGCCCCATTGTCTTTCTCTCTGCGCACTTTGTGTTCTCGGCGGTAAAGATTTTTTCAGTAAAACCATCCTTGCATTATTAGCACACTTACCGGTACAATCATGAATAGCTGCCCCGCCCATGGTTCAAGCGTATGACAAACGAGAACCCAATACGTCGTAATCAAAATGACCATCTCGCATAATTACTTCGTCATCCAATGTGATGGTACAACCAGTAGTTACCGCGTCCATGTGCGTCTGCGCCGACCAGCCGGCACCGGTCTGTTCCGAGTACGGGTTGCCAAAAGCAATATGCGCGCCGGGGAATTTCTCATCCTGCAGCATATTTCCGCACAACCGTTTCAACCCGATATTCGTGCCGATGGCAAATTCGCCGACACGATTGCTATACTCGTTACTCCACAAATACGCTTCTAATTCGTGGCGCAACGTTCGGCCAGCGTTGTCAATTCTCACCACCAGCCCGTTCTCAATGCGGAACAGGACCGGCTTCTGCAAAACGCCGTACTTACGGCTGAAAAAATCACCCAACACTTCGGCCGCAATAACGCCGTTGACATCCAGCGGCGCCGTGAAGACCTCGCCATCGGGCAAATTGCCCCATTGCCCAGGTTGATGGTAAAGGCCGTCCGCTTTCACCCAATGCCGATCCGGAGCAAAGCGCGCCGTTAAATCTGTGCCCAAGGGAGAAATAACGTGTGCCTCACGGGTGCTGCGGGCTTGTTCGTAAACCATAGCCGTCACTTCGGCCACTTTGTAGTAGTCTACAGCCATTCCTTCCCGCAACAATGCCGGCGTGATCCCAATCATATGAGCGTGGCGCGCCGCCAAAGACTCGCTCAAGAACCGGTGCAAGGCAATGCGCAATGGCACCTCCCCCGGCACGGCTTGCGCCGTGTAAAAAGTCACCGTTGGGTGGAAAGATTGTAACCGCGCTCGCAATGCAACCGGGAATCTGGTAATCGGCCGGCGGCCGTACTTTTCCAAATAAGCACACTCCACACAGGCACCTTGATTAGCCGCTTCTTCCACCAGCAACCGGGCAATGGGCGTCGTTTCTTCATCGCAGATGAATAGCACCCGATCTTGCGCTTTGATATTCATACAAACGTGCACGGCGGTACGAGCGCCAGCGCGCATAGATTCAATTTCGGAAAAGCTCAACCCTTTTCCCATATCATGATCCCCCGATGTTTATGTGATCACCCCACCATCGACACTGAGCACGTGGCCCGTGATAAAGCTCGCCTCAGCCGAAGCCAAAAAGAGATAGGCGTTGGCGATATCTTGCGCCCGCCCTAAGCGACGCAACGGTGTCTTCTGCCGCATCATGTTTAGCACTTTTTCCGGAACAGCCGCCAACATCTCCGTTTGTATAAACCCCGGAGCCACTGCATTGACGCGCACACCTTTCGGCCCCAATTCACGCGCCCAGACTTTGGTCATCCCGATAACGCCGCTTTTGCTGGCCACATAACTGCTTTGCCCATAATTCCCGTACAATGCCACTACCGAAGAAGCATTCAAAATCACGCCGTACCCCCGCTCGATCATCAGCGGTGCCACGGCGCGGCTGCAATGGAAAACGCCTTTCATGTTCACGCTAATGACGAAATCGAAATCGGCATCGCTCATTTTCACCAATTTGGCGTCTCGCAGCACGCCGGCATTATTTACCAAGACATCGATACGGCCGAATTGTGCCACAACTTGCGTTACGGCAGCATTCACGCTGGCCTCGTCAGCCACGTCGATGTGCACGAAAATAGCCTCACTGCCACTTTCCCGAATCTTTGCGGCAGTCTGCTCGCCACTGGCCGTATCGATATCTGCAATCACCAGTTTAGCGCCCTCACGGGCGAAAGTGAGAGCGGTTTGTCGACCGATACCACGGCCGGCACCGGTTACCATGGCCACACGATCTTTTAATCGCATTATCCAGCTCCTTTTCCCGATGAGAAGTTCAACTTCTCAAATAGCCTAAATCATCTCGACGGCTAAGGCAACCGCTTCCCCACCGCCGAGGCAGAGCCCTGCTGCGCCAGTTCGCAGACCGCGATTTCGCAGTGCGTAAAGCAACGTTGTCAAAACACGCGCCCCGCTAGCGCCAATAGGGTGGCCCAAAGCGATGGCACCGCCGTTAACATTAACCCGTGCCCAGTCCACGCCTAACGTCCGGCCGTCAGCAAGCATTTGGGCAGCAAACGCTTCGTTTATTTCCAGCAAGTCCAACGTTTTGATATCGTTAAGCCCCAATTTCTGTAGTAAATTGCGAAAAGCGAAAATCGGCGCCGTGAAAATCTCCAACGGTTTGACGGCTGCCTGGGCATAAGCAGTAATGCGCGCCAGAGGCTGTAACCCCAAAGCCACCGCTTCTTCTTCATCCATGACTACCAATGCTGAGGCACCGTCGGTGATGCCAGGCGCATTGCCGGCGGTTACACTACCACCTTTTTGGAAAGCAGGACGCAACCGGGCTAACGCTTCCAGGCTGGTATCCCGGCGAGGCGCCTCGTCTTTATCGAAGCGAAACGAACCGCCTTTGCGCTGCGGCACCATCACCGGCACGGTTTCGGCGTCGAACTCGCCATTGTCCATAGCAGCAAGGGCCCGGCGATGGCTCTCATAGGAAAAAGCATCTTGGTCTTCCCGGGTTATGTGATACGCCTGGGCAATCCATTCCGCCGAGATGCCCATGTGTTGATCTTCAAAAGGACACCAGAGCCCGTCATGAACCACACTGTCCACGATTTTATCATCCCCCAACCGGTAACCAAAGCGCGCTTTGTACAAAAGGTATGGTGCGCTATCCATGCTTTCCATACCGCCGGCTACGTACACTTTGCCATCTCCCGCTTTAATGGCCTGGGCCGCCAGCATTACCGCTTTCAGACCAGAACCGCACACCTTGTTTACAGTCAGGGCGCCTACTGTAGGCGGGATGCCGCCGTAAATTGAAGCTTGACGGGCCGGGTTCTGTCCGGAGCCGGCTTGTACCACATTGCCCATGATGACTTCGTCCACCGTAACCGGATCAATGCCGGCCCGCTCGACAGCGGCTTTGATCGCCACAGCGCCCAATTGCACCGCCGCGACATCTTTCAATGCCCCACGGAACTTACCGATGGGCGTTCGTACTGCGCTAACGATAACCGGTTTTCCTGACATCTTTGTCTCCTTTGTTCACCGCATAGAATTATGCGTTTAGTCTGCTGAGCTAATAGTAGGCTCTGCCTTGCTGAAAAAACGATCGACCGACCAAATAGCTACCAGGCCCACTATCAAACCGCCCAGGACATCCAAAAGTGAATGCTGTTTGACCAATATTGTGCTGACCATGACCGCTAAAGCCCACATGATACCAATTACCTTTAGCCACACCTTAGAAATATTACGCCACCAAAACCAGCCCATGATCAACGCCGTACTTACGTGCAAACTTGGGAAAGCGTTGAAGGGCAAATCATACGCATAAACTTGTTGCAACCAGCAAGTCCAAAAATCGGTAGCCTGAATTGTTGGACGCAGCATTTTAGTCGGTAAAATAAAGAAAATGGTATTGCTGATGAGTGCGTCCGTAATCCACGTGAGCGCCAAGCGCCGAAACGATCTTCGCCGCTTCCACCACAGCCAGAGCAGTAAGCCAACGCCCACGAAAAATAAAGACTGGTAGGCGATTAACGCTGGCAGCCAAAGCGGAACCTTTTGATCCCAGGCTTGCAATGTAATCCAGGCGCTGTCGCCGGCCCACGAAGCGGCGTACTGATTGGTCAACCAATATAGCCCAAGACTGCCGGACAACGCTATTAGCAACAACCAATCGTGAGAAGCTTTTCTCTTGGCGATAATACTTCTCCTTTTCAGTTTGCCCACCGAAATAAGATTTAAACTATGCCATTTTAGCACATTTCTAAACAGGAGAAAAGAGAAATGAAGCCTATTTGGCAATTCTAAGTGCAACATATTGGACCAAAGGCGGTAGTATAATGTAATAAGGAGTGAGCGATTAACCTCATTGCACGCTGAGCAACTTCAAGGGCTACAATGCGACCAGAGCCAGGGCAAGCTGTTTTTCCCCCGGGCAGGTAGGCGGTGTAGCGCTTCGTTAATCGCCTTTTGCAAACGATGCGCTTTGGCCGGCATGGCAATGTGATAAGGGAGAGGAAGCAGCGGCGGCCAGGCCCAACGAATGCCGCCGTGCGCTGTAGCATCCGAGTAAACCGTGATAGCGTTAACGATGGCAACATCCGCTTGCCCGTCGCGCAGCGCTTGCAATGCCTCTGCCGGTGTGAGGAATCGTAACGGAGATAATTTCATTCCCCGGCGCTGGGCCTCGCGCAAATAACGGTCACCATCACCGCCCCATACCACTGCGACGCGTTGCCCAGCCAGATTTCGCGCTGGCTGTGTCCTTGTCGACTGCCAGACCATGAGCAAGCCACCGTCCAAATAAGCGTGAGAATAACGTACATCGCGGGTCAACAACGGATCAAAAGGAAGTCCACCGATGATGCTATCCACTTGTCCTGACCAAAGAGCCGGGTAAAGCGCGTCAAAGCTGAGAGAGACAACCTGCAAACGAACGCCCATTTGGGCAGCCAACTGGCGGGCTAAACAGACTTCGATGCCGTCCGGTTGCCCTTGTGTATTCAAAGTGGTCAACGGTGGAAAACTAGGATCCAGTCCGACCCGCCAAACACCGCTGGTTTGTACCCGCTGCCAGACAGGGTCAGGGATGAGCATTCGCTGCAGCGCCGTGCTGCCAACGGACCAAAGTGTCCAAAGAATCAACAAGCCAGTCAAACAAAGTGCGCGCGTGGGGTAAAGCAATGACCTCAAGGCACTTTCTCCCCGTGGGCATAGGCTCGCACGTCCCAGTAAATAGGCTTAGGGGTAAAATCGACATCTACAAACGTAAAATTATCCTGATAAGTGTACGTGGGCCGGGGAAAACGCAGCACCCAGGGACAAAAAGTAGCTGCCCACGGCCAGTCATGCCAGGTAATATCGTAAGCGGTGAGAGTATAAGCGATCCGTTGGCCGGGCAGGACGGCTTTTGTCCAACGGGGATGATCATTCCACCCCCCCTCTGTAATCCAGATCTGCTTTACCCCCTCACCATGCGCCGCCATGATCTGGTGTAGCAATTCGACCCGGCGAAAATTAATGGTGTCTGGAGATGCCGGCGCATCAGCCGGTGCAGTCCAACCGTAGGCGTGGGCAGCTAAACCGTCGAAACAATGGTTGGCACCGGCGTCGTATAGCGCTTGCAAATAGGTCAGATCCGTCATCACCTGGGCATTATCGGGCGGCGCAATGGTCGGCGCCAGTGCGCCGCCTAAAACAATCATATCCGGAACGACAGCTTTAACGGCGCTATAGACCTGGCAGAGCATAGCCGTGTAAGCGGCCGGGTCAGGGGGACGGCCGCCCCATTCTTGGCGCAAATTAGGTTCGTTCCACACCACTAATGCAGCTATGTCATGGTGGTAACGTCCGGCAAAGCGGGCAGCGTACGCGGCGAAGTCCTGGTAGTGATCGACATCAATGTAAGAATCGATGCTTTGCCGAGGGCGTGCCCAGCCAGGGACTAAACCCAGCCGAGCAATGACCTTCAAGCCCTGGCCGTGGATATGTCGCATGACCAGATCGTCATGAGACCAATCATCGTGGCTCGGCGAGCGTTCCACATAAGCCCAGGGAAAATATTCCACCACCTGCCGGGCACCCATTTCGCCGGCCAATTGCAACGTCTGCCGGATTTTCCACGGTTCCACTTCGTCGGTAAGGCGTGTGTGAATACAGATTTTCGAGTTAATACTGTGAATAGGCTGCGCCGGGCCAACTGGTACGGCCAAAACAGCGTCACCAACGAGCAACCATAGCAAAACGAATGGGAAATAGCGTAGCAGCGACCAAAGGAGCGCCCCCGTCGCGTTCTTTCTCGTCCGGAAAATATGCCAGCGCCAGCGCAGAAACTGTTTACACGCCATCCTTCGATCCACGTTATCTCCCCTGAAAATAAGACCTCTCCCCTGGCTTACCGCCCAAAAGGGTGACAAGCCTTCCCCTCCCCGTACCAGGGAGGGGAAAAAGCTAAGCGCAGCGCAGCTTAGGGGAGAGGTCACCCCTAAGTATAGCTGACACAACGCCTTCAAGTCAGTCGTGTCATTGCGAGCGAAGCGACAGTATGACCCTCTTTTGGGTCAAGCAATCTCCAACGCCAGTGAGGAAGATTGCCACGGCCCTGCCGGGCCTCGCAATGACAAACTCCCCTGAAAATAAAAATGGGACGCAGATCAACGCAGGCTGTGCACGCAGATAAAAAACAATAGTCAAAAAATTAGTGACAGATTCTCCCCTGAAAATAAACTTCTCTGGAGGGTGGCTGAGGGCATTGCCCTCGGCTACCCTCTCCTCCGGAAAATAGAACGTCGATCAACACTGATGCCCTATTTCAGAAGTTCAACTTCTTCAAG
>WFQU01000048.1 GCA_015486845.1 Anaerolineae bacterium | reverse complement strand
GGCGGATATCCAAATCCGCCTTTACGACGACAGGCTGGAGGTATGGAATACGAGCAAGTTGCTGCCGCTGTTCTGCTTCAGACGGAGTCAAAGAAACAATACCTGTGTTATCCATGCTCAATAGAGATCATAGAAAACGCGGCGTTATGAGGTATGGCTATAGCGTTTCACGAGCAGGCCACGTTCACCGGCGCGGCTTGTTTGGTTCAGGGCGCTGTATCTTTCGCCGTTACATCATTAACTTGAATGTACCGGGAGCATCGAACTCGCGATCTACTTACAAGCCACTCAACGGGCGAATTTGGGCGCTTTTCCGAGGAAATTGGAGCGTTCAGGGCGAAAAAGGCCGGGAAAAACTACTTTCCCGGCCTTTTGCTTTAGAGACAGGGACAACGGGGGGCAAACCCGAACCTGACATCTAAGCTTTGCTACCGAGAATCATGTTTGGGGGCCTCTTCCAAAGGTGTGAAAAACGCTTATTTCGTACTCAACGCCGTTTTGATTGTGGCTGCGCCGCCTTTTAGCGCATTTTCACGGTTCTGATCGTATTCTGCCTTGCCGCATAGTGCAAGTTGAGAATGCCAAAAATAGAGGAACCTGTGTTGTCGCTGACCCTCACCGTTCAATATATTCCCGGAGAGAGGCTATCCCAGATATTGGTATAAAGGATTACACCAAACGAACATAGAATTCACTCCCAGTTTGTAAAGCCGGTACAAGTCGCTCTGTCAACAGACCGACAGCCTGGTAGAATGATGTTTCTGCGTGCGCTTGTACCTTCTGCCCGAAATCCGGCAGCCATCGGATCAAATGTCGCTCCACGAACTGCATCGTCGTTGCCAACAATGCCCTTTTCGCTTCCTCGTCCATTGCCGTCGTCGCGCTGCGTAACAAACCGCCCACGAAAGCCAGCTCAAAGCCGACGTGATCCAGTATCGTCATTTCGTTCCAGCAGGGAGAAATGGATAACAACTCCGTTCGGAATCCGGTTTCCTCGTAAAATGCTTGTACTTCGTGGGTCAGCGGCCCCCACAACCGGCTCTCGCGCTGCGCCGACTCGAACGGCGGCAAATAGCGGCCAGAAACAGGCACCGTGAAAAGGTCGTAATATTCCTGGCGCAACGTGGGCATAGAGGTCTCTCCCGCTTGCGCCAACAAGCGAGAGAGACTTTTCTCCGCCAATAATGTGCCGATCATATCCGCCAACGGAACCAATGACGATACTCTTTCTACCGTCGGTTCTTGTAAATACATGCCGGCAGTGAGATCATACAACTGTGCCCAAACGGAAATTTCTTCCGAGTTCATGCCTTTTCCACTTTCACCGGGATCGCCTGGCGGGCGTTATTGCCGACCACGAAGCCACCCAGAGTCGATATCCCTTGACGAGAAGGATCGCTCAATCCCAGCAGATTACTGGCCACACCTTTGCCGCGTATACTGCTGGCGTGCCAAACTTTGTTGCCGATGCTCTCCCGGCGTGCACCCAAACCCCAATGTCCATAGCCGTGCTCGATGCCAACCACACCTCGGTGAATACCCAAACGCACAGATGCTATCCCTTCTACAGAAGCTGCCGGGCTGGTAACCCGCACTTTGTCGCCGCCCTTGATGTTCAGCCGCTTGGCATCTTCCTCGTGCAGTACCACGAAGTTGTAGGGATGGAGCGCTTCCAGCTTTGGCGTGCCGATGACCGGCGCCGAGGTCAGTTGCGACTTGGTGCTGACCATCAAGAACGGCCAGTCCGCCGGCTTGTAAACCTCAACCAGAGGCGTTTCGTCGGCGAAACGAGCAGGGGCCCAGGTTGGCACGCCGACAAAACGTTTGCCGTTCATGCTGTTCTTGCTCGTCCCCAGTTTCTCATTGTAGATCTGCATCGGCTTCCCATAACGGTGAGTCAACCATTCACCCTGGTAAGACTTGTCCTCGTTCTCGAAACGACCACCACGGGCCAGAACATAAGCCACTTTGCGTTGTTCTTCCGGTTTCAACACTGCTTTGATCTTGTCCTGAATGCGCTCCACGCCTGTCAAAGCCATTTCTTCGTCGGATGCGTCAGGCACCGGGCTTTTGTCAAAAGCGATATTGGCCACGACACGCAAATGCCAGTCCTCCGGGTGGTTCAACGGGTACCAGGTACCGTCTTTGTCCGGGATTGCCTTGTCCCCAAAGCCACCCAGTCCCATCTTCTTGGCCACAGCGATAAAATAGCTCTCCATGCAAATGGGATCACCATCCGGCGTTTTGGCTAAAGGCGGATCAACCGCCGGCCAGCGCACAGAATTCACTTTAGTCAAATAGCCAGCCCAAGGTCCGGTCGCTCCCCAGGTCTCGTAAAGGACGGTGTCCGGCACGATGTAATCAGCAAACGCGCTGGTCTCGTTAATAAACGGATCAATAGCGATGATCAACGGCACCCGCTTGGGATCGCTCAGCGCTTTCTTGCCCGCCTCGTAGAGTCCTGCCTGGCCGTAAAGCGGATTCGTGTTCCAAAAGATCATCGCTTTGACCGGATAAGGATAGCCGTTCAGCGCGCCATTCATGTATTCCGGCTGAATAGCAAAAGAGAACGGATACCAGGGTTCTTCCGCAGGATACGGGTTTTGTCCTGCTTCTTTTTTCTTTTTGAACTCGGTAGTCTTCTCGTAAGGAAAACCGCGCCGGCTAACGCGCGCTCCTTTCGGCTTCACTTTGCCGGGGAACTTCACCATGTTGTAACGAGGCCCCGGCTTGACATCAGCGTAGCGACCGCCGCCACTGCTGGTTCCACCTTTCCAGTTCAGGTTACCCACAAGAGCGTTGAGCATGACCGCCGCGTAAGCAGTGTAGAACCCGCTGCTGTGCATGGTGCCACCGTGACAATCGGCAACCGCTTTCCGCCCGTGGCTGGTAAATTCGTCCGCCAACTCCACGATAGTGGCCACCGGGATTTCACACGCCTGGCTGTACGCTTCCAAAGTGTGTTTTCGCGCTTCCTCCAACAGGAGTTGCAAACTGCTTTTCACGGCCACCAGCTGGCCGTCGATCTCTACACTCCCATCGTAAAAGAGCTCAGCGGGGCCGGTTGCTTTACTGTGAGCTACTGGTTGGCCGCTGGCTTTATCGATGACGACAAAAGTATCCTTGGCGCCCGCTTTGGCCTGGCCCAACTGCGAACCGCGCAGAAATTTGCCGAAATCGGGACGCTTCTCGTCCACGATGACCAGATGCGTGGCATTAGACCAACTCGGCTCTCCGGCAACCTGGGCGACTTTGCCGTTAGGCTGGCTCAGGAAATGTTCGTTGTAGCGTTTGTTTTCCAGTATCCAGCGAATCATGCCCATAGCCAAAGCGCCGTCCGTGCCCGGTTTGACTGGCACCCAGCGGCTGCGGCTGCCGGCAGCAATGCTGTCGGAATTGGTCAACACCGGATCTACCACCACGTAGGTGAGGTTTCCGTCGCTGCGCCCTTCCGCCACCATTTTGCCGGACCGTTTAAACGGGTTGCCGGCATTGCCCGGCGCCGTGCCAATGGTCAAAAGGAATTCCGTGTTCCTGAAATCCGGCTTCAAGTGAGGATAACCTTTCCAATCGTCCAGCAGTGCCGCATAACCGGCCCGCATCGAAAGACCGCAATTGCCGCGATGGCCGGTGAAATTGATGCTGCCGAAAGATAATACCGAAAAACGCTTGGCAAAAGTCAGGCGCCCTTCTTTGAATCCGGCGATGAACACCAACTGGTTGGATTTGGGGCCCAACTCCGGCGCATTCGGATCAATGAGCGTTTTAACATCCCGGATGGCACGTAGCCCGTCCACATGGCCTTCGCCGAAAAGATCGCCACCTTCCACCGTCTCTTTGACCAACTGCTCGAAGCTGATGGGTTGCCACTTGCCACTTCCCCGCGGGCCGATCCGTTTGAGCGGTGTGAGCACACGGTACGGATCGTAGAGTTTGTCCAGCACCGCATTGCCCCGGCCACACGCCGTGGAGCGATGTTTCAGCCCGCTATCCTGGTAGCCGCTCAACAGCTTGTACCCCTCTTTGATGGAGGTTTGGTACGGCAAAAATGGGTCGGCAGAGAGGATGTGATAAGGATTGCCGCTCACCCGCAGCACTTTGCCGCTCTTTTTGTCCACGCGCACGCGCACGCCGCAAAGCGTGGTGCAGCCCACGCAAACGGTGTTGGCTAAGTACTGATCCGGGTTGGGGGTGACTTCGCCGCTCTGCGGATCGACGCGGAATTCCGGTTGCGGCGCATTGCCGGCAATTTTATTATGCGGCTTTACCCCGGCCCACCATCCTTTGCTAATGCCTTTCAATGTGCCGGCATAGCCAACACCAAAAACAGTTAATGATCCTGCAGCGCCAGCCGCCTTTATAAAATCTCGTCGCGTTAATTTCTTCATCGTGCTACACCTCCATCGACTACGCGTTCACCTTGTTGACGAGAGACGCGATCTTTGCCCAATTCTCCCTCAAACTCGGCCATCTCCAATATCCATTCGAGAACAATCACGAAGAAAATGACCAGGGCAATATTCCCGACAAGATTCAAAACACTGTCATGTCCAGTCAAAGCAAGTGTATATCGGTTGAAATCTATGGCTGTTTTTGGCATTTCCTGGCCGGTAACAACAAGGTTCCAGCGAAGCACCCAGGCTCCAACGGTCGCTAACACCGATGCCACTAACAAACTGCCCCAAGAACGTCGCAGGGAAGGTAGTATCAGAATTATGGCAGGTAAGACCACTGTCAATAAGAAGCCAACGAGTAAAAAGGAGGATGCGTGCTGCTGAAAAACAGACTGACGGATGTTGATTACACTTCTGCCCCCAAACATGATAAACACAATCAACCAAATGAATTGCAAGAGAATATCTATGAGCAGCGTCCAGAAAAGGAGCGTTCCCAAAAAGCCTTTCTCTTCCTCTTTCTTGATCCTTCGATCGATCCATCCCAAGATTACAACCAGCGAAACAGCACTGATGACTGAAGCGAGGAGAAACAAAACCGGTACGAGGGCGCTGTGCCACATGGCGATTGCTCTAACAGCGCTGATTTCTATGCCGGTGTAAATGATCACGGCCACAGCGAAGAATCCGGCAATAGCGCCGATGAGGGGGAACGGTTGGGCAATCTGTCCACCCTTCGTGTGCGTGTAGACCATAACGTCCATGATGACAAGGGTCAAGATATACAGGGTAAGTATAATTGCGCCCCAAGACATCGGTGAAGAAGAGAGGTGGGTGCGGAAGAAAAGAGAATAGAAACGTCCGGACTGGTACAGATTAGCAATCAAACTCAGCGGAGCGGCAAATCCCAGCGCACTCGCTACGATCAGTCCCACAGGTGCCACGCGTTGCAAACGCTTCACGCCAGCAGCATAAAAAAGGATGGCCAGTAATAAAGCTGCAGCACTGGCGCCAATGGCAAACATATAATACACGTCGCCGACACCCCATAGAACATCATGGGTTATGCCAATAATGCCTCTAATTTGCGGATCCATCAGTCATCCCCTCCAAAATCTCTTCTTTCGACCAAGGCACAGGCATGCCATCCACTTTTGCCTGCAAATAGTCGCTTAGGCCAATGTAATACACACGCGGGTCAGTGCCCATTTCCGGCTTCAGCACCTCGGTGGGATATTCTTGCAGTAGCCGGGAGACTTCGCTATCGGGATCGTTCAGGTCGCCGAAAATACGAGCGCCGCCTACACAGGTTTCAACACACGCCGGCAAGAGCCCTTCGTCCACACGCTGCACACAGAAATTGCATTTGTCGGCGGTGTGCGTTTCCGGATTGATGAAGCGGGCGTCATAAGGACAGGCTTGCACGCAATAGCCGCAGCCGATGCAAATCGTGTTGTCTATCACGACGATGCCATCATCTCGTTTGTATGTTGCCTGGGTAGGACATACTTCGACACAGGGCGGGTTCTCACAATGGTTGCAAAGCCGCGGCAATGTTGCCCTTCTGGCTTGCCCCCCCGTATCGATTTCGTAAGTGGAAACAATGGTGCGGAACTCTCCTAATGGCACATCGTTCTCCATGGAGCACGCCACGGAACAAGCCTCACAGCCGATGCACTTGCGCAGGTCGATGACCATGCCCCAGCGATGCTGGCTCTTAGCCGGGGCTGCTTCTGCGACCGAGTCGCCGGGCAAGACGGCAGCACCTACGGCCGATAAAGCGGCTCCTCCAACGGCAAATTTGAGGAACTCACGACGGTCTGAATTCATACCAGGTTCTCCTTCCTCTCGTAAAAAAGGTGTTTGGATTAGTAGCTCACCTGGCGCAACAAAGAGCAGTAGTCATACATTCATCACCGCTATCAAGCAATGTTTCCGATCGCGCTTTGCGACCCGGTTGACTGTGTTAAACTGCTCAATTTTGTGCTCGTGTGCTATGCTTTCATTATAGGGAGTGCCACTATCAGCGAACTATAAATAGGGGATGGAGGTCTATAAAATGACTATAAACAAAGCGTTCAACTATCCGTGCGCTGCAACAAATAGCCAACTCCCGGGTAATTGACGATTTCTATTCCGCGGGCATTGGCTAATTTCTGGCGCAGCCGGCCGATGTAGATGTGCAAATACTGGTTACTGCCCCGGTATGCGTCGCCCCAGACCAAGGCGAGCAGCATGTCATGGGTAAGCACTTTGTCCGCGTGGCGTGTGAGAACACGTAGCAGATCGAATTCGAGGGGAGTCAAGTGGATTTCTTCGCCGTCCACCCAAAGCCGCCGAGAAGCAAAATCCGCTTCCACATTACCATGCCGAAAAGGCGGCTCGGCTGCGTTGGCTTCCTGTGAGCTGGCCACGCGGCGTAGGACGGCGCGCACTCGTGCCAACAGCTCCTGCAAGCCGAACGGCTTGGTCAGATAATCGTCGGCGCCGATATCCAATGCTTCCACTTTGCGTTCTTCATCGTCGATGGCGCTCAACACAATGATGGGTACTTCGCTGACGGCGCGCACTTGCCGGCAAACTTCGCTGCCATCGACGCCCGGCATCATCAAATCCAGGATGATCAAGCCCGGCATCGCGCCGTTGGCTAGCAACGAGAGCGCCTCGGCGCCGTCACGGGCGGTGAGCACTTCGAAACCGCGCGCTTGCAAGTTCACCCTGATGAACTTGAGCAAACTGCGGTCGTCGTCCACCACCAGGACTTCTGTTTTCTTGTGACGCATTTTCCAACCTCCTCACGCGTTGCACGGCGAAAAGCCGTGCGACGATTCCGCGGCAATGGGCAAAGTGAAATAAACCGTCGTGCCGCCTCGCGCCCCGGTGGGACTTTCCACCCAAATGCGTCCGCCGTGCGCCTCAATCAATCCCTTACAAAGCGCTAAACCTAAGCCGGAGCCGGGTGCATCGAAATGCACTCCCCGGTAGAAGCGTTCGAAAAGATGCGGCAGCACTTCCGGCTGAATGCCAGGACCATCGTCTGTGACAGAAACCAAAATGTCCGCCCCTTCTCGGTGAGCGTTCACCCGGATCGGTGTGTGTGCAGGTGCATATTTGCCGGCATTCTCCAGCAAGTTTTGCATCACATTCAAGATGCGTTCCGGATCCACATAAGCCGGCGGCAACTGTTCCTCAATATCCAAGGTAATGGTGTGATCTTCGTTGATCGTTTGCATACGAGTACACGCTTCTTGCAAAACCCTTTGTACCCCGAACGGGCGTTTGCGCAACCGCAATGTGCCGGACTCCAGCTTGGCCATGTCCAGCAACTGATCAACTAAATCGCGGAGCCGATCCGCCTCGCGAACAATAGTCTGCAGGAAATCCGCTTGTGTGCCGCGGTCCCATTCGACATCTTCCGATAAAAGCGTTTCGCCGAAGCCTTTGATGGAAGCGATGGGCGTACGCAATTCGTGGGACACCGTGGCCAAAAACGCACTCTTCAGCCGATCCGACTCCTCGGCGCGGGATAGTGCAACTTGCAACTCAGCTGTCCGCTCCGCGACCCGTTCCTCCAGGCCGGTGGCATAAGCTTGCAGGTCGGCCACCATTTGGTTGAACGCTTCCGCCAAGCGGCCAATTTCGTCGTCGCGGTGGATATTGCTGCGCCGGGAAAGATCGCCGTTGCCCACAATAACGGCATCATCGGAAAGTTGAGCGATGGGATGTGTTACATGCTGGGCAATTTGCCAGCCGGGAACGGCGCTGGCAATGATCGCCAGCAGCAACCCGAGAAAGAGCAGATAAAGCAGCCATTGCGCCGGTGCCAACGCCTCGGCGACCGGCTGTTCCACAACAACCCACCAGTGCAGCGGTGCGATAGCCACAGCACCACCCAGCACTTTGACGCCGTCCATGTTCGTGTAGGTGAGATGCGATAGCCTGTTGTAGCGCAAATCCGAGAACAAACTTGTTTGGGCCAGTGACGTTTCTGCCAAGACAAGGCTGAAATCGGGATCCGCCAACAAACGGCCGCGGTCATCAATAATGTACATTTTTCCCTGTTGGCCTACCCGGAAAGCAATTACTTTGTCCCAAAGGCCGCGCAAGCTAAGGACTGCGGCCAAGTAGTATTGCGGCCGGCCGCTCTCCGGGTCGATCTGCGGCACGATCACCCGCAACAACGGTTCACCATTCCGAGAAACGTATGCTCGTCCCCAACCGACCTGGCCCTTTTGCGCGGCGCTGAAAGCCGGGCCATCATGCAGATTGGCCAAATCCGCCGGAGTGATCAACTGAAGCCGGGAGACTTTCTGAATTTCCCGGCCATTGGAAGCTAACAGCGCTATATCTTGGGCGGAGGGAATACTGTGCAGGAGAAAGCTTAACTGCCAGAAAAGATCCCGGTCGCTTAGCGTAGTCCAGTTCTGGCCATTGGCTTGCAGTTGTAATGCCTTAACGTCATTTTGCAATGCCTCTTCAATGATGACATCGGCCCGGGCGGCCAATTCCTGCTGCAAAGCGTAAGCATTTTGCACCTGACTGTTGTAAATAGTGTAGGACGCGAAGGCGGCTAAAGCTAACATGGGCAAAAGGGCGGCAGCAGCGGCTTGCAACACCATGCGGGTTTCCAGTCGTTTCCACCAATTCAAAGCCAAGGAACGTTTCATCTCATTCGCCTTGTTCCACCGACAAAGGAGGCAATACGCGATAGATATGGTCGGCTAATTTGAGAGCCGGAGATGGCATGGCGATCCCTAATGCCGTCGCCGCCGCGGTATTGACGCTGAACTGGGGTTTGTCCGGGAATTCCACCGGAATGTTCCCTGCCGACACGCCCCGCAGCACTTTGTCCACCAGCCGCGCCCCTTGGTAGCCCATATCCTGGAACGAAGCGCCGTACGCGCCAATGGCACCTTCTGCCACAATGTCATGATTCAAGCCGACAACCGGGATACCGGCTCGCATGGCCGCCGGCAGCAAGGTGGAGGGAAGCGCATTTTCCAGGATGAAGCTAGGTACCACCAAGATAGCATCGGCGTCGCCGGGCCGCAACGATGCGGCAAATGCGCTCAGTTCTGAGACGCTGTTCACGGAGCGGGGCAGACAGCGCAAGTGGAGAAAGGCAGCCGAGCGTTGCGCTGCCCGCAAAGCGGCCCGGCTGGGAGTGATTTGGCTGCTGTACAAGACAATGACCCGTTGCGCTCGCGGCAAGAGCAGCGCCAGGTATTCCAGACGTTTGCCGGTCAGTTCAATGTAACCGTTGTCGATGCCAGTCATGTTATGGCCGGGGTGTTGAAAACTATCCACAACCCCCCAATCCACGGTGTCCGCCACGCCGATGAAAACGAGCGGTACCGTTGTTCCGGTCAACATTCGCTTGGCCGTCTGCGTTTCAACACCGCCTAACGACACAACGACGTCCGGCCGGCGCTTCATCGCCTGCTGCATCAATGCCGGCAGCCGTTCACCGTGATTTTCGGCGTTGTAGAGCGTGGTTGTGATGTCACCCCCCTCGCGATAGCCGCGTGCTGCCAGCCCGCGCTGCAACCCGTCCGCTTTCGGCAACCGGGACTGACCGGAAGCGATGATGGCCAAACGGTACGGCGTGGCCGGCGCGGCTGTGGAGCAGCCGGACAGCCCCGCGACGACCGCCATGATAATAAGCCCGGAAATCAAAATGCGTTTCACGCCTGCCATCCTAAAATGAAATGATCACGTTTTGTCGCCAGGTTGCGTTCCCAGGACAGTCCGGCGGCAAAATACGACTTCCCGACGTCTGGAATCATGAATCATTCTATCGCCTTTGATGGTAGCACATTTACGGACAGCGGGGCAATTCCCGGCAACCATTGCTTTGATAGTCACGCCGTCAAATGTCGATAGCGGCTGGCTTGTGCGGCAAATGCCTGTTCTGTTTCAGACAGAATCATAAAATCGGAAATCGTGCTACATGGTTCATTGCCGCATAGTGCAAGTTGAGAATGCCAAAAATAGAGGAACCTGTGTAACTGACCCTCGCCGTACACTAATTTTCGGAGAGAAGTTGTCTCACATATATTGGCACAGAGAGGGATCCAAATTCATCATAGGAATCTCCTGTCTTTGACCAGCTGTAATCCACGAAAGAGTAATACTGCAAACTTCGGCATAGTTCATTTGAAGTCAAAATCAACTTAACAAATAGAGTTCCGACAACAAGGCACAGATTCAGCCCTTTAATAATTGAATGAACAGGAAGGTTCCATTAAACTTGTGGTAACTTTTCCAAACGCCACATTTTAGGAGGAACCTTCCCATGATATTGTACACGCAAACGTCAAAGATGTCGTATTTATGGCCAGCACCGATCGAGCCCTCCTATCAATTGCTGGGTGGGGGAGACGCCCGTGCGATAGCGCCAAAACTACCACACTTGGGAATGACCGATGTGATGTTCCTGAGTTTGATCATGAACCTTTCTCGCGAACGACGCCCCTGGGGGATTGTGGCGTGGATGGCGGATATGTTCAACGTATCCCGGAAAGGCTTATACGATTTAGCCGCCCGCGTACAAGAACGACTGTTAGTGTCCCCGGCAGAGGAGAGCAGTTCACCGGTATTAGATACTGTAGTTTCGCCAAAATGATGTCGAAATAGCAGGAGCACTGGTCCTTCTGGTAAAATTAAGTCAGTTAAAAAAACAAAACCACCAGGAGGTACCAATGCTCAGAGTAATTATACAACATTCTGTCGAACTTGTTGCATTCATCCAGGCGCTTGATCTTGCACTTTACAAACCACAAAAGCGACATCTGCTTCATATCATGGATGCTTTGCTGATGCACAGTAATCGGAAGACGTTGAGTGCACTCTACCGATTGTTGGCAGG
>WFQU01000047.1 GCA_015486845.1 Anaerolineae bacterium | reverse complement strand
CTCGGGCGGAGAACGCCGTCGATTAGAAGTTCAACTTCTCGCAGAAGTTGAACTTCTTAAAGATACTCTGCGCCTTTGTGCCGCTGTGTCAACTGATTTTCAAAGGAGAATATTCGTTATCTCTCTGTGCTCTCGGCGGTGAACCTTTTTGCAGTAGAGTCATTAATATGATCCTAAGATGATGTCTTGCCGTTATCCATCGCCTGGTTTATAATGAAGAATAATAAGCGTGCACACCGCAAGGTCGCCTGGAAACCAACACGGCTTGCGCCGAACCGGTTGGCCTCCAATAACAAGGGAGTCCCTATAGACCTGTTGTGCACCGCAGCGGATGAAAATCTCTTGACAAGATTGGGGATCGTAGGCTTGAGAAGTCATGCTACGGCGATAGGAATGGGGTTAGTTGATGGCGGCTGCTGATGGCCCAGCGACTAAAAGTCACGGCAACGTCTGCAAAATCGCCCTACGGCGATTAGCATGCAACCTGCGCAGGCAGGTTTCGCAGTTGTGGCAGCGATTTCTAATCGCCGGACAAGGCAGACTACGCGCGCAGCCTGCGTTGATCTGCGTCCCATTTTTATTTTTAGAGGAGTTATCATGAGCCTGCGGCACACCACAGCGGATGAAAATAAGCCGGTAGCTGTCAGCAAGTACGCCGCCACAGAGGAGCTTGTAGCCGAGCGATCGCCTGCGTAGTCGCGACTACGCCGACCCGCGTCGGCGCTCGGCGACACCGGCAAAAGCCTCGACTCCGATGCTGAGGAAGATTCGGGATCATTTTTGGCTATTGTTTTTATCTGCGTGCGCAGCCAGCGTTAATCTGCGTCCCATTTTTATTTTCAGAGGAGCATACCACCAATCATTTTCAAGACAGCACAGAAAGGAACATAATGAGATTTTTACTTCCCTTGTTGTTACTCATTCTCACTTTAGCGTTTATAGGGGGATGGCTCTTTGGCAGCAGGCGCCGCCAGACAGCGTTCCTGAGTAGCCTGGGACTAACCATTGCGGCGATCCTGGCACTCTTCTTGCTCGGAGGGTGCCAGAAAGCCCCGGCACCGACCGCTACACAGTCTCGGCCAACAGGCGCAACGCCAGTAAGCACGGCTGTAATCCAGTCGCCCTTGCTATCCCCGCTTTCCACAGCCACGCCGGATACGGGGAAATTGGATTTGCCGCTGACCGGCAAGATCGCCTTTCAATCGAATCGACAAGGTAATTTCGACATCTGGCGGCTGGATTTGAGCGACATGAAATTACAGCAGTTAACCTCTGCTACAAGCCGGGACATCGAGCCCTCCTGGTCACCAGATGGCCAACAAATTGTCTTTGCCAGCAGCCGCGATGATCCTAACAACTTGCAACTGTATGTCATGAATGCAGACGGCACACAGCAACATCGCCTCTTCCCAAAAGTACAGAAATGGGACAATTGGTTCCCCGCTTGGTCACCGAACGGAAAGAAAATTCTATACCAGAGCAATCGAAATGTCCGCAAAAATGGATTTGACCTGTATGTCGTTAACAGCGATGGCAGCAATGAAGTACAGTTGACGCATACGGCAGCAGATGAAAGCCATGCCACCTGGTCACCTGATGGGACACAGATCGCCTATGATTCCAACAAAGCCGGCAATTCCGATATCTGGATAATGAATGCTGATGGCTCCTCGCCACATCAACTAACTACGAATCCCAACGGCGATGGCTTCCCTCGTTGGTCTCCAGATGGCCAACGCATCCTTTTTGTTAGCGATAGAGAAGGATACCAGCGACTGTTCATTATGGATCGTGACGGCAAGAATGTGCACCGTCTAAGCCCTAATTTGCCGGCCGATGACAGTATGCCCAACTGGGCTTTAAACGGCAAAGCAGTCGTCTTCACATCTAATCGTGCCAATAAAGATTGGGAACTATACATCATGTCCGTAGTCAGCAAAAAGTGGCAACGCCTAACCATCGACTTCCCGTTGATTATGGATCGTTACCCGGCTTGGCATCAATAACTTTAGCGGCTCAACCTCTCGTAGCAGTGGCAACATCTGCAAAATCGCCCTACGGCGATTAGCATGCAACCTGCACAGGCAGGTTTCGCAGTTGTGGCAGCGATTTCTAATCGCCGGGCAAGGCAGAGGGTAGCCGAGGGCAATTGCCCTCGGCTACCCTCCAGAGAAGTTCATTTTCAGAGAAGTTCATTTTCAGAGAAGTTCATTTTCAGAGAGAAGTTTATTTTTAGAGGAGTAAATCATGTTGATAAGAGATTACCAGGATGTCCCAACTCAGGATATTTCCGACTTGCCAGGTGTCACAATACGTTGGGTCATCAGCACACCGGAAGGCGCTCGAAACTTCGCAATGCGCATTTTCGAGGTACAGCCGGGCTATGCATCACCGTTGCACAGCCATTACTGGGAACACGAGATTTTCGTCTTGGCCGGTTCCGGCGTGGCCAACAATGGGGAAAAAGAAACCCCCATCACCGCCGGCAGTACTATCTTCATACCACCCAATGCTAAACACCAACTACGCAACACGGGGCAATCGGTACTGCGCTTCTTATGCATGATTCCCACCGTTCCAGAAGCTTTACCTCCCAGCCATCGTTAAAGCCGCACTTGTCAAAATATAGAGAAGCGCCAGCACAATGTTAGGCTGGCGCTTCCTTCCACCAATTATCAAGCCAGCTTCCCGACAGTAAAAAAAGGGAGGCGAGAACGACGCAATGGGGCGATGAAGCCTCCCTTAGGACAGCTATGTGATACCAACTGTCCCCCAACTCATCTGCCAACAGCCTGGTCACGTCGGCCAGATATACATTCTTTGACCAAACTGGTGCAGCCACAGTCACAGAATCTTACACTTTCCACCTGACATTTAGCTGACAACACGTTAGCTCAGGCTCATTGCCCGTTGTGTGTCATCTGAGATGTGCCCACAGATAAACCAGAATAGCCCCGTGTTTATCTGCGTCTTCTTGTTGGGATGACTAAGTCGTTACCACCAATCCAAGTTTTTCCCGTGTCACTACGAACAAAACACGCCGCGGTTTGGCATCATACGAAGCCAATAAATAGAATTTGTTAACACGATTGTTTCATGTTATAGTATGATGCTTTGCGTATTTTCGTTCTGCTTTCTTCCTGAAAGCATCGTATTTGTCTACACAAGAAACAAGAATGAGTAAGGAAAGGATCACATGAAAGACAGGTTTCTCAAGTTCACGATATTACTAGCGCTGGTTCTGGCGCTGACGGCGACACTAACCGCTTGCGGCAGCAAAAGCAAGCCAACAGAAGCCCCCGCACAACAAGCCACGACCCAGGCCACCGAAGCGCCGGCAACCAAAGCGCCAACAGCCATTCCAACAATCGCTCCGACCGCGGTTCCGACTATAGCGCCGACGGTGGCGCCCACAAAGACCACTCAACCGGCTGCTGCAGCGACGCAAGAAGCAGCCAGCCTCGAGGAGATCAACGCATCCAGCGCTAAGATCGAAGCTGCTCTGGCAAAATTAGATTCTTCTCAATTCGACGTCACAACCAAAATGACAATTAAATTAAAGGACGGCAGCGAAAAAGTACAGACTTTCAATATCAGAACGATCCTGGTCAACAAGCCTAAGCATGCTTCCCAGATTACGTTCCATGCCGAAGGTGGCGGGGATGTGGAATCAATGAACGGCTTCGAAGCTATTGCGGTCGGCGATACAGCCTGGATCCGAACCAGCGCCGATGCCGCCTGGATGAAAATGCCGGCCAGCGCAATAGATCAAATGACCGCTTCGATCCACGCCATAGGGGGAGAAGCCAACAATTTAGCCTTTGCCGAAAAAGACCTCAAAAAAGGCACTAAGAAAGTCGGCCCTTTGCAGTGTACTGTTTACGAATATGCTAAGAAAGACATCCTGCGCTTAGCCAAGAAATATCCAAAGCAAATCGCCGAGAAAGACCTTCTCGAGCTGAAGAAATTAGACACTAGCAAAGGAACTATTTGCATTACCAAGGACGGTTTACCGCTCATGTTCAGCATGGAAATTACCGGTTCCCCAGAGAACGCCTTGGGACTTAGTGATGAGAGCTTACAACGTTCATTCGGCGTCAAATTAGCAGATGTAAAATCAGCCAGCGTATCGATTACAGAGGTTGTCAGCAACATCAACAAGAAGTTTGATATCAAGCCGCCAAAAACTGGTGGTTGATCATCTTTTTTACCGTTGCGATGGGACCCAATAGCTTCACGTAGCATGTCGTTGGTGTTTTTTTTTACAGGCAAGCCACGATTTTTCTAAGCTAATTTTTTACCTTAATAAGAGCGCAAATATGCAAGAAAAGGACACTGCATTGAGCGGCGTCCTTTTTTATTTCCGCACGAAAATTGTTTCTATCTTCCAACTTTTACTTTCTTGGTCATTTTTACCGTTGTTTCCGCTAAAGGCTTACCAGATTACACGATACAAGCTTAGCCACTTAGTGTTGACTTCATTAGCTCTGTCTTATCCCGGCTAAGGTATTGCTTTGCGATAGTCTTCCGGCGTGTCGATATCTTGCCAAATAGCTGGGTCCGGCCATTCCAGCCAGGCAGCTTGATCCAAATAACGCGGAAAAAGGACCCGCCCGCCTTGATCGCCCTGGATTTTGACCAGGGCAGGGAAAAGAGATCGATCGAATAGCACCGGATTGCCCCGGCGGTTTTGCCAGCGCGGTACGACCAGAGGGGCTAACGTTTCCCGATAGCGTTGCAACAAAGCGTTGATAAGCTCCGGCCTGATTGCCGGCTGATCGGACAGGACAAATAGCGCCGCGTCCACTGCCGGCGGCAAAGCAACTAATCCACGTCGTATGCTGGACGCTTGCCCTTGCTGCCAATGAGGATTGACCACTACCTGTAACCGACTATCCAATTTATACACCGCCGGCAAGGCTTCCTCTACTGCCGCCGCGTTGGCACCGACCACTAGCACAACGTAATGCACATCACTGGCCAGAACTTGTTGCAAAATGTGCAAAAAAAGCGGCTGGCTGCGCCAGGAAAGGAGCTGCTTGGGACGGCCCATGCGTTCGCTCCCACCGGCAGCTAAGATTATCGCCGCTGAGGGCGAAATCATTTCCCAAACAGGATTCTGACTATCCTGCAGATGCGTCAACAGCACGGACGCCTCGCCTGGGGCCGCCAACAAATTGTTCGCCAATTTTCGTGCCGCCGGCAACATGGTTTCATCATCCACCTGGTTCACAACGATGGGACGTTGCATGGCCGGCGTGACGTAACGCAAGCCGCCATCAGGATGCGACAAGACCAACCGAATCGTCTCGGCGGTGACCGTTGATCCAAGAGGCTGGCTACTCAATGCCGCAACTAAAGCCGGCCTGTGCACATATTCCGCCGTCAATGGCTTGCCCAACACAGAAAAACCCACCACCCGTAACAAATGCGTTGTGCGACTCGGTATAACGGGCTCGTGCGGTGCGGGTGCTTTGAACGGCCGGGTACGACTGCCATCCGCTTCCACAACTACGACATCGACCTCCGGCAAGGTCAAGAGCCGGTCGATCCATGCGGGCGACAATCCTTCCACCCGATCGTTGCGAGGATTCAATGCGCCGACCACGACCAACGGCGCCTCGGTGTCAGCGAAATGTGCTTGAACATGGGTCGCCAATGACGTCCAGGTATTGTTGTGCTGGTAAACATGATCGACCCTATTCAGTTGGGTGCGAAAAAGCCGGGTACTGAAAGTCAGAACAGTACGCCGGCCGGCGGCCGTGAACGCTTCGCCTAAACGGAGCAAGAGGCTACTTTTGCCGCCACCGCCAACAATACTGATAAGCGGCCGTTCTGCAAGACCCAAGCGCAAGGCGCTTAATAACTTCATGCGCTGCTGCCTACTCGTCGCTGATGAGCATGACGCCCAAGCCGTGTCGCCCGGCGTGGACGGCGAAAGTGGGGCCAGCCTCATTAAACAGCAAAAGGGGCGGCAACGTCGCTACTCCTTGCTCGATGGCTTGCCAGAGCTGCCGGGCAGCGGCAGGGCAACGGGTATGGGCAATGGCCAAATAGCTGGCCGGAAAATGACTGGCAGCCAAATCGGCGAGCCGGGACACGCCTTTTTGAAAAGAGCGTACCACGCTATGAAAGCGGAATTCGCCATCTACCATTTCTATAATTGGGTGGATGTGAAACACCTTAGCGGCGCGGTCCACCAAGGGCATGACATTGCTCAGCCGGCCGCCTCGCTCTACTTGATCGAGATTAGTCAGGAGGATATAAAGGTGCAGCCGACGGCGCAACGCGGTCAGACGCGCCACGATTTCCGGCAAGGTAGCTTTATTCTGTGCCATTTGCGCCGCGATGAAAGTCAACAATCCTTCCCCCAAAGAGAAACTCTTAGTGTCAAACAGGGTCACTTGGTCGCCGAACGACGATAGCGCGGCCAGAAAGGCATTATACGTGCTGCTATGTTGGGCGGTAATGGTCAGGCAGAGTACATCGTGGCCGGCGGCCGCAAGCGGTTCGACAACTGCCCGCACCGCTTGCGGAGCCGGGGCCGCAGTGTGCAAGAAACGCAGCCGGTCGCCGAATTGTTGCCAAAAGTATTCTAATTCCAGTTCCTTGTGCGCTAATTCGCGTTCATGATAGCGAATTGCAATGGGTACAATGTGAATTGGAAGTTGCCGGATTGTTTCCGTAGCTAAGTCACAACCGGCATCACTAACAATTTGTACAGCCATATTCATCCCTTTTTCTTGTTACAGCGTCGCTGTTTAGAAATTAACTTCTGCGAGAAACTAAACTGCTAAAAGTAGTAATTCTGTCTTCAGGGGATAGGCTGCAAGGGCGGCGACGGCGTGCCTTCGCTCCCTAACAAGCCAACGCCGACAACTTCCAGCGGTTGGCCGGCCAAAGCGACTGGATCGGTTGGCTGCCAGCGCCAGGAACCATCCGCACCGGCAATGACAGCGCCTAAAAGCTTCGGGCCGCTGTATACACGCACCAACGTGCCGGGGAATGTCGTACCTGCTAACCACCATGATTTTCCATCACTCTGGCGCCGCACTGCCGGGGGGCTCAAACTTGGATCAACCAGCAACATGCCTTCCAATTGGTGTAACGGGTTACTTCCTTCGCTCAAAATCATGTGATGGTCGCCGGCGGGCAATGTCACCCGGAAAGAAAGCGTGAAATCCCCGGCCGCTGAGCAAATTGTTTCAGCCAGAGGATGGCTGCCAGCTTCCCGAAATGCAATCTGCGCCCCGGGGGTGCACTGTCCGCGCCAAACCAGTTCAGCATCGGGCACCACAGATCGCGCTGGCATCGTCGTCAGCCGCAAAGGGGAAACAGCACCTACCGCCGGCAAAAATTGTCGTATTGCTGTTGTTGCCGGCGTGGATAAAACAGCGCTGTGCAGCGGCTGGACACTCTTTGTGACGAGAGGCCCACTTGGTGGCATTGGCCAAACTAACAACCAGAGAAAAAGCACGCTACCACAAAATAGAACCAGCACACTAATGGTATCCCAACCAGACCAACGATGTTGTTTCATGTTTACTTTGCCCGCACCTATCAACGATCTTCTACGGATTCTATGGGCGGCTGTAAGCCGGCCAGAGCCTTTGCCTGACGAATCCAGCCAGCGAAATTTACTTGCACCCATGGTTGGGGCGTCACGGCTGTCTCCAATTGTGCTGGCGTCGCCTGAGCTAATGCACGAAAAGTGTCAATACCAGCCCGACGCAAACGCAGCGCATAGACATTGTCAATACCATGAATCAACGTCAGATCATTATCGCCCAAAACGGCCTGCCCCGTCGCCTGCGTTAGCGAGCGCGCTTCGTTAATCCAATTGCTAACCCGCTTCACGCCGATCCCCTTAATGCCCTGGGCGCGCAATACCGCTACCAGTGCTTCCGGCCCTTGTGCAGCCAATTGATCGAAAGTAAGAACGCCCACTTGCTGCAAATAACGCGCATACATACGCCCAATTCCCCGAACTAATGTTAAATCGTCGCTCGGCGCGGTCGTTTCCGTCGCTTGCGGCGGGATCGATACACTTTCCTGGCGAAAAGTGTGCGCTGAAGAAGGCATTACCGTTGCAGGAACAGGTTGGGCAGGGGCAGGATCAACAACAGATGCCACGGGAAAACCAGCTGCGTCTTCTTCTGGATTCCGGTTCGTTACCGGCTCCATTTCTGCCACGGGGATTGGTGCCTCACCAGAATAGCTATCCGTCGTGCTGCGAGACTGTGGCGCACGACGGTCGCGACGACGCCGAAAGTAGAAATAGCTTAAGCCCCACTGCAAAAGCCACCCCAGCAAAAAACCTAATATAAACCAGGCTATGCTATGCATTCCCACGCCTCACTTTCTTTTCTGATCAACAATCGTCCTGCCCGCCACAACGATTACAAACCTTGCTGTCGGCGCACTTCGTAGAGGGCAATGGCCCCGGCCGTCGCTGCATTCAGAGAGGCAACTTGTCCCCACATGGGCAATGAAAGCAAGCCATCACTCCGCTTGCGCAATAACGCCGATACCCCTTTCCCTTCATTGCCAATAATCAGGGCGATATCCCCTCTTAACGCGACATCATAAATGGCCGTAGCTTCCGGCTTACCGGTCAAAGCGTAAACCCACACTGATTGTTTGACTAAAAAAGCCGCCGCCTGGCCCAAATTGGCAACCCGCGCCACGGCCAAATGTTCCACTGCCCCGGCGGAAGCATTACTGGCTGCTGGCGTAATCGCCGCCGCCCGGCGGTTAGGCAGAATGACGCCGGCGCAGCCAACCGCCTCCGCAGCCCGCAGCAACGTACCCACATTTTGAGCGTCTTGCAAATGATCCAGTAGCAGGAAAAGTCGCGGCAAGGACCTCGCCCGAGCGGCTATTCGCCAATCGCCCAAATCCACGTAAGGATAGGGGGAAACCTGCAGTGCGATACCTTGATGATTCACGCCTGGCAACAACGCGTCCACTTGCGCCCGGGGCAGACGTCGGGCTCTGTCTTTGGCCAACGCCGCAGCCTCCCGCAAAAGTGGATGCGGTTTATTCCCCGCTGCCAGCAATAACTGATCAACCCGGCGCCGGCCGGCGCGCAACGCTTCCAGCACCGCGTGCCGGCCATAAAGCCATTCCGATTCTGCCTGACGCTTCCCCGGCACAGGACGCAATGACCGTTTTAAGCGGCCCATCGCCAGCTACTACCAGCCGCACTGTCTTCCACAACCACACCAAGTCGCGTTAGATCATCACGCAATTGGTCCGCCAAAGCATATTGCTTTTGCCCGCGCAACAATTGCCGTAGAGAGAGGAGCAGATCGATGAACGGGCCGGCATCCGCTTCGTGATCGTTGGCACTTGTCGCCAAGCGCAATCCCAAAACACCGGCCAGCGAACGTAACATATCCTGTCCCGTCCCCAATATCTCACTGCTCACACCTGCATCACGGGCCGCATTAATCGCTTTGACCAGATTGAACAAGTTGCCCAACGCGCCGGCACTGTTGAAATCGTCATCCATGGCCGCTTCGAAGCCGGCGCGGGTAGCATCCATCTGGGCATGTAACGCGTTCACTGCTGTACCAGACTGCACCTGACCACGACCAGGGCGCAACGCCGAACGCAAACGCGCCAACGCCCGCTCGTTATCAGCAATTACCTGCTCGCCAAAAGCCAGTGGCTTGCGGTAATGCGAGGAAAGGACAATCATGCGCAACACATCCGCTTCGTGCTCAGCCAAGAATGCATCGATAGTGATCAAGTTGCCAACGGACTTAGACATTTTTTCACCTCGTAACTGCAACATGCCGTTGTGCATCCAGTAGCGGGCAAACAGTTTGCCGGTAAAAGCCTCCGTCTGGGCGATTTCGTTCTCGTGATGCGGGAAAATCAGATCGTTGCCGCCGCCGTGAATGTCAATCTGTTCACCCAAATAGTAATAGCACATCGCGGAGCACTCGATATGCCAGCCGGGTCGCCCTTTACCCCACGGACTTGCCCAGGACGGTTCACCTGGCTTAGCCGCTTTCCAAAGCGCAAAGTCATTGATGTCCTCTTTTCCTTCACTGCTGGTAATGCGAGTGCCGCTTAAGGCATCTTCCATCTTGCGTCCGGATAATTTACCATAAGCAGGAAACCGACGCACTCGAAAATAGACGCTACCTTCCACTTCGTAAGCAAACCCTTCTTCCTGTAGCCCTTTCACCATGGCGATAATCTGCGGGATCACCTCTGAGACGCGCGGATAATACGTGGCCGGCAAAACACCTAATTCCTGCATTAGTTGCAAGAATTCGTTGATATATCGTTCCGCCAAGGCAAAGGGGTCTTCGCTTAGTTCGTGAGAACGGTTGATGATTTTGTCGTCGACATCGGTAAAATTCATGGCATGTATGACACGATAGCCTTTGAACGTCAAATAGCGGCGCACCATGTCGAACACCAAAGCGGACATAGCGTGTCCCACATGCGCTTTATCATAAACGGTGGGGCCACAAACGTACATATGCACCACGCCAGGCTGTAGCGTTGAGAACGGCTCTTTTTCCCGGCTCAGCGTATTATAAATGCGTAATGTCATCGTTCTCTACACCTTCTCATATTCATTCTCGAGCCCTCTGAAAAAGGGTATTAAACCGCCAGGATTGCTGAGCACGCGGAGAAAAAAACAAAGATTGCAAAACCCTTATTTTTCTCTCCGCGCACTTGGCGTTATCTGCGGTAAAGTCTTTTTCAGCAGAGCTATTTCTTAATGAATTTCAACGCGGCTGCGCAAAAATCATCCGCCCAGCACTGGTCTGAAGCACTTTTGTCACTAATACCGTGCGTTCTTGTCCTACAAAGCGCAATCCATTTTCTACCACGATCATGGTTCCGTCGTCTAAGTAGCCAATGCCCTGATTGGCTTCTTTCCCTGGCTGGATAATCTTGACAGTGAAATTCTCGCCGGGCAAAAGCACCGTCTTGACGGCATTAGCCAAATCGTTGATATTCAACACCTCGACACCTTGAACGGCCGCAACCTGATTCAAATTGTAGTCATTCGTCATAATTGGATAGCCCAGTTTCCGTCCCAAAGCTACCAGTTTGCTGTCCACCTGGGGAATCTCTGGTACGTCCTCATTTAGAATCTCGACTCGACAGTGCTGCAAATGCCTGTTTTGCATGGTGCTCAAAACTTCCAGACCACGCCGCCCGCGATTGCGACGTAAAGCATCCGAAGAATCGGCCACGTATTGCAGTTCATTCAAAACGAAGACCGGCACCAGCAAACGGCTGCGCAAAAAGCCCGTTTGACTGATATCCGCAATGCGCCCGTCAATGATGACGCTGGTATCCAACAAAACAGATGACTCGCTTGTTGTTTCTCGCCCGTGATTGCCCCAGAAGTGCAACAGATCTTCCCGGCGCATGATCATCGCCGCTGAACCCAAATAGGCAAAAATCAATGACCCAATAATGGGCAGCACGGGGCCAAATGGCACCGGCAGTCGTGAAAGAGGGATCGCTAAAAGAGCGCCCATCAAAAGACCGATGAAAAGACCTACGATACCTGCTACCAAATCCATAATTGGGAGTTGATGCAAAAACCTGTTTGCAGCCACAATAGGTTTGATGGTTAAAGTAGGCGTAATGACATAACCGACCGCCCCACTAACAAGCGCCGCTGGGATGCCGAAACGAAGAAATTGGAGACTCCACCACGACTTCGGCATATTTGGAATCAGCATGACCGCTTCCCAACCAATAATAGCAAAAAGGATAAGACCGAGCCAACGTATAAAACGGTCAATATTCATGAATAATTCCTTTCTATGAAATTTTAGCACGACAAGGATGTTTTCTGTCCTTGCGCAGATTCGTGTCAACCTCCTCCGGCAAACGTGCTCTCGCCTCAATATGAATAATCAGCATAAATAAGATTGTGAACCGTTTAAATAGTCCCATAACCCCATTTTTGCCAACGTGCAACAGCCACCTCTCAGTCTGTTATAATTGATTATACTATAAAACAGGGAAATATAGCAATAGAACAAAGAAACGGCAGCGAGTTTAAGTTTCATGTAGAACGAGATAATAGTATAAAATTCAAAAGGTCCACTAACAGAAAGTAGGTGCCCGAAAAGAATTAACAGAGTTAATTCCTTAATAGATTAAATTAGTAGTCTTTAGTAGGGGCTGTGGAAAAGTGGATTAGCTTGCTCTAAGTATAGCTAAAAGTGAGGCATACCACTAATAGAAGGTGAATCATCCTTGAAAGTACCCTACATTTAGCGTGATAGTCTCTTAAGAAAAAAGGACATAGTTATTAAGAGGGCCTGTGGATAACTGTGTATAAATGTGGATAGCACTTTGTCCATTTGGTTATTCTTTCCTACTTAGTTAACCCGGTATCGTAAAGGGAAGGCTCCCTATTTAGATATGTTCTCGTTTATTGGCACTATATATAGAGGTAGCTTGACCCCGGGGCAGGGATGAAATTGGTTTAATGGTTTTCCACGCGAAGGAACAGGATACGAACATAGTTATCCACATAGTTATCTACGATTGTGGATAACTATGTGGGGAGGCAGGACGCTTCTGGGGGCTTTTTCTGTTTATAATTGACCCAAGGTAAGAATTCTTTTGCCTGTGGCGGTGTGATTTGGGCAGTGCGCCAATTACTACGCCAGCCGGATGTGGCCCGCTGTTGGACACGGAATTGGTAATGATGTCCCCGCTGTCCGCTGACTGTCAGCGTGTTGGTCTTTGTATCTGTCAATAATCTCGACCAGATTGTTTGCCTATCTGAGCGCATTTCCACGGTGAATGTGTCTTGCGCCGCTGCTGACTGGGATTGCCAGTGCAGTAAGATGGTCTGGTTGACGGCACTGTATTGCAATGAGAGGCTCGGCGCTGCTGGCGGTGCTATATCTAACTGAATCGTCTTTGTGATCGGGGAACTTAAGTTGCCGGCGACATCCACGGCGCGTGCTGTCCAGGTAATATTACTATCGGCGCCCAACTGGATGGGCGTTCTATATTGGCCGGCCGGCTGGCTATTTTGCCAGAGGGGGATAGAAGCAAGACCGCTGTTTGTGTCCGTCGCGATGATGGTAAGGGTGAGTGGTGCCGTGTACCAGCCATAGCTATTGGGCGGTGGAACTTGCCAGGACAAAGTGGGCGGCTGCCGGTCCACAGCAAGGGGAAACTGTGGGCTTGTGCTGATGTGGCCAGAGCGATCTGCGCCGCACCATTGCACGGCGCTTTTTCCTTCCGGCAGGGCGAGCGGTTGTTGCCATTGTAAGACGTTGCCGGACGCTACAGGAGGCACGGTCGGCGATATCCAGGCCTGCCAAACACGGTTGATTTTCTGACGGTAGCGAAATGTGTCGGCGGCCAATGGCTCGCCGCGGCCGCGGGCGGTCAGGCTGATGTTCACAGGGTTCGTGCTGCTGATCCATCCTGCTGGTGCGCATGGTCCCCAGACGACGGCATCATTTGGTGCGTAGCGATGTACCTGCAATGGCGGTGCGGCCCGGCCTAACCCGCCGGCGCTGCTGATGAACGGTGTGATGGTATAGATGCCCAACGCCGAGGGCAAGGAATAATGGATCAGTGACGCAGCGACTTGTGGGTAGGTAGCCACCGCGATGCGATCGATCCACAAATCGGCCTGGCCGTCGAAGCGAACACGATATTCCAGGTCGGGGGAAGTGTCCGTGAAAAGGTAAAAATCCACCGGAATATCCTGGTATGGGTCAGGAACGAGGTCGTAGCCATGTAAATAACGTAGGCCTAAAAGGTCGCGCCCTTGATCGGCCGTGACATCCAAACGGGCGACGATTTGATCCACAGCGTGGGGCAGCGGCTGACCCCGCAGGCGAAACCAGGCGCGATAAGCTGCTCCGGCCGGGATTTGGTCGGTGTACGGGCCATAGAGCCAGCCGGGGCTGTCAATGCCGGCCCGAAAATGCCAGGCCTGGCCATTTTCCGCCCCCGGGTCGGCCACGATGATACCTGTGTGGGGCTGGTGAAGTTGATTTTCCCCTTGCCAGGCCCAGCGACTAAAGCTGATTTTGGTGCCCACTAAATGGGCTACCGGCGCAAGCATTATATCTACGCTGCTATTTGCTGTCTCGCTGATTGTTTGAAAGTGGATGGCCGGCGGTTCGTGTTCCCAGGTAAATGTGTAGGCGCTGACCGGCGCCATGTTCCCCGCCTGGTCGGTTACCTGCCCGCCGATGCGGATGAGCCGGGTCTCGCTGCGTGGAATGTGGGGCTGCCAGTCGAATCGCCACGGTTGGGAGGATGCTGTGCCGCTGAAAATGATGGTGGGTGTTGTTTCCTGGTCGTTGACGGCTGTCAGCGTGATGGCTTGCACGCCGCTGATATTATCATTGGCATCAATGGCGATGGGCACAGTTTTCCCGAAGAGGTAATCATCGGCGTCGAGTCTTTGCAAAGAAGCTCTCGGTGGCGTTTTGTCTGGGCCTAACCCGGCCGCGGGCGGGCGCCAGATTCTGATGTCCGTATAATAATGGTGCAAGATTTGATAGACGTTCCAGTTGTGACGGTAGGCCCAGCGGGCAGCGCCGATCTGACTCATACCGTGGCCGTGTCCGTAACGCGTTTCGCCCATGTCCACCGGATCCGGCACAGATTGTAAGTAGGGGACACTTCCCAGCGATAAAGTAGGGTGGCCATTTTGGGCACTATATTGGGCCAGGATCGGCAAGTTGTTGCCGTAAGCCATGTATTCGCCGGTGGTGTCGAGGGCCGCTTTGTTGGTGGGGGATTGATGGTCGTCGCAAAACATCTGGTAGCCGACCCAATCGGTGACATCCCAGCTGTCGTTTTGACTGTGCTGGATGTGGTACCAGGCAAAAGTACGGGCAGCAATAGCCTGTGCTCGCAAAGTGGCGGTGGGCCAACTGGCGTATATCTCGGCGGGTAGCACGTGGGCCACGTACGTCTCGAAATCGATGAGGTCGATTTCCCCCGGTTGTGCGTAGGCGCGGCAATGGTTTTCTGCCCGGTGCAAGACGCGGATGAATGGTGGTGGTGTGAGGGGCCCGTTGCTGTTTGTTGCTGCTGCTATGGTTACGGTGGGGCGGTTGATCCTCCCGTGCCAAAGAAGATGCCATTTTCGAGTAGCCGGATCGTAAAGTCCGATATTGCTGCTTTGCACAAAAGCAACCGCTTGTCCATCTGGTCTCCAGCGTAAATTATGTGATCCTGCCGGCAAAGGCAATCGTCGAGCGGCCTGCCTCGGGCGCACGATCCAGTTTTGGCTTTCCGGCAGGGTTGCGCTGCCGTAAGGTGCGGTGGTGAAAATAATAGCGTCGCCGTTGGGCTGCCATTGTGGTTCTGCCAGGACGGTCAGCGGCGGCCCTTGCCAGAGAATTGTTGTCTGGTGGCTGATTGTGTCGTCGTATAGGAGCGTACTGTGTTGGAGGTCTATTTTCCAGCGCAGGCGCTGTTGGCCGGGGCCGAAGAATATATTGTGATCGGTGCCGGTTTGTTGTGGCTTCTCTGCTGCAGGTCGCTGCCAAGCCGTTGCCGGCCGGATTTGACCGTGTGCATCAACGGTGTAACGGCCCCGTAAGCCGTGCTTCGTGAGCAATCTGAAAGTCAGCCGTTGTTTTCCTGCCCAAGTCAGCATGACCGGTTCGCCGGGGGGAATCTCGGGCTGTGCTGCCGCAACGGTAAAAGTTTGCCATAATATGGTTAGAAAAGTGATGCCCAAGAGCACAGCGATAGTTATTAGCGAAAACCTGGACTTTATCTTCATGGTTAGGTCGCCTCTTTAGTCTATACAATCATAAACGAAAACAGGCGATTTGTGAAAGCAAGTGCATTTGTGCCCATGGGTGTTGTGGCAAAAATGGCAATAAGAGTCACGGTGACAGTTGTAAAACCTGTCTGTGCGGGCTAAAAGCCAGCCCCTCAAAATGGTGCATAGGATTGTGATCACAAATTGTAATGGCGAGAGAGACGAGGCTGAGGATAAAGTGAGGTGGTGGTTAGGCAAAAGGGATGGGGGAACGAAAAGGTGTTGTTCCAGATGGACAACACCTTTTCGCCAGGCTACAAACAATGGGTGTGCTTTTAGCGTGCCTTGTTTAGTGTCTTCAGGCAGCTGGTGCAAACATTCATTTTTTTCTTCTTGCCATCCACGATTAGCGTGACTTTTTGTACGTTGACATTCCAGCGGCGGTTGGTCGCTTTCATGGAGTGGCTAACGTTATGCCCAAACTGCGGCCCCCGGCCACAAATCTCACATTTTGCCATGATTTCATCCCCTTACATAGAATCAGCCTGCCGGCTGGTTAATAACGCTCTACATATAATAACCAAAACACAATCATATCCAATTTAGGCGAAACGCGCCAACGGCGAGTCTCTGTTTTTTTCATTGCCGTGTCGGCCGGATTTTCTGGAGTGATGGACAGCTGCTTGATATTTTAGCGAGCCTCATATGAGCCTGTGGCCTGCCTGCGCTGGCATGCAGACAGGCGTACCACAGCGGATGAAAACGCCCCCTATCCCCCAACCTTGGGGGGAGCAACACACCCCCAGAATTGGGGGCCGGGGGGACGATTTTTAGAGTTTGTCATTGCGAGGCCCGACAGGGCCGTGGCAATCTACCTCACTGGCGTTGGAGATTGCTTGACCAAAAAGAGGGTCACACTGTCGCTTCGCTCGCAATGACACGACTGATTTGAAGGCGTTGTGTCAGAGGG
>WFQU01000046.1 GCA_015486845.1 Anaerolineae bacterium | reverse complement strand
TGGGACGTAGTGCAGGGCATGAAGGTGATTAGGCACGCAGGAGAAATCCGGGAACGGGGCTAACCTGGAGCCTACACACTGTTACCCAGCTCTCTACTCTACCGTTGATCTGCGTTCTATTTTCAGAGGAGGAGGAGCGGTAAAATGGTAAAAGTAAAATTGGACAAATTCGATAGTTATTATACAATGATACAATTCGGAGGGGGAGGACAAGTGCATTGGCTAAGGCATCGGCGTATTTCTCGGCAGGAGAGGAATCGAAAGTCAAACCAGTGCATCTGGATATTGATTTTCAATCCCACGAGCCGGTAACAGAACAAATTCAAAACCAGATGCGGCTGCGTATTGCAGTTGGAGAGCTTAAACCCGGCGATCAACTGCCCACGGTCCGAAAACTAGCAGCAGATTTGCGGGTGAATTTCAACACGGTGGCAAGAGCGTATCGGCTTTTGGACGGCGAGGGGCTGATTTCTACGCAACACGGGCGCGGCACATTCGTTTTGAAAATGACTACTGAGCAAACGCCAGGCGAATTGCGCCGCCAAGCCTTAGAGCGCCTGATGTATCGTTGTTTAGCACAAGCGAAAAAACTGGGATTTACTATGGAGGAAATAGTAGATAATTTTCAAAAAACTTCTCTGGATTCAAGAAAGTAATGGTAATTTCTGGCTTGTCCTGGTTGGGAAAAAGTGTGAAACACAGATTATGGAACCAGTGTAAGTGACAGCATCGTAAAAGGGAGGAAAAATGGTACAAAACAAAGGTCACAAAACAACAAAAACAAGTTCTAATGTATCCGTGACGTCAACACCGACAACACTAAGAAAGCGCTCTACGGCCCGCATTAGCCCCATTGCTTTTTTGATATTCCTGGTTATTGTGGGCATTATCGTGGCTATTTCCACACCGCAGGTCATTCGGATTTCCCGGGTGGGTCTCACCGTGCTGGACAGCGTCCTGACACTGATTGCCCTCTACATATTGATTGCCCTGAAAATGGCCAACCAGTGGGAAAAAGCCGTTATTCTCCGGTTCGGGAAATTCCGTGGTCTTTACGGCCCAGGCCTTTTCTGGATCATTCCTTTCGTCGATTCCGTCGCCGATTGGATCGATCGCCGCATGATGGTCACACCGTTTCGGGCGGAAAAGACACTGACCAAGGATACTGTGCCGGTGGATGTAGATGCGGTACTCTTCTGGATGGTCTGGGACGCTGAAAAGGCAGCTTTGGAAGTAGGCGATTTTCGACAGGCGATTGCCTGGGCGGCCCAAACGGCTTTGCGAGATATTATCGGTCAGATGGAGCTGGCGGACATTCTGGTGGGCCGGGCTAAGATAGATGAAGCGTTGCAAAAACTCATTGATGAACGCACTACGCCTTGGGGCGTGAGCGTGCAGTCGGTGGAAATTCGGGATGTGGTTATTCCAGTTGATCTGGAGGACGCCATGAGCCGGCAGGCACAAGCTGAGCGGGAGCGTCAAGCCAGGGTGATCTTGGGCGAATCGGAAAAGCAAATTGCAGCCAGTTTTGCCGAAGCGTCAAAAGTCTATCAGAATAACCCTGTGGCGCTGCACTTACGGGCTATGAACATGCTTTTTGAGGGGCTAAAGGAACGGGGAGCCTTGGTCATCGTGCCCAGCAGTGCGGTAGAAACCATGAACTTAGGTGGCCTGATGGGATTAACCGCCGTTGCGGACCAAGCAGGCAGTAGTGAGACTAAACAGGCGTGATCTGTATGTAAATATGTGCAGGGCATCCGGGCGTACGGGCTGAGATCTGATTGCCAGTTGGCGTTGTCATGAGCCGGGGGGGACGCATTGCGGAAGGGTTGGCGGGGAACCGTAGGGTTTCCCCTGCCGGGAGCTCGAGGGTAGAGCCCTCGAAAAAGAAAAAGGGAGAATTTCTGTGACGGTCTCTTATTCACAAACTGCAGAATTGACCTGTCCTAAGTGTGGGCAGCTTTTCAATGCCGAGATATGGCTGGTTGTTGCTGTTGATGAACGTCTTGACTTGCTGGATAGCGTGCGCGCCGGCACCCTGCATAATATTACCTGCCCGCACTGCGGCTATCAGGGGCAAGTGGATGCTCCGTTGCTCATCTATCAGTCTGAGAAAGGGCCACACTTGATTTTCTCGCCGGCAGAAAACACGACTAAAGAACAAGACGTGGAACAAGAAGCCAAGCTGTTGGACCTATTGCGTATAAATTTGGGGGCAGCTTGGCAGGACGCTTGGCTACAGCAAGTAACAACTACGCCGCGTAGTTTGCTATCCGCACTTTTGAGCGATGATCCGGAAGTCGCTTTGCAGAAAATTGCTGAGCAAGCGGGAGCTGAGTTGGAACAATTGCAAGAGACGTCCCCGGAAACGTATCAGGCGTTGGCGGAGGCGGTAGCGAAGCTTGCCGCTCAACGCGAAGAGACAGCGGAAAAGTTTGTTGATCGAGCTAACGAAGTCGATGATGGCGATATCGACATCACAGCATCTCGGCAGATACCTTCGCAGACTACTATTCATGCCCTCATCCAGGTCATCCAGCAATTCATTTTCGCCCGTACTTGGGCTGACTCTCAACGCTTTGTTGAGGCGCATCCCGAGTTGCTGCGCAGTGCAACGGACGCACTGCTGAACCAGTTAATCGCCACGGCACGGGTGCAAGGCGATCAAGATGCCATAAGGCACCTTGAAGAACATCGCACGCTCCTGCGTCGCTGCCGGGAAGTTGGGATTGAGCGGGCGTTTGCGGAGCAAGAAGAACGTGCTGGGCATGATCATCTTGCTTGAACGGATGCATCCGCCGGCCACATAGGTGTAAAGATTTTCTTCGTCTAAGCCTTTCCCTGTTTTATGCATTGCGCTCCAATATTGTCCTCTCCGGGCAATGAACCGGAACCATTTGCCCTGTTCTATTGTCACTTTGCGCAGCAAACGCTTTGACTTTTGTACGCTAATGGCATACAATTTCTGTTTACAGTTGTTGTGAGAACTTGCTGGGGCGCTGGAGTCGTGGCAGTTTTCTCTTAG
>WFQU01000045.1 GCA_015486845.1 Anaerolineae bacterium | reverse complement strand
GCTCGAGTTCGGACCAGTTTGATGATATTCACTAGTGTGTACCAGGCCCGAGAACAGCAATTATTCGTATTACCGGCGCAACCGGCTTGCCTAAGCAGCGACAAATGACCTATTTAATTCGTTTTACCACCTTAGCCGGGGGAACGCTTTTCGGAAGGGTTGTAGGGGAACCGTAGGGGTTCCCCTGCCGGGAGCTCGAGGGCAGAGCCCTCGAAAAAGAAAAAGGAGGTAGGATTATCTTTGATTAGAAGTTCAACTTCTTGAAGAAGTCGAACTTCTAAAATAGGAATGGCATTAGTTGATGACGGCTGACAATCTTTTATATTTTCTTTCTTGGGGGCCGGGGGAGGCTATTTCGGAGGAGAATATTCGTAAAAATCCTGTTTTGAAAAAAGGTACTAAACCGCAGAGCTCGCGGAGAGCGCTGAGAAAAAGTAAAGATTGCAAAGGCAAAATCCTGCTGCAAACCTATTGTTTTCCGCTCTGCGCACTTTGCGGTAAAGAGGTTCTCAGTAGAGCCAGTTATGGAATAACCACCAGAAGAAAGGATGCAATTTAGTCATGAACTCGAAGATACAAAAACAGGTACGATTGGTTCCAGTTATCATATTGTTGTTAGTGTTGGGCGCCTTTCCGCTGTTCGCTTTTGCCAGGGGCGTGAATCAGCCACAGGGAATGGTCTCCGTGCCGTTGCGTCGAGCGCCGGCAACGGTCGAATTCGTTCCCGGCCATGTTTTAGTCCGTTTCAAGTCCGATATGAAAACAGAGGCGGCAGCGCAATTTATTGCAAGCCGGGGGTGGCAGGTTGTCGACACGATTAAGCCACTCGGCGTGCAGGTGCTGGCTGTAACGCCCGGCCAGGAAAAAGCTACCATAGAGCGCCTGCAGGCGGATCCGCGGGTTGCCTACGCGGAGCCGGACTATATTTACTATGCGCTAACCGTGCCGAACGATCCCGATTATGATACCTATCAATGGAACATGACCAAGATCAATGCCGAGGACGGCTGGGATATGACAACCGGTTCTGTCAGTATCACCATCGCTATTGTTGATACCGGCGTCGACGTCAGACATCCCGACCTGACCTCGAAGATTGTCGCCGGTTACGACTTCGTGCACGACGACACCAATCCGTCCGACGACGAAGGACACGGTACGCACGTAGCCGGCATTGCCGCGGCGATAGGGGATAATAGCATTGGCGTTGCCGGGGTTTCCTGGGGCGCACAGATTATGCCCGTCAAAGTATTGGATTCAACTGGCAGCGGCTCGCTCAGCGATGTGGCGGACGGCATTACCTGGGCGGCCGATCACGGCGCCCAGATCATCAACTTGAGCCTGGGAGGCACTTCCAGCTCCTCGACATTGGAAGACGCGATAAACTATGCCTACGGCAAAGGAGCTCTGCTGGTAGCAGCGGCAGGCAACTCGTATGACGATGGTAACCCCACCAATTACCCGGCAGCTTACGATCATGTGTTGGCTGTTGGCGCCACCGGCAACACGGATGTACACGCGTATTACTCCAACACCGGTCCTTATATAGACGTGGTGGCTCCAGGTGGCAGTGCGAGTGACAGCTATGATACGAATCCGACCCATTGGATTCTCAGCACCTACTGGCGAGACAGCGGCTATTCCTATATCTCGATGGTCGGTACGTCTCAGGCTGCGCCCCATGTGGCTGGTCTGGCAGCCCTCATTCTTTCCGTGAACAGTTCTCTGAGCAATGATCAGGTGGAAAAGGTTATCAAAGACACAGCGGTCGATCTGGGAACGACAGGGCGGGACGACACTTATGGACATGGGCGGATAGATGTGGCTGCCGCTTTAACGGCAGCGCAGTCCGCCATAACCACACCAACGCCTGTGGCGACCAGCGGCCCGACCTCTTTGCCGATCCAGACATTTACGCCGACTGCCACGCCGACTTCTGTGGCGACCAGCGGCCCGACCTCTTTGCCGATCCAGACATTCACGCCGACTGCCACGCCGACTTCTGTGGCGACCAGCGGCCCGACGTCTTTGCCGATCCAGACATTTACGCCGACTGCCACGCCAACCAGCGGGCCGACGCCTACACCTTCCCCTACAGCCACACCGCGGCGTCCGGTCGGCAACGCGCCTGTGAACGACCGTGTGAGCGGCGCGACGCAGGGACAGCCAGCCGTCACCGCCGACCTATTGGGCAATGCTATGGTTGTTTGGACTGACGACCGAACTGGTTCCGATGATATCTTCTCTGCGGTGTTACCGTCCCATGCCCATCGCTGGAGCAATGACGTGCGCGCCGACGATGGCCCCGCGAGTACCATTCAACGAGGCGCTGCCGTGGCGGTGGATCGCAGGGGACGCGCCAGCGCGGTTTGGGTAGATAGCCGCAACGGTGATCCGGACATCTATTGGGCAAAAAGGGATGCCGGGGCAAGCGTCTGGGTGCCCGGCGGGCGTGTCAACGACGTGACCACCGGCGGTCAACTGTCCCCTGACATTGTCGTCGATCATATGGGAACCGTTTACGCGGTTTGGGAAGACTATCGACATGGCCCCGGCAACGCTGATATCTACTTTGCCTCCCTGCCGTTAGGTGCTTCCACCTGGAGTGCCAGCCAACGGGTCAATGACAATCCCATCGCCCGGCAATCCCACCCGGCACTGGCTATGGATAACACCGGCAATCTCTACGTCGTTTGGGAAGACAGCCGCGGAGGCAATCCTGACATTTACCTCGCTAAACGTGCGGTAGGCGGAACGACTTGGACGCCGGGCGTTCGAGTTAATGACGTTACTACGGGATTGCAAGTGAGACCGGACGTAGCTGTAGACGGACTTGGTTCGGTTCACGTAGTGTGGGAGGACTATCGCAATGGGGCGCATGATCCCGATATCTATGCGTCCATGCTGCCATCGGGCAGCACCACTTGGCGAGCCAGTTACCGGGTGAACAATGATGCTGGGCATGCTATCCAGCAAGCGCCGGCTATCGCTGCTACACTGCACGGTAGCGTTTACGCAGTGTGGGCGGACAAACGCAGCGGCAATATGGACATTTATTTCTCCGTCCTACGGCCAGGCAGCAGGTGGTCGGCTAATGCCAAACTGAACAAAGATCCGGGAGTAAGCGACCAGGACGAGCCGGCCATAGCCTCGGATCCTGATGGCAATGGTTACGTAGTCTGGCGCGACTTCCGGGATGCGGTCAACGGGCCGGATATCTTTTTCACGTTTCTGCTGCGTCCGGAGCAAACACATTTGTTCATTCCGGTAGTGTTGTCCGCTGTAAGCGGTAGTCCGTTTTGATTGTGATGCAGATCTCCTAAGTTAACGCCCAGAAATAATCTCCCTGTTTAGAAGTTTTGAATTTCTAAACAGGGAAGATTTTGGGGTTTTTTGTCCCTTTGCGTTGGCATTACGTGCCTGCGACTCCGCATTGGGCTTTTGGGTTCTGGCTTGGCCTGGTCCGGCCTTAGAGACGAATGCTTACCGGCGCCGTTTGCTATGCAACGTAATGCCACGTTGTGCTAAAAGCGGTGTCAACTGCTGAATATCTCCTTTGACCCAGGCAATGGGCACTTTAGGCAGAAGACGCCGCAAATAGGGATGTAACACTTTGTCTTGAAGTAGTTCATCTAACTTGTCACTATCCTGAAAGTGAAGCAAAGTTAGCGTTTCCACACTGGCATCACCGTAATAATGCGCCCACGCCTTAAGGCGCTGTTCCAACAGCGGTGGCATAGCATTGATGGCGATTGCGTTCACTTTAGCAATATAGTCAGGAACCGTTCCGCCTTCCTGGATGAATTTCTGCACGGTGGCCGGCGCAATGCTATACACCCCTTCGTTTTCCACACACAGCTGCCGCAATAGACCTGAAAGATAGATATTAGGTAGCGGACGCATCAAAACAACGGTACCGTCCTCCTCTAAGCGGACGGAATCTTTCTCGACAGCGGGTTGTCGAGAAATTAGCGGCAACGTATTTTGTTGTTGTAGCCACGTTTGGATTGGTATCCAGGCTGCTCTATCGGCAACAGCCAGCGTGGGGGCAAGGCGATGCAGCCCATAACTACGCACCATTTCGTCGTTCTGGAAGAGACGATCCAATCGTTGGGACTCGACGGTTTGTATAACAATAATATCTGGCCGCACACGAATGCGCTCGAAAGCGGCAAACCACTCGGCCAAAGAACGCTGGACATTTTGCGATAGTGCTGTTCTTGATATTTCTTCGAAAAACACTTGCGCCTGCTGCCAATCCATACCACCCTGGAAAGCAGGGTAAATGGATTGCTGTGTTAATTGAAATTCCATTACTGCCGTGTCCGCTTTGTGTAATGCTGCCAGCATGCCTATCCGGGCTAAAATATTAATGGGTACCGGACCAATGGCGGCAATATGGAAATTAGGCTGGATAACAACACGCCAAGGCGGTTCTTGAACTTTGGGTAACGCCTTGTTGGCCAGCAACGCGGCCCCAAACGGTGTCAGGCGCCAGTAAACCGTCTTGCCTGTTTTCTTCTCTTTGATACCACGTTCTAAAATGCCAATGGCTACCAGATGGTTGAGATTCAATTTGAGAAGGGGCAAGCTATGCTGATTGACCGAACGGTTCGGGTCGTACTCAAAGATGCCTATCTCCTTACTCTTTCGCACCGCGTTGGCTAATGACTCCTCTTTATTATTAACTTGGGGCAACAAGAACGTTGTGAGCGCGTCTATGGGAAGCCATGTTCCCGTTGGCATCTTACCAAGTGCCTTTAATATCTCTTGTCGCCACGAATAAGCTTGGGGGAAAGGATATCCTTTAGGCAGAATGAACTCCCATACCTCGGCTTTGGGCCAGGAAGCAATGACTAACCGGCATTGCTGTTTCAGTAGTTTCTGCCAGAAAGCCGGCACATGATTATAGCCGCCCAATGCCTGGATATGCGAAACATCGCCATCTTGTACTTTACGAATCAAGCCCAGTTTATAGCTCAAACGCAATAACATTTCTGCGTAAGGCAGACCGGAAAAGGCATCCTCATCCTCGTCTATGCTGATGGGAAAAGTCAATAATGGCCCAAACATTTTCCAAAAACGCTTGGGCAAGTTCCCTTTTTTGAGTAACTGTACTTCATGATTCCACACTGAATCCCAAAAAATAAAGAGATCCCGTAATAAGGTGTCTGGCGGAACGGCAAATTGCAACTGAATGCCTCGCTGAGCATAAAACTGATTTATCTGTATATATCGAGATAAAACAGTGTCCACTCCGGGTGGTATGGTCACAGTTTCGATATTCAGTTCTCTTATGTAATATGGTCGGTAATAGGTGGGTGCACCAAATAATAAGCCAGCAGTGTTCAGTGTATCGAAAACAGCCTTGGCATTTTTGATATTCGTGACAAGACGGAATTGCTTGCCCAAGGCATACCACTGTGCCCCTGATAACGATCCGCCTGACAAGGCTACAATGGCAAGCATTTTCTTTTCTTGTGTTGTCAGGGGCTGCCAGGCCGCTTCTACCCGGGATGGAACGGCTACAGATTCGATTATTTTCTGGATGAGTGCTTTTTTATGGGCTGGGAGGGCTGTTTTGACACCCCACTGTGATGCTTTACGCTTGAGTTCGGTCGTCTTGAACTTTTTTAATATATTTTCTAACTGTTCCTGTGTATTGCTCATTGGCCGGTCCCTTTCGTTATAATCTTGGGCGTGTAACCTTTTTTTTGTAATTCGTCGATGAAACGATCTACCTTATTGTTAGGGATCAGGACGTGCCGGGGACTCAATTCGGCGTAAATGAGCGACTGTAACGAGGAAGATGCTTTGAGTTCTCGCAGGACAATGTTATCTGTGACTTCCAATAATGCTAAGTTGCCAGTATAAAGACGCCAATGTCCATAGTTAGCTTCCCATTGGCGTAATTGCTGCCATAACGCCGCCGGCATCGGTGCACCAAAGACTTTTTGCCACTGTCGCCGAATTTGCTCTGCCGATATGCGCTGGTCGAAAAGATGGCTTACCCGTTTGGCGTCGATTATGCCCATGAACTGCTCTTCGTTTGTGTGCGATAGGTCCTCGACAAGCGAGACGATGAACTTGAGCCTTTCCAACGAGAGGCGTGATAGAGATATGGCAAGCTGTTTCTTGGGGGCATCATAACGGTAATCAATCTCTGTAACTGGTTGTTGCGGTATGCGAGGCATGGCAGTCACGTGCCGTGCTAACGGGCGTAGGTCAGCATAAAAAGCGTCGGCCATGTCTAATTTGACGGCGCACAAAGTTTCACCTTCGTATGCCAGATCCACCATGCCCAGCCAGTGTAACGGATGTTCCAGGAAAATACGCAGAAGGCGCCCTGTGCTTTCATTCCATGGTAGAGGATAGGTTTGTGTCCCGTTGCTTAAATACCAATCGTTAAATATTGTACTGCGTCGACTGTAAAAATTGTCACTCAGGAAGCCATGTAGGGGATCGTGCCAGATTAACTTTAGCACGGATTGCAAAGCATCGTAGTTTATCCATTGCTTTTGTGGCAGGAGTGTCAAGAGCTGGGAAAGTGTGCGACGTTGTCGTAATTGTGATGTGGTAAATTGTTCCCAAGAAGAAACGGCATGCCATCCTGTTCGTTGGAAAAAGAGATCCAGATTTGGCTGAAGACGACGCAGCAAATTGATTTCCAACCAGCTTGATTGTGGTGCGTACCAGTATAGTCGAGCCATACGAGTCCAAAGATCAGTATCGTCTACGTCTAACAGGGTATTGATCTGGTTAGAGCATGTTACCGGGCTGCCGCAATAAAGCCAGTTGTCATCCCGGAGCAAATGGTAAAAGAAGTCCACTTCCTGAACATCCATGCCGATGGCCTGGCTCAAAATCGTTGTGGAAAGCGCATCGATGGCCGGCGGCTCTGGCGGGATGTAAAATGAGATCGGTTTTGTGCCCGATTGGGAAACTTGCCTGGCGGCTTCCAGTGTTTGCCGCGAATAGGGCCAATCATTGACGCCATTAGCCGGGAACATTGTTTCTGTCGGTTGCTGTTGTGGACGTAAATGCAGGGGGATTTTCTGGCAGGCTTCGACAAAATCGCGCAGGTGGCGAATGGTAGTGCCCGGCGAGTGGTGTACAACACGCCAATGGGAGGGCAACGTTTCTGAACGCGATGGTAACCAGGCTGGCAGCGGCGGCAAAGCAGCGGCAGTGACCATTGGCATTTCGAGGTTAATATAATCGTCGTGACTGGCTCTATATCTGGTCAACACCCCCCAACTTATTGCTGTGCGCCATGCATTCTGGAGTGCTTCTAGCCCTGGCCCCGGCACACGACTCCAAAGGCGGGCCAAAAGATGCGAGGGCAGGTATTCTTTATATTGGCAAGCGAAAGGAATCGCGACCGTGAGCGCTTTTTGTTCATTGACGCCCCATTGCGAGACAACATCTCCAACGGCTGTTGTATCAGATAGGCGTTGGATGATTGCTGCGATAATCTTTGGCATTGATTTGTTACTGACTTTCAAACCCCATTTTCTGGATAGCACGAGTAAAGCATTTCTGGACAGAGGGTTCACATCCCACCGCTCTTGAGCCTGTGCCATCCATTTCTGTTTGGCCTCTGTGGCGGAAAGATGACCTAATATCGGCAACAATTTTGCCCTTTCTACTTCTGTAGGCGGCGACAAACGTTGCAAATTTGGTCGCTCACGTTGTTTTTCTGCTAAGGTAGGAATGGCGGGCTTGTATTGCTTCAATTTGTTTTGGAAGGTGCTCCTTTGATGTATCCAGGCCCACAGTAATAGGCCAACATGGGCGCATGGCTGGTCTGGTTGGTGATCTGGACAATCGCAATAAGTCACTAACTGACCATTTACAACCGTAGCGATAGGGGTGAAACAGTGGTCGTTGGCCTGGTAATGTCCTTCAATGATATCCCATTTGTAAGTACGGTCTTTCAATTTTTCTGCTGCCCCGTGCCGGGCGGCAAGCCAAATTTTAGTAACGGAGTAGGCAATGTTTTTCTCGCTTAGCTGCCGTAATTTCTCGTGGTCGGTCATTGCGTTCCTTTTTGTAACGGCTTGATTGGTAAACTATTAAGAAGGATTCGTCTTAGCTTTTGGTTTAATTATCGTGACGGCCATTGCCGTTATTAGGCGCTATGATACCATCACTACGGGGTAGCGCGTCCGTTTCGGCAAGGTGTGTATTGCGGTCAGGTTGAAAGTCGCGTGTTTCCTCTTCATAAAGAATAGTATAGCGGTAGCCCTGTTCCGTGAGGAAGAGTTGCCGGTTCGCAGCATAAAGCTGGTCCACGGTATCCCGGCTGACGATGGTATAGAAATGGGCTAAAGAGCCATCCTCTTTGGGGCGCAGAATACGGCCTAAGCGTTGTGCTTCTTCTTGCCGAGAGCCAAAAGTGCCCGAAATCTGGATCGCGACATTAGCGTCTGGCAAGTCGATGGCAAAATTGCCCACTTTGGAGAGAATTAACGTGGTAATCTCGCCGGAACGGAACTTGCCGAACAGCTTGCGACGTTCCCGAACAGGTGTTTTGCCGGTAATGAGGGGATAATGGTAGCGGTCGGCAACAACACGCAATTGATCCAGGTACATGCCGATGATCAGCACCCGATCATGACGGTGTTTGACCAACAATTCGTCTACGATGGGGAGTTTGCGCGGGTTTTCGGCGGCGTAACGGTATTTTCGCTGTGGTTGGGTGGTCATGGCATATTCTAAACGTCGCTCTTCGTCCATCTCTACCCGGATTTCGCAGCAGTCTGCGGTGGCAATCCAGCCTTGTTTTTCCAGTTCTTTCCAAGGCACGTCGTATTTCTTAGGGCCGATGAGAGAAAAGACATCTTCTTCTCGGCCATCTTCCCGCACTAATGTGGCGGTCAATCCTAAACGGCGCCGGGCCTGCAGTTCTGCTGTGACCCGGAAAACCGGTGCGGGCAGCAAGTGGACTTCATCGTAAATAATGAGTCCCCAATCCCCTTTGTTGAAGAGTTCGAAATGGGGGAATTCCGGCCCCTCGATTTCAACGACCCCCTTGCGCCGGCGTTTGCGTTTGCGATAGGTCAGGATTTGGTAAGTGCTCACGGTAATCGGGCGAATCTGCTTGATTTCGCCGGTGTATTCGCCAATGATATCTGCTGTCAAACTCGTTTTGTCCAGCAATTCATCGATCCACTGGCGAACGGCCACGGTGCTGGGGGCGAGGATGAGTGTGTTGGTCTGTAATGTTTCAATGGCGCCCATGCCGACCATGGTTTTGCCAGCGCCGCAAGGCAGGACAATGACGCCGCTACCGCCGGCTGCGCTGCCATTGGCGTAGAAAATATCCACCGCTTCTTGTTGGTAATGGCGCAGCGAGAAAGGTTGGCCGCTGTGTGCTACCGGTAGCAGATGTATCTCCAACGGTGCGCCGGGCATGTATCCGGCCAAGTCTTCAGCCGGGTAGCCGATTTTCACCAGTGCTTGCTTGACATGTCCGCGCCGGGCTGTGTCCACGAGTAATGTGTGTGGATCTAAGCGCGCCAGGATATACGGCTTGAGTTCTCGACGGTGGCGCAGTTCTTCCAAGGTAGGTATGTCGTCGCTGATCAGGCACAGGCCGGCAGCGCGCTTGACTAATTTGACCCGGCCATAACGTCCCATGTACTCGTGGATATCCACGATGATATTCGACGGCGGGGGATATTTACTGTAACGTTGCAAGCCGTCAATGACCATTTCCGCCGTTAGTCCGGCGGCTGCCGCATTCCATAGAGAGAGATTGGTAATGCGGTAGGTGTGTATATATTCCGGGGATTTTTCCAGTTCAGCAAAGCGCGCTAAGATGTCCCGGGCGCGCTCATAGGCCGGATTGTCGACTTCTATGAGAACACTCTTATCACTCTGGACAATGATAGGACGGTTTTGATCATCGTCAGGCATTTTTTCTCGCTATCCAATCTGAATTATGCTTTTGCCCTCCCCTGGGCTTATTCTTTGCGGGATGTTGCAATAGCTGGCAGTGATTTCAAGCCGCCAAGCGTGGCATATTGAACCACGATAAATTATTTTACTATATCTTGTCCGAACGAGAAAAACAGATCTTTCTTAACCTAACCTGAACAAGATGGAACTAAAAAGCTGGCCCCGTGTCGCAGAGACACGGGGAAGGGTAAGAATAAATATTTTTGCTAAAGGGTAACAAGATGCAACGATTGCTTGTCTAACCTGATACAATTCGGGTATACTGACGTCTGTTGTATCTGAATCAGGGTAAGGGTAAAGGGAGGAATCCAGGTGCGCGTCTATATAGACACGCTGGGCTGTCGCCTGAATGAAGCCGAGTCGGAATCGTGGGCCCGGCAGTTGCGTGACGCCGGCCAACAAGTCGTTGTTGATCCAGCGCAAGCAGATATCTGTGTGTTGAATAGCTGTGCCGTCACTGCAGAAGCAGGGCGGAAATCGCGGCAGCGATTGCGCCGTTTGCACCGTTACAATCCCCAGGCGTGCTTAGTGGCGGCCGGCTGCTATGCGACCATGGCGCCAGAAACGGTCGCCGCGCTGCCCGGCGTGGCGCTTGTCTTGGACAACCAGCAAAAAACTCAGTTAGTGCCGACTGTTTTGCGTCGCTGGGCAAGTTTGGCGCGTCCTATTACCGTGGCCGACGCGCCGGCCACGGCCACGGCACGAACTCGCGCTTTCCTTAAAGTGCAGGATGGCTGCAATAATCATTGTACGTATTGCATTGTGCGTGAACTGCGGGGCCGAGAACGTAGTATCCCGGTTCCGGAGGTGGTGCATGCCGTCCACCAGTTGCGTGCGGCCGGTTATCAAGAAGTGGTACTCACTGGCGTGCATTTGGGGGCTTACGGTCACGATCGTGGCCAGACACTATATGATTTAGTCGCAACCATTTTGGCGGAGACCGATTTGCCCCGCTTGCGGCTCAGTTCGTTGGAACCGTGGGATTTGCCACCGCACTTTTTTGATTTGTGGGGGGAAAGCCAAAAGCGCTTGCTGCCGCATTTGCATTTACCATTGCAAAGCGGTTGTGATGGCACGCTGCGCCGCATGGGCCGGCATACCACCCGCCGTGATTTCGCCGCGTTGCTGGCTACAGCCCGGGGTGCAATCCCCGATCTGACAGTGACCACGGATATCATCGTCGGCTTCCCCGGCGAAACGGATGCAGACTTCGCTGCTTCGTTGGCTTTTGTGCGGCAAATGGCTTTCGGTCATGTGCACATTTTTCCCTATTCTCAGCGAGAAGGCACGCCGGCCAGCTTGTTGCCGGATCAAGTTGCCCCGGCCGTGAAAAAGGCACGCGTTCGAGCAATGCAAAAAGTCACTGCGGCTGGCCGCGCAGATCATTTGGCGCAATTCGTGGGGCAGGTCCGGGCGGTGCTCTGGGAGCAAGAAGAACGGACCGTGCCGGGTTATCATCGTTGGCAGGGGCTAACGGATAATTACCTACGCGTGGAGATGGAACTTCCTGCGCCAATGGCGTTGCATAACCGGATTCTCCCGACCTATTTGCAGGCAAGTGATGGCGCAAAGCTGATTGGCGCGTTGACGTCGCCAGCGCTGACACAGCGAGGGAAAGAAAGGGAGCTATGGGCCGCAAGAGAACGTTAAGTGAAGAGGAATTGTTGCAAAGCATGCTCAAAGCTATGCAGCGGGCGGAACGTGCCGTGAGCTGGATCTATCGTTGGCAAGCGCCGCGGGTTACGCTCAGCCGGCTGCGTAGCATGTTGGTGGAAAGCCAACGATCGGCCGCCCGACGCCGGATCGGTGACCATATTTATCACCTGGATCCAGAAGGCCGCTATTTTCGTCCTTTATTGCACCGGTTGGCTACGGGCAAGCGAGAAGCCGCAGAAGTCCGTCAGGCTGCCGAGGAGATCTTGCGCCACTGGCCAGCTAAAGACGATACATAATGCTATGTTGTACGTGATGCACATTTGACACAGAGCCGTGAGGATGCGGAGAAGAAACTTTTGTCGTTGCTCAGGCTTTAAAGTGCCACGGCAGGTTATCCATCGGCAAATCGCTCAACCGGGCCCGGCGCAGCGTGGCAAAACGGGGCAACATCTCCTCGATGCTGTCACCGCCCAATTTGCGCAGCAGTTCGTCAGCTAAGATGAATGCTACCATTGCTTCGCCCACGACTACGGCTCTTGGCACGGCGTTGAAATCAGAACGCTCGTAGTTCGTAGTATTTTCTTCGCCGTTGGCTAAATCTACCGACCGCAGCGGGTTCAATGTCGTCGCGATGGGCTTCATGGCGGCCCGCACCACGATGGGCTGGCCGTTGCTGATGCCGCCTTCGATGCCGCCGGCGCGGTTCGTGTGCCGAACGAGTTCCTCGCCCTGCAAGAATATCTCGTCGTGTACCTGGGTGCCTGGCAGACGGCTGTTAGCAAATGCCGGGCCGATCTCTACGCCTTTGATGGCGTGAATGCTGCCCACCGCGCCCATCAGCCGGCCATCCAAGCGGCGATCCCAGTGTACGTGACTGCCTAAGCCGGCCGGCACATCCAGCGCTATAATTTCGAAAACGCCGCCTACTGTGTCACGCGCCGACATAATGCGCCGCACTTCGGCGCGCATGGCTTTTGTGGCAACTAGGTCGGGACAGCGCAGATCGTTTTCCTCCGCCCGGGCGAAACGTTGCGGGTAGGACCAATCCGGTGGCAAAGAAGCGACAACCTGTCCGATGGCGGTCACGTAGCCGCCCACGCGCAGGCCGAAACATGCCAACAATTGTTTGCAGAGCGCTCCCACGGCTACCCGAGCGGCGGTTTCTCGCGCCGAGGTGCGTTCCAGTGCTAAGCGTAATTCCCGGTAGCCGTATTTCACTGCGCCGGTCAAATCGGCGTGCCCCGGCCGGGGTGTCGTCAGCGGTTCGATCTCTTTCTGTGCCCAGTTTTGCCAATCCCGATTGCGAATCCGCAACGAGATGGGCGCACCGGTAGTCCGGCCAGCTAAAACGCCGCCGTTGATTTGAGCCTGATCGCGCTCGATGCGCATCCGGCCACCGGCGCCGTAGGCCTTCTGCCGCCGGGCCAGCTCGCGGTTCAGCGCTTCCATGTCCACCGGCAGACCGGCCGGCATCCCTTCTAAAATCGCCGTTAATTCCGGGCCGTGGGATTCCCCCGCGGTGAGAAATCGCAAGGTCATAGGTTCTCTCCTTTCGGCAGCGCACGCCGGGCCGCTTGTTCCATGACGGATAGCGGCGCTTCCTGACCGGTCCATTGCTGAAAAGCCATAGCACCTTGTTGTACTAACATGCCCAGGCCGCTGATGGTCAAAGCGCCAGCTGCTTCTCCTTGGGCTAAGAAGCGGGTTCGCGGCGGCGTGTAGACCACATCGTACAGGATTTGTCCTCGCCGCAGCGGTATTCCATCGGGCCAAGGGGAAAGCGTCACTGTTGGTGTCATGCCTATATTTGTGGCATTGACGATGAGTGTTGTTGCCTGTGCCGCAGCGGGCAGGTCGTCTGGCCAGCGACCACTGCGTAGCTGCTGATCGGGAAAATGTTTGGCGATGTCCGCTGTGAGCGCTGCAGCCCGTTCCGGGTGACGGTTGAGTACAATGACCCGAGCCCCGCTTTGCACCAGTGCGTAAACGATTGCTCGGGCGGCGCCGCCAGCCCCGATGACTAACGCTGTTTGCCGGGTTAGCCATCGCTTGAAAGGGAGATCGCCTCGCCTGTTCGCCGTCTGGGCTGCCAAATCGCGCCGGAAACCATCGGCATCGCTGTTATCGCCGTGCAGCGTGCCGTCCGGCTGTACGGTCAAAAGATTTACTGCCCCGATGATCTGCGCCGCCGGAGAAATAGCGGCCATATAGGGCAGGATTGCCTCTTTGTGAGGTACCGTCACATTGGCACCTGCGAAATGTAGCGCTGCTAAACCGCGTGCGGCTGCCGCTATCTGCGCCGGCTGGACCGGCAAAGGCAGATAAGCCCAGTTTAAGTGTAAAGCGGCAAAAGCCGCGTTGTGCATAGCCGGACTGAGACTATGCGCTACCGGCCAGCCGATGATACCAACTAACGTTGTTTTGCCATTGATTGCTACCACGTATTTCTCCTCTGAAAATAAAAATGGGACGCAGATTAACGCTGGCTGCGCACGCAGATAAAAAACCAGATCAAAAAAAACTTGTTTCGTTACGGCGTCACGACCACAGTCCCTTTAAGAAGTTTAACTTCTCGCAGAAGTTGAACTTCTAATCGACAGCATTCTCCGCCCGAGCGCACGGGGGTCAAATCCCCGTGCTACGTCACCAAGAAGCCCCCTGAAAGGGGGCTGGTGTTGAGCAGCCTCTTGGCAGCGGACGCAACCTTGACGTACCTCGCCGCCGTACCGGAATCGAGGCTTTAGCCGGTGGTAGCCCCACCAACCCGCCTAAAGGCTTGACACCAGCCGCTTCGTTTTCAGCCGCTGTGGTGTGCCGCAGGCTCATGATGACTCTTATGCCGTCAACGCCAGTAGTGTTTCCACGAAGCCGGGATAAGAGTCGCCGATGCAATCAGCATTTTGAATCACACTATCGCCTTGGGCCGTCAATGCCGCCACCGCTAAGGCCATGCCGATGCGATGGTCGCCGTGGCTATCTAACTGCGTACCTTGTAAATGCACCGGCCCGGCGATGTGAAACCCATCCGGTTGTTCCACTACTTCGGCGCCCATTTTGCGCAATTCAGCGGCCATTACCGCAATGCGATCTGTTTCCTTAACTCGTAATTCGGCGGCATCACATACTTCTGTTACGCCATGGGCTTGGGTGGCAGCTACAGCCAAGATCGGGAATTCGTCGATCATGCGCACTACGTCAGTGCCGGCTACTGTCATGCCACTTAAATCCGCCGAATGCACCCGTAAGTCGGCTACTGGCTCGCCGCCGCTTTCTTGGGCGTCTATTAAATCCACTCTGGCGCCGGCCCGGCGCAGTATGTCTAATAGCCCTATGCGGGTCGCGTTGATACCCACATTGGTCAGAATTAGCTCACTTTGTGGCACGATGGTGGCTGCTACCAACCAGAATGCTGCCGAAGAGAAGTCGCCCGGCACATCAATGCGCAACGGAGCCAGTGGTTTGGTCATTGTGTGTACGCGCACGCTATTTCCGTCTACCTGTAATGGTGCTCCCAACGCGGATAGCATCCGTTCTGTGTGATCACGGGCTGGCCCGGGCTGAATTACTTCCGTTTCACCCGCAGCGAAAAGCCCGGCTAAAATAAGCGCCGACTTCACCTGGGCACTGGCCACCGGCATGGTATAGTGCTGTCCGTGTAACTTACCGCCACGGATTGCTAATGGTGCATAACGCCCCGCTTGCCGGCCCAAGATTGTCGCTCCCATGCTGCGCAACGGCACCGCAACGCGATCCATGGGGCGATGGCGTAATTGCGCCGATCCGGTGAGCACGCTGAAAAGTGGGGGGCCGGCCAAAAGGCCGGTTAGCAAACGGATGGTCGTACCGGAATTGACGCAATCTACAGGCATTGTTGGCTCCTGCCAGGCGGCTGCACCTTTGCTATGCAGGCGTAAACACGCCGGCGCCGGTCGTTCCACCGTCACGCCAAGCTGTTGCACGGCTTGCAACGATGCTTCGCAATCGCCGCCGGGCAAGAAATGCTCCACTTCGCTGGTTCCCCGGGCTACAGCAGCCAAAAGCACAGCCCGGTGAGAAATTGACTTGTCGCCGGGAACCGCTACTTGTCCCCGCAAACCTTTGGCTGGTCTAACTTGTAAATTCATAAACACTCCTCTGAAAATAAAAATGGGACGCAGATCAACGCAGGCTGCGCACGCAGAGAAAAAACAATCCCCTTTTAGAAGTTCAACTTCTTCAAGAAGTTGAACTTCTATTCGACGGCGTTCTCCGCCCGAGCGCACGGGGGTCAAATCCCCGTGCTACGTCGTCAAGAAGCCCCCTAAAAGGGGGCTGGTGTTGAGCAGTCCCTTGGCAGCGGACGCTACCTTGACGTACCCCGCCGCCGCATCGGAGTCGAGGCTTTAGCCGGTGTCGCCGAGCGCCGACGCGGGTCGGCGTAGTCGCGACTACGCAGGCGATCGCTCGGCTACAAGCTCCTCTGTGGCGGCGTACTTGCTGACAGCTACTGGCTGTCGGC
>WFQU01000044.1 GCA_015486845.1 Anaerolineae bacterium | reverse complement strand
GAGGGGAACCGTAGGGGTTCCCCTGCCGGGAGCTCGAGGGCCGCGCCCTCGAAAGAGAAAAAGGCGGCGACATTATCTCTCGACCAGACATCGCCTATAGGCAAAGTCATGCTACAACTGCGAAATCTGTCTGCGCAGGTTGCAAGCTAATCGCCGGACAAGGCAGCCTGCGTTGATCAGCGTTCTATTTTTCGAAGGGGAGGGTAGCCGAGGGCAATGCCTTCGGCTACCCTTCAGAGAAGTCTATTTTCAAAGGAGTTATCATGAGCCTGCGGCACACCACAGCGGATGAAAATTAAGATCAGCGTGCATCAGCGTTAATCTGCGTTCTATTTTCAGAGGAGGTAGCCATGACAAAGCCGATACTCATTATTCTAAACACACATGCCGACCGGCAACGCGCCGGCCAGAACTGGCGGCTGTTTCAACGGGTGTTGGACGCAGAAGGAGCACAATACGATCTGCGGAAAACAGAACAACCCGGTGCCGGCATTGCGTTGGGCCGGCAAGGTCGCCAACAAGGCTACCCCATCGTCATTGCAGCCGGGGGAGATGGCACCTTCAACGAAGTCATCAACGGCATGTTGGCGGGAACAACAGAAAACACGGATTTACCCACGTTGGGCATCATGCCTGTGGGATCCGCCAACGACCTGGCTGAAATCCTCAACATCCCCACCGATCCTCTCTCGTGGTGGCATTTGATCCAGGCCAATCGACCTCGCCGCATCGATATTGGCGAGGTCAACAGCCGCTTTTTCGGCAATAACGTCGGAATCGGCTTCGAGGCCCAAGTCAACGTAGAAAGCAGGACAGTGCACCGGCTGCACGGTGCGTTAGTCTATCTCATCGGAGTTTTCCGTGCTTTAGTCAAATATAAGAGTCCGAAAGTAACAATACGCACAGACAGCGGCCAACAGATCGACGGCTCCATGCTTTTGATCAGCGTGGGGAACGGCCGGCGCGCCGGTGGCTCTTTCTGGCTCACGCCGTTAGCGGAAGTGGACGATGGCCAGTTAGATTTTACTTTTGCCAAAGGACTCAGCCGATTACAAATCCTGCGCTTGTTACCCAAAGCTATTAACGGCCAACATATCTACGATCCGGCTGTCACGATTGGGCAATGTCGTGAATTGTGGCTGGAATCCACAACGCCCTTGCCAGCCCACACGGATGGCGAGATTTTGACAGACGGCGAACGTCATTTTCACGTGCAAATACACCCAGAGAGGATATCGATCTTGGCTCCCGACACGCCGTTGCAGAATATCCTGGCTTAACCCCACCGCCTGGTGCCTGAATGCCTGCACAGCACGCCTTACAATACTCGAACGCAACGTTAGCCCGCATAGCTCCCCTTGCGGCGGGCAGCGTCGTCGATCATGGTAGCCATTTGGGCCAGTGTCAAAGTGATGTTAGCGACCTGCGCTTGCACAACAGCGTGGGGCATGCCGTAAACGACACATTCTTGTGGTGCCTGTGCCACCACAAAGCCGCCTTTCTCGCGAATTCGGCGAGAACCCTCTAGCCCATCTTCTCCCATGCCAGTCAAAACTAAGGCAAGCACCTTCTCACGATAAGATTCCGCTAAAGAGGCAAACAAAATATCGGCTGACGGCCGCACATTATTAACAAAACTGTCCTGGCGCAAGCGTACAACATCACTATCTATTTCCATGTGGTAATTGTCCGGAGCAATGTAAACATGCCCCGGCGCAATATGCTCGTAATTTCGAGCAACTTGCACAGTCAAGATTGTTTGGGTGTTCAGCCAATGCGCTAAGCCGGCCCCAAAGCCGTTTGTAATGTGTTGGACAATCACAATAGGCCAGGGCAGAAGAACACTAACTTGTTGCAGCAATGTCTTGAGAGCACTAGGCCCGCCGGTGGAAGAAGCGATCCCGATCACATCGAATCGGGGCAGTGTTGGCAAGATTACTGAGCGTGCTGATTGGTCCACCGGCAGGCTGTTTCTATCCCTTCGGCGCCAGACGATCTTTTTAATCTGCTGTTTCAACTGTTGGGCATACGCTGTAGTATCACCGCCGTGTGGTTTCTGGGTGACATCTATCGCGCCGGCACCCAACATGCGCAAAGAGACGGCTTGCTTATCCAGGGCGGTAATCACTAAGATTGGTAATGGATGATGCGCCATAAGCCACTGAACGGCTTCGTAGCCATCCATTTCCGGCATTTCCACATCCATCAGTACGATGTCCGGGTGATACCGTGTGGTTAGTTGGATCGCTTCCCGGCCGTTCGTCGCGGTGATAACAGTGCCAATAGCCGGATCGTGGCTCAAGGCCTGTTTCAGGAAAAGCCGGGCTAATGCTGAGTCGTCAGCGATCAATACTTGGATAGGGTTGGACATGATCTTATATCACGCTGGGCTGCTTCGGTATGCTAAAGGCGAAATTGCTGCCTTGTCCTTCCTGGCTCTCTACCCAAATGCGTCCTCCGTGTGCCGTAACAATCTCACGAGCGATTAACAAACCTAAGCCAGTTCCGAGAATATGCCGTGTTTTGTCGTTTTTCACGCGGTGATAACGCTGGAACAGATATGGCTTACTCGCTTCTGGAATTCCAATGCCGTTGTCCCGAACACTAACGATATATTCCCCCGTTTTTTCGTGCACCGAGATCGTGATTTGCCCCCCCTCTGGCGTATATTTGATAGCATTGCTATAGAGATTCGTCAGAACGCGTTTAATGCGATCGGGATCGATTTTTGCGATAACAGGATGACGGGGTACATCCAAGATCGTTTGGTGATTCTTACCCTTGGCTAACGGCATTAAGGCACGATAAACGCCCGATGCTATTTGACATAAATCAGCATCTACTTTGTGCAAGTCTAAGAATCCCGCTTCAATGGAGGAATAATCCAGGAAGTCATTAACCAACTCTAATAAACTTTGACCGCTATCTTTGATGATGCCAACAACCTCTTTTTGCTCTTCACTGAGAGGGCCCAAGTCCTCTGTATATAGCAAATCGGCAAATCCTAACAAGCTAGTCAATGGACTGCGCAGATCATGGGTCACCATGCTATAAAAGTCCTGTTTCATCTGCTCCATCTCTTTTTCTTGCGTGATATCGCTGAGGACAATCACAGCGCCACTGATTTGATCAACATGATTACGCACCGGCACTGTACCGCAAGAAAAAATACGCTGTTGATCGTAGTTTTGCTTGGGTTGGGTTAGTTCCTCGTGTTGTTTTTCCCCCGTGCTCAACGTCTTTTCGACCATGGTGAGGATAGTTGGATTAAGTGCCAAGTCGGCTAACGGTCGTCCTATAACCAGTTGCTCTGTCCAGTCTAAATATGTTTCTGCCTCACGATTCATGAGCATGACTTTTTTGTCACCGTCGACCACTACAACAGCTTCTGACAGACTAAAAAGGATATCCCGGAGCCGGTTTTTCTCATTGAGCAAGCTTTGGCGCGCTGTCAAGAGTGCGTCATTCATTTGCCGCAACTCCGCATTCTGTTGGCGGATAGCCTTTTCCATCTCTTTTTGAGCCAAAATAATGGAACGAATTTCCATAGCTCGGCTCAGCATGTGAATAAATTCTTCGTGCTCCGCAGGCGTGGAAACTTTAGATTTCTCGATATAGCCATCGGCACCCTCTCGCACAGCACGGATAGCCGATTTAATGCCGCCAAAAGCAGTAACCATGACGATGGTGACCGTACCATCTTCGGCCCGAATTTGCTTCAAGACATCGATTCCTTCTATATCAGGCAGAAGAAGGTCTAACAAAATGAGATCCAACGGCCGGTTTTCTCTCCATTGCTGCAGGGCCTGGGTCCCACTCTCGGCAGTGAAGACTTCATTGCCGAGTTGTTGCATGAGCCGGGCCAAATATAGCCGGACGGTGGCACTATCATCGACAACAAGCACTTTTTTGTGTGTGAGTTCTATTTCGGACATAGCTTATACCCTTCGCATTTCGTAACGACGCAGTCTACCTCTTCCGGCGATTAGAAATTGCTGCTACAACTGCAAAACCTGTCTACGCAGGTTGCAAGCTAATCGCCCTACGGCGATTTTGCAGACGTTGCCGTGACTTTTAGCCGCTGGGCCCATCTGCCGTCATCAACTAACCCCATGCCTATCGTCGTAGCATGACTTCTCAGGCCTGCGATCCTCCTCTGAAAATAGAACGCAGATTAACGCTGATGCACGCTGATCTTAATTTTCATCCGCTGTGGTGTGCCGCAGGCTCATGATAACTCCCTTGAAAATAAAATAGGACGCAGATTAACGCTGGCTGCG
>WFQU01000043.1 GCA_015486845.1 Anaerolineae bacterium | reverse complement strand
GTTCTGGTTTTGATCTTTTCGGCCGCGGTTCCCCAGGCAACGACCTCCAGCACGGCCGATTTACCAAAGCAGCCCTGTGCCACAGCCAGGTTACTGTTGAATCCCACAGAAAAGACAGCATCAGCCCCAACATTGCTGGCCGATTTCTGAAGAGCCTTGATGGCTTCCCTGTAGGCCTTTGGATTCGCTTTGTCGCTGGCGTAGCCAGTTATTAGTCCCGTTGCACGGTACCCCTCCGGCATTTCCCCCGAACTTATTAGCATCCTTTCCCTCCTCGTTATTTTTTTCACCGCGGCTTTCTTCTCTATTTGCTTCCATGCGTCTTCCAATCTAAATTGCTGCAACTTACCTTTGTCAGATGAAGCATCGAACTTTTCCACAAAGAGATTGACTCCGCGACTCTCTTTCTCTTTCGTGCCGCCAGTTATTTCTTTAACCGTGATCCTGACCGTCAATCCGCTTTGCATTGAGGATATGAGGTCGCGACCGGTACGGCTATAAAGATAGCCAAGATGATACCAACGGCGCCGGCGTTTGAACCAAAGTGCCAGCGCAGGCTCGTGGGTTGCGGGGTTTTCTTTTTCGATATAGGGGATCAATTCCGTGCCGGGGTGCATGTATTTCTTGATGAGCTTTTGGCGTTCTTCGCCGCTGGATTCATCGATAAAGGAGACTCCCACTATTTTGGTATAGAATGATTCCTCATCATAAACGCCCACTGATTATCTCCTCATTGCAAAACGTGAACCCAAACACGGCGCGGGTGATAGTAGTAGGACAGGGCCAGGCCGTAGAGGAAGCGCCGGCCGGCGGGACTGAGGATGGCGTACCAGGCTGCCAGTTCAATGCTGTTTTTTCGTTTCATGCGGGGGCTCGCTTTCTATTTTGTATTTCGCCTCGGCCTCGGCTATGCCCCGGGCAGCAGCGATGATGTGACGCTGGGCGTCTTCGTCTAATTGCTCGAAATAGTAGAATAGTTCCTTGGCTAACGGGTCATCATCGGGACGGTGCGGCAATAACCCGGCTCGGCGCATGACATCCTCGGTGGGCACCTGAAACGCTCTGGCAATCGCCCGGCATATCTCAAACGTAGGTGGAAGCCCTTGCCTCTCTTTCCCACCTATTGTCGACGTGCCGACGCCACCAAGCCTTTCAACGGCGCGAACCGATAAATTCCTTAATTCGCGTTCCTTGTTAAACCATTCCCAGAATGTCTCTGTATACATTTTCCCTCATTCTCAAAGACTATTTCCACTATATCATAAAAAATGCGTGAAATTTCCTCCATTTTTGATGAAAAAGCCTTGACAAGATGGGTTTTATCTGCTATAATGACGACAGACTTCTTCACTTTTGAAGGCCTATTTCTGCGGAGGATAATAATGAAACGGACTGGAACGATGTATGATGGCGTACAGTTGCCCCGAACCAAAGTACCAAAATGGGTTTATGAAGCGATGACATTGGAGGCCAATAAAACCGGCGTTTCCATGGCGGATATCGTGCGCTGGGAGTTGGCCGGGCGATACGCAACCCTGCAGGCAACACACGTTGCCGACGCAAAGAATGCTGAGCCTGATGAATCATTGGGCTGAGGCTGAGCAGGGCTGGCTGGACAGCCGGCGGTCCCCGCATACGCGGCGCGGGTATGGTGTGGTATTCGGCGTATTTCGCCGGGAGGTGGATAAGCCGCTGGACCGGGTGAGCCGGGCGGATGTGGCGGCTTATCTGGAGGCGCTGCGACGGCGCGGGCGGGCGATGGCTACGCTGGCGTTTCATGCAGCGGTGATTTCTTCGTTTTACAGTTTTGCCTCGGAATATCTGATCCCTGATGACAATGAAATGAAGCCGTTGGCCGCGATGAATCCCGCGGCCGGTTTGACGCGCCGCTTTTCGATGGCGCCGTATGGCCACGCCGGGTATTTGACGGTGGAGCAGGTACGGGCGTTGTTGGCGGCGCCGGACAGGGAGGCGGTGCGCGGGGCGCGAGACTACGCGTTGTTGCTGTTTTTCGTGGCGACGGGAAGGCGCAATACGGAAGTGCGGCAATTGCGCTGGGGGGATTTGAGCCGCGAATCCGGCCGGATTTATTACCAGTGGGCCGGGAAAGGGAAGGAGCGACGAGACGAGCTGCCGCGGGTTGCCTATCAGGCTATCGTAGCCTGGTTGGAAAAGGCGGGACGGATGCCCCCGGCTCCTAATGATTATATTTTCACGACGTCGGGAGAGGCTGCGCGGCCGATTTCGGCCCGGGGGTTGCAACAGATTGTGAAACGGATGGCGAGGCAGGCAGGGCTGGCGGAAAGCGTGCACCCGCACACGTTGCGACACACGGCGGCGATGCTGCGCCGGGCGGTTGGGGATGATGTGCTCGATGTTTCCAAATTTCTCAATCATTCGAATATCTCCACGACTCAGATTTATCTTGACCATGTTGAGGGCCGGGCGGATCTCTCCTGGCCCAAGGTACAAAAGCTGATCGGTATTGCGTGAACCGGTAGGCCGCGGGTGGCGGACGTGAATTGCGGGCTGCGAACATGGGCGCGAGGGGCTCCTTCCGCAAGGTGATGGCTCCCAAGGGGTTCGACTCCCCGCCGGTTCCCTGGTTGTATTTTAGCAGTTGGAG
>WFQU01000042.1 GCA_015486845.1 Anaerolineae bacterium | reverse complement strand
TAAAAAACCAGATCAAAAAAACTTGCTTCATTACGGCATCACGATCACAGTCCCTTTTAGAAGTTCAACTTCTCGCAGAAGTTGAACTTCTAATCGACAGCGTTCTCCGCCCGAGTGCACGGGGGGCAAATCCCTGTGCTACGTCGCCAAGAAGCCCCCTGGCAGCGGGCGCTACCTTGACGCACCCAGCCGCCGCGCCGGTAGCGAGGCTTTAGCCGGTGGTAGGTCCACCAACCCACCTAAAGGCTCGACGCCAGCCGCATCATTTTCAGCCGCTGTGGTGCGCCTGCCTGCGTGCCCGCACAGGCAGGCCGCAGATCCATGCCGACTCCTTTAGAAATCGTACAGTTAGCCCGGCGCCTCGGTAAGCGCCTGCCAACTGCCAAAGACGATCTGCAACCATTCCAACAGCCAGTGCAACCCACCTTCCAAAGAGAAATCCAACACGCTCACCAACGTTTGTTCGTCTTGCAAACGCTGCCTGAGGCGCGCCTCGAAATTATCCGGCACGACAATATCCTCTTGTTCGCGGATACGCTGCAATAACAGATGCACAAACGTTGCAGCGGCAGCCGACCGCGCACACGATGGACACTGTTGCAAATGTTCTTGCACGGCAGCGCTCTCGGACGCCGGCAAACTGCCTTCCACATATTCCGCTAACCGTTTTTCCACCTCTTTACAGTTCATGTTCCTGCTTCTTCTGCCTCCAAACCGGCGGCAACAACGCGTCGCACAGCTGCGCAATCAGTTGGCGTAACGATTTTCGGGCTCTATGCAAGCGCATTTTCACCGTACCAAGGCTAACCCGCAAGGCCTCAGCAATTTCCTGGTAGGACAACCCCTGAAATTCACGTAACATGATCGTCGACATCTCTTTATCCGGCAACTGGCGCACTGCATCCTCAATACACAGAATGAGCTCCTGGCTCAAAGCATTTTGGACAGGATTACCGCCAGCGCTATGGTCAGTCAACGCGAAAAGATCCCGTCCTTCACCGTCCACCTCCGCCGTGGCACAAGCTTCCTTGACACGCCGTTTCTGCTTTTGCAGAGCATCCAAAGCTGTGTTGACGGCAATACGATGCACCCAGGTCTTGAAGCTGGCCTCCCCGCGGAAGTTCGGCAAAGCGTGATAAACCTTGACCCACGTTTCTTGCGCCACATCCTCCGCATCTTGCTGCGTCCGCATCATGCGGTAGGCTAAACCGTAAACTTTTTGTTTATGGCGGGCTACCAAAGCCTCGAAAGACCTCGTATCATACGGTAAATGCTCCTGACAGGAACGCACCAGTGCTTCATCGGATAAATCAGAAAATTGCATAATTTCTCGGTCTTCTTCAATCATTAGACAGCCTTGACCTCGACGATGTCACAAAGCACACCAATCGAACGTTGTCCCAACCAGGTTTATAGAATCCCAGCATCGCGCCGGGAAGTGGCTACCATTATACGCAATTGGCGTCTCTCTTCAATTCCCCAGCGCGTTGATAGTTTTCCGGGACAAGTCATATCAGACCGGATACCTTCAGTCCCCACAATCGCTGGCAACACATCCAGAACAGGGCAAGACAAGCACCACCAAAAACCGTATCCCCCATAAATCCTATTGTCATATTCTCTCTTTGCTCTAAAATACTAAAGAGCCGTTGAAAAAAACGACGCGACCATCTTTAGTCATCTCATGCCTATCATATCAATAAAAAGGGAACACCTGGCCAACACTTTTTATTGCCAGTAGGATAAGGATGGAGAATGGAAAGTAAAGAGGGAAGGCCCCATGAACCGTCCGGCCTGCCTGTCATTGTACGACAATTAAAAATCGCTGCTACAATTGCAAAATATGTCTGCGCCTATTGCATGCCAATCGCCGCAGGGCAAGGAAAACATTGAGAAGCCAGACAACACAATCGCAAAAAGGGATCAAATGAATGACACGTTATTATCGCGTTTAGAGCAGCTACATATGGCCAAGATGCGATTGCGCGATCTTCTTTCTTTAGAAACTGACATTTCTGAACCGACCCTGTTCCGGACCATTTGTGACATGAGCAGGCAACTGGTACAAGCACAACGAGCTGCAATTATAGTGCCGGACCCTGCCACCAAAGCGCTGAAGTTCGCAAGCTGGTGCGGTGATTCTTGCCCAAAGATCGATCATATCACAGTCCCCATGCAGAGCATTGCCGGCGACACCTTTACCCAAGGCAAAATCGCCACCGTAACAGATACAGCAAACAGTCCATTTTTCTATAACGGGGTCGACCAAGAAACAGGCCAACAGACCCAAAGCGTCATCGCCCTTCCCCTCTGGCGCAGCAATCAGGTGATAGGTGTTTTAGAAGTCGTCAATCGGATAGATAACCAGTCGTTCGACCAGGCAGATCAACATATCCTTGCCTTATTAGATGAAAGCATCAATATGGCTCTTTCGGCACAGCGGCAAACACACTATTTACGAACTCTCATCCAAGTAGGCAACGAAGTTTCTACTTTGCAACAAAGCGATCAACTACTTCACAAACTATGTGAAGCCGCGCAGCAGCTCAGCCACGCCGAAGCTGCTTCTATCCTGCTGGGGCCGGATCAGCAGCATCAACTGCGTTTCGTGGCCGCCACCGGCCCCACAGCGCCAAAGCTACCGCATTTAGTAGTCGGTTTGGACAGCATCGCCGGAAAAAGCTTGTTGACAGGCCAACCGCAACTCATCAACCAGGTCGACCCTACAAAAACAGAAACTATCAACATCGACCGGCACTCCGGTTTTCACACAAAAATGGTTTTAGCCGTTCCCATCATTCGCCAAGACCACAAAATCGGTGTCTTCGAGGTGCTGAACAAGAAAAACGACGAGCCATTCAACAACGAAGAGGCCTATTTACTACAGCTTCTGGCCAGCCAAGCCGCCATCGCTATCGAGAATATACAGTTGAATGAAACACGCGAACAGGCACTGCAAGACCTGAAAGACTTAGATCGTCGTAAAGATCAATTCTTGGCCTTAGCTTCTCATGAATTGCGCACGCCGCTGACTGTCATCATGGGTTATAGCGAATTCTTGTCGAGCCATTTACAAGAGACCAACGACCAAGAAGGACAATCATTTTTGAGGAGTCTCAATGAAGGGGTGCACCGCCTCAGCGAAATTGTCGAAGTTATGACCAGTATGCACAACCTCAGCCAACCGGACGAAGTAGAACTCGTGTGGAACAGCTTCGACCTCACGACACTCGCCCGGCAGTTGGAAATCGAATTCCAAACTTGGGTGCGCACTAAAAACCTGCAATTCCAATTAGATATACCCCAGGAATCCGTCATGGTTGACGGTCATGCCCAACGACTGAAACAGGCTATAGGCAATCTGCTGGGCAACGCGATCAAATTCACCCAACCCAACGGCACAGTTACATTAGCCGTCCGCCAAACAGGCGACAAGGCCCTCGTACTGGTCAAGGACACCGGCATCGGGATTCCGCCATCAGAGCAAAAACGGATTTTCGACCGTTTTTACCAGGTTGGCTCCTACTTAACACGTCAACACGCCGGCCTCGGGTTAGGACTGGCCATCGCACAAGATATCGTTCGCAAACATGGTGGCGAGATAGAAGTAGAGAGCCAGCCGGGTGCAGGCAGCACGTTCTCCTTCTCGCTCCCCACCTCGCAACCAGTTCCACAGAATCACATTATCCAACAATAGTCATAAGTCATGTACGGTCTGAGCCTGTAGAACAGCACCATCTCTTTTCGTTCAAGCCACATGTGGCTTACGTCGGGCCCGGGCCAACGTGAATCCCCACACCGAGGCCGCGCCGGCTTCTTTCAACGCTTGTGCACATGCTTTCAGCGTTGCACCAGTCGTCATCACATCGTCCACCAACACAATGCGCTTTCCCCGCACAATTTCTGGCTGCACGACACTGAAAGCGCCGGCCACATTTTGCCAACGCTCCTGGGCATGCAGCGTCACCTGCGGTTGGGTATGCCGATGCCGAATCAAAGCGCCCTCGTCTACCGGCACGGCAGTGTGCCGGCTAATTTCCTGTGCCAACAGCGCTGATTGATTGTACCCCCGCGTTTTCAGGCGCTCGGGGTGCAGCGGCACGGGCATGATAAGCTGGGTGCGTAGCGTGCGTCCACCCAGGTAATCACACATGATGGCTCCCAAAGGCTGACCCAACTGCGGCAAATTACGATATTTCAGGGCATGAATAGCGAAGCGTACAGAACCGCCAAAGAATAGCACGGAGCGTGTGCCATCTAACGGAGAGGTCGTCCGGCGGCAAACATGACACAACCCCGGCTTCGTCAGCGGCCGCCCGCAACGCCAGCAGATAGGCGGTTCAATGAAATGCAAATCTTCCTGGCATGATCGACAGTAGTACGAGCCCAACCGCCCACAAGACACGCACCGCGGTGGATAGAGCAAATCCAGCATGGCCTGCCAGGCTGTTGCCCCAGCAACACCAATCCTGGTAAGAAATGGGCTATCTGGCGAGTGAGAACGGTGCAGGGGAGAGATCATGACGGACGCTATCTTAGTTAGCCGGGCGGAAACCAGGTTTGTAACAACTGGGCAATGAACATGCGAATATCATCGCCGGCAATGAGAAAGATGGCGATCACCACCAAACTGATGAGGATAAGCATCAGTGCATATTCTAAAAAACTTTGACCAAACTCGTGAAGTTTCCGACTACGATTCTGGCGAGTCTGTATTGTTTTGTGCGTTTCCATCGTTTCCCTAATCATCATGTTCTTCGATAATCTGCTGACCCGCATCATCCAAGCGAATCCACCCTTCGCGCAAAGCCAAAATAGCGGCCTGCGTGCGATCATTGACAGCTAATTTGCGCAAAATCGAGCTCATGTGATTTTTAACCGTCTGCCGGCTGATATGCAGTTGATAGGCAATTTCTTTGTTGCTATATCCAGCCGTGATATAGCGCAGAATTTCCATTTCACGCGGTGAAAGCGGCTTGTAAATGCGATCAAATTCCTCGAAGTGATCGTGCTTTTCGAATTCTTGCAAAAGCCAGCGCGCCGCTTGCGGCTCGTTCATAATGCGATCGCCAATGACGTAATGTCCCTTGGCTACCGCCTGGATGGCAGCAATCAGCTCTTCGGCATTGACGTCCTTGGGGAAATAGGCCATGGCGCCGGCGCGTATCGCGTAAAACAACTGGTTGCGATTGTCGTAAGCAGTGACGACAATAATACCGATATGATCGTACTTTTGGCGAATAGCCCTCGTCGCTTCCAGTCCGTTCATTTCCGGCAAGTTGATATCCATGAGCATGACATCCGGCTGCAATGTTTCTGCCATTTCCACCGCTTCCTTACCGGTCTTAGCCTGAGCGACTACTTTAAGGTTCTCCTCCGTTTCTAAGACGCGTCGCAACCCGTGACCAAAAAGCGGATGATCTTCTACGATAATAATATTGATAACATCGTTGGGACCCATTATTTGCTCCCCTTTTGCGATTGTAATAAGGAAACAAGCGGCAGAACAATTCGTAACGAAAACCTTGAATCCGCCGTCATGGAGGGCTCAACTCGCCCCCCCAAAGCTTGAAAAGGCTGTATCATCTCGGCAATGGCCATGATAACATCGTCTTTCTCTTGCTCGACTATGAAACCAGGCTGCCACACATCGATTACGACTTCCGTCGGCCTACTTTGCAAAACAACCTCCGCCGGAAATTTCCTCTCACTGCCCTGCAAAATAGCCATGATCTGTTGTAGAAACCGGTAAAGGAACATCTCCAACGTTGCTGGCAAACGGGGGAAGCCATCGGCTACCTGGACATGCGCTCGGAAGCCAGCTAGTGGTTCTTCTGCATAGTTGAAATAGTCACCTAAGCTTAACTGTCCCAACATTTCTGGTGTGGTCAGAACATTAAGCGTCATTTCCAGCCGTTTCAATACTTGTTCGATTTCGTCGGCCAAGAGCTGCAACGCGGTGACAACAATCTCTTTGTCATCCCCCTTCTCAACGAGGGGAATAGCGCTCTCCAATTCTTGATGCGCATTGGCCAACATATGCCCAACTTCTTGGTCCAATTGTTCTGCCAAATTCTGCAGTTGATATTCATAATGCGTGATCGTTTGCAATTGTGACAAATAATCGCTGGCAGGGACTTTGTCTGATTTCTGCCTGCTCATCATCTATGCCTCTTCATCAAGCACCAATCTAGAACATCTGTTGACCGGTCTGTCACCGAACGCGAACACCAACATAGGCTGCTATATCAGGACATCAACCGACCATCGGAATTAAAATCACATCCGTGCAACAGATCAAACAACCGCTTCCCATTGTGGAATATGCATACATTCCAAGTATAACATAGCCCCCCGGATTCCGCAAGACATTTTGGGCAGGTCAGCAATATTGATGTGTCGGGCCAAGCATTTCTAAGTCTTCTGAAAAAAGGCATTAAACCGTAGAGATCAAGGCAGAACCCTGTTGCCAACCCATTATTTTTCTCTCTGTGCGCTTTGCATGCTCGGCGGTAGCGGTTCTTTCAGTAGCACCGGCCTGGGCCTGCGGCCTGCCTGTAGTGTGAACCAGGGCCGAGAACAGAAATCATTCGTATTTCCGGCGCGACTGGCTTGCCTAAGCGGCGACCAATGACCTATTAATTCGTTTTACCGTCTTAGCTGGGAGAACGCTTTTCAGAAGGGTTGGAGGGGAACCCCTATGGTTCCCCTGACGGGAGCTCAAGGGCAGCGCCCGCGAAAAAGAAAAAGGAGGCAGGATTAGAAGTTCAACTTCTTGAAGAAGTTGAACTTCTAAAATAGGGATGGGGTTAGTTGATGGCGGCAAATGGCCCAGCGACTAAAAGTCGCGGCAACGTCTGCAAAATCGCCCTACGGCGATTAGCATGCAACCTGCGCAGGCAGGTTTTGCAGTTGTACCAGCGATTTCTAATCGCCGCACAAGGCAGACTGCCTTTATCAGCGCACATCAGCGTTGATCAGCATTTTATTTTTCGGAGGAGAGGGTAGCCGAGGGCAATGCCCTCGGCTACCCTCCAGAATAGCAAGTCCAGACATTAAACCAATTTTACAAAAATCGTGAGGTCAAGTAAAATCAACCGCGTGATCTCGTTTTCATCGGCAAGTAAAAAAACTGTTTTTTCATGCAACACAGCCAGCAGGGTGTAACAGGCCGACACGCTGGCGTTGATAACAGCCGTTACTAAAGCGGCGCAAATCCACCCGGGGAAGGGCCGTCAACGTTGACATTAACATATCAAGAAGCGTTAGATTACATTCACAAATATGTTCATTATGGTCGCCGGGCACAAACAGAGCATCGCAGCATAGGCTTAGAGCGCATGCATCATTTGTTAGACTTGTTGGATAACCCACAAGCAAGACTCCACACGGTGCACATCGCCGGCAGTAAAGGAAAAGGCTCCACGGCAGCTATAACAGAAGCGATCTTGCGGGCAGCCGGCTACAAAACCGGATTATACACGTCGCCGCATTTGCATACGTTTCGCGAACGAATCCGGATCAACGGACAACTGATTTCCCGGCCAGAAGTAATTCAGTTAGCAGAAGAATTAAAGCCGGCCATCGAGAAAATAGGCAATCCATCCACTTTCGAACTAATCACGGCCATGGCATTTTTGCATTTCGCTCACCAAAACGTGGATTGGGCTATATTAGAAGTGGGATTAGGGGGACGCTTGGACGCGACAAACGTCGTGCAGCCAGATATCTGCGCCATCACGTCGTTAAGTTACGAACACACCGATCTTTTAGGGCATACCCTTTCGCTCATTGCCTGGCAGAAAGCGGGCATTATCAAAGCGGGTGTTCCAGTAGTGATTGCGCCCCAGGTCAATGAGGCGCGACGTGTCCTATTAAAGGTCGCAGATGATACAGGCGTCGAGCTCATCGAAGTTGGGCAGCAATGGCGTTTTGAGCCGGTAGCCCATGACCTGAACGGGCAGACTTTCCGCGCCTGGCCGTTAACGGCGCCGGAGGAAGCCAACAAAATTCATCGCATAAGATTGTTAGGAACCCATCAATTAGTCAATGCGACGACCGTGTTAGCATTGACAAACCGCTTACGGCAGAAAGGCACAACAATCCCAGATAATGCGATCGAACAAGGACTGGAAACAGCATTATGGCCGGGGCGGCTGGAAATCCTCAGCGAAAAGCCGGCCCTGGTGGTGGATAGCGCCCATAATAGAGACTCAGCCGAGAAGCTCTATAGCGCCCTATGCGAATGGTTTCCACGACATGAACACATGACCCTTATTTTCGGCGCCTCGCGCGACAAAAACATATCAGGCATGCTCAAAGTGTTATCGCCGTTAGCCGACCGCATTATCATCACGCAATCCTATCATCCCCGAGCAGCCGCCGCAGCCGGGCTTATCCAGCAATTGCCGGCTGCGGCACGGGAGTGTGCCGAAATATACCCAGAAATTCCGGAAGCATTAACCGCAGCCTGGACTACGGCAGGAAAAAATGATTTAATCTGTGTCACCGGTTCTATTTTCGTAGTGGCCGGTGTGCGAGAAACGTGGGCCCGTTGGCCGGAAGCGACCTTATCCTTGGACGATTGGGCATATAGCGCTGAACCTATCGGCATGCCCTGGCGTAAAGAGCCAGTCAAACCAGCTATGGAGCGCATATTAATTTGAATGCCATGCGAAGAAAGAGAATGTTACAATACAACGATGACTTAGCCGATGCCCTTTTCTCGTGGGCGGAGGACTTGGTATCTCCAGGAAACAACCTCAACTTCAAAGAGATAACCGAGGACGCGTGGCAAGCTTATGCCAAAGGCGCTGTCATCGAATTACCGGTGCTTCCGGCCCGTGAAAGTGTCGTCTTTCCCCAATTAGTTGTGCCGCTCCTGGTAGGAAGAGAACGTTCGCTGCGCGCCGTAGCAGCCGCCGAGGAAGATAACATACCTTTGCTGGTCCTCCTGCAAAAAGACCCGGATAACGAAGACCCGGGGCCGGGTGATTTACACCCGGTAGGCACGTCCATCACCATCGGCCGGCGCTTGCACATGCCCGACGGCAATATCAGCCTTTTGGGACAAGGGCAGCGCCGCATGCGCATCGTCGAATTCACCCAGCTAAGCCCATATTTGAAGGCTGTGGTGGTGCCATTGCTGGATCAGGAAGTTTCCGGTATTGCGGTGGACGCCCTGATGCGCACAGTGCTAACACTTTTTCACCGCTGCGTTCAACTGGATGAAGATTTACCGGATGACGTCTATATCGCCGCCATGAACGTGGAACAACCTGGCTGGTTAGCCGATCTGATCGCACACGTCATGTATTTCCCCATCGAAGAACGACAGACATTGTTAGAGATCACTGATCCAGCCCTACGCCTACAACAAGTAAGCGAAATGCTATCCCGCGAATTACAGGTCTTAGAGTTGGAAAACCAGATCCAGGAAAAAGTCCACAGCGAAATGGACAAATCCCAGCGGGAGTACTTCCTACGCGAACAGTTACGAGCTATTCGGACCGAACTAGGCGACTCGGACGAGCCGGCCAGCGAAATCGAACGACTGCGCCAACGCGTCGTCGAAACTCCCTTTCCCCCGGCCGTGCGCCAGCAAGCCGAACGAGAATTACGCCATTTAGCCGCCATGCCTCCCATGGCACCAGAAGTAGCCATTTTACGCACTTATCTGGATTATTTGTTGGACCTACCCTGGGCATTAGGGGAACGCAAACACCCCACGCTGCGTGAAGCAGCACGTATTTTGGATAGGGAACATTATGGGCTAAAGAAAGCCAAAGAACGCATTTTGGAGCATATCGCGGTACGTCAGTTAGTGGGTGAGAAAATGAACATGCCCATTCTCTGTTTTGTCGGGCCGCCCGGCACCGGCAAAACCTCCATGGGGCGCTCCATCGCCATGGCGACAGGTCGCAAGTTCGCCCGGGTTTCTTTGGGCGGCACCCGGGACGAAGCAGAAATCCGCGGGCACCGACGCACCTATGTAGGTGCGCTGCCCGGACGCATCATCAAGACTATGCGCACGGCCGGCGTTTTAGATCCGCTATTCATGTTAGACGAAATAGACAAATTAGGCGCCGATTTCCGCGGCGATCCATCTTCCGCCATGCTGGAAGTGCTAGACCGCGAGCAAAACCACCTGTTCAGCGACCACTATTTGGATGTGCCGTACGACCTTTCGCATGTGTTCTTCATTATGACCGCTAATTCCACCTACGACATTCCTCCGGCGCTGCTGGATCGCATGGAGATCATAGAGTTCCCCGGCTATATGGAAACGGAAAAGCTGGAGATTGCGCGGCGCTTCCTTTTGCCCCGGCAACGTGTGGCAAACGGGTTGGGTGATTACCCGTTGCGCTTCCCCGATGGTACGATTTTACGCTTAATACGAGGTTACACTTATGAGGCTGGTGTGCGCAATTTGGAACGCAATATCGCCAACACCTTGCGCAAAGTGGCCCGGCAGTTGGCAGAAGGACACAAAACGCCGCGACTGATTACGCCGACCAGCTTAGAGCGCTATTTGGGCCCGCCGCTTTACCTATTTAATAAGCGCAACGAACGCGACGAAATCGGTTTGGCCACCGGCGTGGCCTGGACCGAGGGAGGCGGCGACGTGATGCCGGTGGAAGTAATCATCATGCAAGGCAAAGGCACGCTTCTGCTGACAGGGCAAATGGGGGACGTGATGCAAGAATCAGCGCAAGCTGCCCTCTCTTACGCCCGGGCCCACGCTAAAGACTACGGTTTCGCCGACATCAATTTCAACGATGTCGATATTCATATCCACGTGCCGGAGGGCGGTGTGCCAAAAGACGGACCATCAGCCGGAGTGACTATGGCCACGGCACTTATTTCTGCCCTGAGCGGCCGCGCAGTGCGCCGGGATGTTTGTATGACCGGCGAAATTACGCTGCGCGGGCGGGTACTGCCGGTGGGCGGCCTGCGAGAAAAGTTACTGGCCACGCAACGCGCCGGCATTTCGGAAATGATCCTGCCCCAGCGCAACGAGAAAGACTTGGTCAACGTGCCCAAACAGGTTTTAAAGCATATTCATTTACACAAAGTCTCTTACGTGGAGCAAGTCTTAGCGCTGGCCTTGGTGGACTGACCAGAACGCGTGAAAAGGAAAGACAGTTAGTGTCGATGACAGCCTGGCAAGAAACGGATGAAGCGATCGTACGCCAACTTTTGGCACAAGGCGTGGGGCCTTCCTATGTTGCATTAGGACGGCGACCGACGCTGAAAGCGGTAGCACAAGCGCTGATCGCTTTAGCGAACAGCGACGGTGGCATCCTTTTGGTAGGCACCCAGCGCAACGGCCGACGGTTGTTAGGCGTGATCGATGTTCAGGCCAGCCGCCAACAGTTGCTGGATGCAGGACAAGCTACCTTGCCACCGTTGTTGCTCCCGGAGCCCACAACGCTGACCGTAGACGGGAAAACGCTCCTGCAGCAGGTCGTGCCACCCGGGCTACCCCACGTTTATAGCTTTGCCGGACTGTATTTAACCAGGAAAGACGCAAAGAGCGTGCCTCTGACGCCGTATCAACTGCGCCGCTTGTTGGCTGAACGGAGCGAGGGTAGCTTCGAATCACGATTGGCAGCCGATGCCACGTTAGATGATATCGCGATGGATAAAGTCCAGCGCTATTTCTCGCTGCTGGAGCGACCGGCCACGGAGCCCATAGAAGATTTCCTATTGAGCCGCGGCTGTCTTGACCGCGATGAGGACACGACTTTCCATCCCACTTACGCCGGCTTGCTGCTCTTCGGTAAAGATCCACAACGTTTTTTGCGCTCAGCTATGATCACAGCTGCACATTATCCGGGCCCTGAAATGGGAGACGAGTTCGTGCGCCGCCACATCGCTGGCACGCTGCCAGAACAAATTCGGGAAGCCGAATCTTTCGTGCGCAACCAAATGCCCACCCGGGTGAAATTAGTCGGTTGGCAGCGCCAAGAGGTGCCACTCTATCCGTTTGTCGTGGTGCGAGAAGCCTTGGTGAACGCAGTCGCCCATCGAGATTACGCAATCCGCGGCGAAGGAATCCGGTTGTTGCTTTTCAGTGACCGGCTGGAAGTATATAGCCCCGGCCGGCTACCAGGCCATGTGACACTGGAAAATATGCGCCAGGAGCGCTTTTCCCGCAACGAGACCATCGTACAGGTTCTGGCCGATCTGGGTTTCATCGAACGGCTAGGCTACGGTATCGATCGCATGGTCCGGGCCATGCAGGAAGCCAGTTTACCGGAACCACAATTCTCGGAAAGCGCCGCTGGTTTCCGCGTGATTCTCCAAAGCCAACGCACCGCTTCCGACGACGACCGTCGCTGGGCAACGCTGGCACTGAATCAACGGCAACAATTAGCGCTCGCTTATCTGTCAGAACACGGACGCATTACTAACCGGGAATACCGGATACTGATTCCATCCATCAGTGAAGAAACCGTACGCCGGGACTTGTCCGAACTGGTGGAAAAAGGGCTGCTATTGAAAATCGGTGACCGCCGGGCGACCTTCTACATGTTGAAAGAGTAAATCCGCCGGCACAGTTTGTGGGATAAATGTGGGATAATGGGGGATAATGGGGGATAATGGGGGATAATCATCGCACGGGGAACCGGGAGTTCGAGGGCAGCACCCTCGAAAGAGAAAAAGGAGGCAAGATTATCTTTGATTAGAAGTTCAACTTCTTGAAGAAGTTGAACTTCTAAAATAGGAATGGAGTTAGTTGATGACGGCTGACAATCTGTCTTGTTTTCTTTCTTGGGGGCCGGGAGGCTATTTTCAGTGGAGGAATTTTCGTATTGCAGGCCTAATATATTTGAGATCGGCGTTTATCAGCGCCCATCAGCGTTGATCAGCGTCCTATTATCTTATCGGAGGAGTCTATTATGAACGAAGAAGAACAGAAACAGACGGATCAACAAGAACAAACCAAACAAGAGGAAGAGCTACTCAGCCTCAGTAAGGAAATTAAAGCTTTAGGCAAGCAATTATCGGTCACAGCTAAAGCTTTCATCGCCAGCGAGGAAATGCGCAGCGCCAAAAAAGAGCTGTCCAGCGCTTTCCAGGAAGTTACCAGCGAGTTAGAAAATGCCGTGAGCAAAGCTCGCGAGAGCGACGAAGCCCAGCAACTGCAAGAAAAAGCTGCAGAAGTCACGGATTCCTGGAAACAGGGTGTGCTGCAAAAGAATATCCGGACCGAAATGATCGCCGCTCTGCAATCCGTCAACGAGCAATTGCAGGGTTTATCGACAAGCTTGCAGAAAAAAACAAGCAAGAAAAAGACATCCGAGCCCACAGCGCCGCCGGAGGAAGCAGCTGAGCCCTCCACGGCCGAATCCGATCAAGAACCAGACGCATAACAGGAATACGTAACTGTTCAGCACTGGTCAAATAGGATACAGATTTCACGCGGATAAACCTGGAAAGATCAGCATTTATCTGCATCATCTGCGTCCCATTGTTGCTTAGCCTGCCTAGTCCCAGGAATACTGGATCGCCATCAGGCTAAGCAAACAAGAAACCTCTCGGGCCAATACAGGACGCGAGATAATTCGCCACTAGAGTATTTCATGCCCCGCGGAGGCGTAAGTTTCCGCGGTTAGCAACATTCTCTGAGTATGTCTGGGGAGAAGAGAATCAATGGAAAACGTAGATATTCTGATCATCGGCGGCGGTGCGATTGGCGTGACCTCGGCTTACTATTTGTTACAACAAGGTCGATCGGTCACTTTAGTGGAAAAAGGCACAATCGGCGCCGGCAGTTCGTACGGCAACGCCGGGCTGATTGTGCCCAGTTATAGCATTCCCTTAGCTGCGCCGGGCGTGCTTTCCCACGGTCTCAAGTGGATGGGCAACGCGGAGAGCCCTTTTTACGTGAAACCCCGTTTCTCACCAGCACTTCTTTCGTGGCTGTGGCGTTTTTGGCGCCATAGCAATGCTTCCTGGGTGCGCCAAGCCACACCGATTTTGTACCAATTAGGGAAGACGAGCTTACATCTTTATGACCGCATTGTGAGCGAAGAATCAGTGGCCTGTCACTATCAACAGACTGGATTACTGGAAATTTACCGCAGCCGCGCCGGGTTCGAAGAAGGGAAAGCGGCAGCGAAGACTTTACAACATTACGGTGTCGTTTCACAATTATTAGACGGCCACGCTGTGCCAGCAAAGGTGCCGCACATCCAACCCGGTGTTGCCGGCGGTGTCTATTTTCCCAACGACGCGCACATCGATCCTGCACTGTTCGTCCGGCAACTGGCGCAAATAGCAACAAGGCGCGGCGCAGATATCCGCACGCACACGGAGGTAATTGGCCTGAGCAGCAATGGCGAAAAGGTCACAACGGTGCACACCACTCGCGGTGACTTCTGCCCCCAACAGATAGTGATAGCAGGCGGCGCCTGGTCACCGGACATTGGGCGTGACTTATCCGTCTCATTGCCCATTCAGCCGGCCAAAGGATACAGCATTACCATCCGACGACCGGAGGATTTCCCGGATTTGCCACTTATTCTGGAAGAAGCTAAAGTAGCAGTTACCCCAATGGGCGAACATTTGCGCTTTGCCGGGACCTTGGAATTGGCCGGATTAGACTTGCATATCAATCGGCGTCGGGTAGAGGCCATCCACCAGGCCGCCGAGACTTTTCTACAAATGACCCTGTTGGAAGATGACATCGTGGAAATCTGGCGCGGCCTACGACCCTGCACGCCAGACGGACTGCCCATCATCGGTGCGCCGTCCGGGTGGAAAAACGTCATCATTGCGGCTGGCCATTGCATGTTAGGCATATCATTGGCACCGGTAACGGGGCGCTTGGTGGCCCAAATCGCCGCCGGCCGACATCTTCCCGTCCTATCACCACTGTTGCAGCCCGACCGCTTCCATTGAACCGACGCACGCGACAGCAGGGTTGCTTAATCAACACGATGAATGTGTCCAAAGTATCAACACTGGTCGGCGACAGGCGAAAATTGCCCCGACATAGCACCAATTACCGTGCCCAAAAGTGGCTGTCAACAGCCAGTAGCCATTAAAACAATCCGATTTCGGGTCGGCGTCCGGGAAATGCATTTACACTTGCCAAGCCGCCTTCCAGCGGCTCCAAACAACCTGCCCCAGCGGATTTGGCAGCTTGTCGCGGCAAAATGGATGCTTTAAAAACAAGACTACGTTATACTTACAATTAACATCTACCCAACAAATATCGGAGGTATGATAATGACCAAGCCCCTAAGCAAAATCACGATGCTCTGGAAGTTTTTCTATTGGCCGCTTGCCTGGCTCTTAGTTTTCGCGCCCGGAATTGCCTGGCCTCTGGCACTGGCGGGAATCTGGCTCATGGCGGTGCAGTCGGTAGGGGCACTCTTGCTCGTATATGCGTTGTTCCTGTCCAGCACCGGCGGAAGGACCCTGGCGAAATTAGCCCATCAGGATGCCCACGAAACATTCTGGCCGGACAAGTTCACGGCTTCCGGCATTTTCAAATGTATGCGGCATCCAATGCATCAGGGATTAGCAATCTTCCCCGTCGCGATGGCATTGCTCAGCGGACGCATTCTTGCGATTGCCGCCTCAGGATGGGGCGTGGCCGCGGCGCTGTGGTTTGTGATCTACATCGAAGAAAAAGATGCGTTGGAAAAGTACGACCAAACTTACAGCAATTACATGTTGCGAGTCCCGCCGTTCTCGTGGAAATGGAACTGTGTCAAAATCGGACTCCAAATATGGAAACGCGGGAATCAGGCTCTGGACAAAGTTTGACGCTAAAGCTCATGCCTACAAAGCTGGACAGAAAAGTCAGTAAGAGCTTTCAGGGCGCCATGACGGATGAAACCAAGCGCAGCGTTTATTAGCGTCCCGTCTTCAAAGGGGAAACGATAGGTTAGTAAAGAGGAGCCTGCAGTCGCTGTTTGGGAAAAGTTGTGGCAATTATGCTGATACCAAGGCAGTATAGTCTAAAACTTGGGCCAAATCATATAAAGCGCGTTGGGCGTAAGTGCGGTAACGCTCTTGTTTGTTGCGAACTGGCGGCTCTAAAGGCGGCATAATGCCAAAATTGGCTTTCATGGGCTGAAAGTGTTCCGGATCGGCATGGCTGATGTAATGCAGCAATGCGCCTGCCATGGTCGTCGCGGGCAACACGACGGGGGGCTCGCTGTGCAACAGCCTGGCTGCATTCCAGCCCGCTACCAAACCGCCCATGATAGAGCCAACATAGCCCTCTGTGCCACTCAGTTGCCCGGCAATAAAAAGATCAGAGCGGGCACGCGTTTGCAAAGTCGGGCGCAGCAGGCGCGGCGCGTTGATGAATGTATTGCGGTGCATCTGTCCCAAGCGGACAAAATCAGCTTTTTGCAGGCCAGGGATGCGCCGCAATACTTTTTCTTGTTCCCCCCAGCGCAGGCCAGTTTGGAACCCGACCAGGTTGTATAGTGCGGCGGCCGAATTATCCTGACGCAGTTGCACCACGGCGTACGGCCGCCGGCCGGTGTGCGGATCGATAAGCCCCACCGGGCGCAATGGCCCGAAGGCTAAAGCGCGTTCCCCACGCCGGGCGATCTCTTCAATAGGTAAACACGCTTCAAAAAATGACGTTTCGCCCGGCAAATGTAATGCCGCTGGCGGCGCGGCCAATAAAGCGCGGTAAAAATCAGCATATTCCGCTTTCGTCATGGGACAATTGAGGTAATCACCGCCATTTACGGTATCCCCTTTGTCGTAGCGGCTGGCCCGAAAACAAACGTCCATGTCGATGGATTCGGCCGTGACAATCGGCGCCATAGCATCGTAAAAGAAAAGCGCTTCGGTGCCAGTGAATTGACGCAGTGCGGCGGCCAACGCCGGAGAAGTCAGCGGGCCAGTAGCTATGATCGTCGGTCCGACGGGGATAGCTGTGATCTCGGAGCGCCGGATAGTGATCCGCTGTTCTGCTTGCAGTCGTTGCGTGACTGCTTGAGCGAACTGTTCCCGGTCCACAGCCAAAGCACTGCCGGCCGGTAGTGCCACACTCTCAGCAATCGGGATGAGCAGCGAGCCTAGCTTTTTTAGTTCCTCTTTGAGCAAGCCCATGGCCCGATCCGGGCTTTTGGAACCCAGGCTATTAGAACAGACCATCTCGGCCAACCGGTCACTTTGGTGGGCCGGAGTCTGCCTGGCAGGACGCATTTCGTATAAGGTGACCTGAATGCCGCGCCGAGCGGCCTGGTAGGCTGCCTCGCTGCCGGCCAAGCCGCCGCCGATAATAGTCAATGCCGCTTGGCTCATGTAGTGGACTCTGGCTGCTTTATCTCCGGCCGCATGACCGATCCGCTGTCACCCGGCTGCCAATGCCAGTGCCGAATGAGCAAGCCGACGACACCGATGATGATACCAATGATGCTGAATATCTGGGCTGTGGCGATGCCATCAATAGTCCAAGCATCCGGTCGGAATGTTTCGACCCATAGCCGGCCCAGCGGATACCAGATCAAATAAGCAAAAAAGACATCGCCTTCGCGCAACTTCGGCAACAGTTTGCGCGTGAAATAGAGGAAAAGCAACAAGCCAATGAAATTCCACGTCGCTTCATACAAAAAGGTGGGGTGGAAACGGGTGGTCGCCACCGGATATTTGGCCAAATTGGTGAATGCACCGTAACGGTGGGCAGCATCAATTTTAATACCCCAGGGCAACGTAGTAGGCGGGCCGTATAGTTCCTGGTTCACATAATTACCGAAGCGCCCTAAGATTTGGCCGACTAACAACCCCGGCGCTGCAATGTCTACCCAGCGCCAGACATTGATTTTGCGCCATAGAGCGAAAATGAGCAACCCGATAAAGCCGCCAATAATGGCCCCGTAGATACCCAATCCCTGGAAACCGCCATGCCAGAAAGCGATAATTTCGATGGGATGCTGCTTGTAATACGGCCAACCCACAAAGCCACCACTAGGCCTCGAGAAAACGTGGTAAAGGCGTGCTCCGACAATGCCGAAAATAAGCACAATAGTCAGCAAATCCCAAACTAATTCAGGGTTCTCTTTCCACAATTTGGCCTGCAATGTGGCAACATAAGCCCCCAAAAGCGCGCCTGTGACGATGAGAAGTCCATACCAATGGATTGCAAAAGGCCCGAATTTTAACGCAATAGGATCAATCACTTGTTTCCTCCCTCTAAAAATAGAACGCTGATCAACGCTAACGCGCGCTGATAAACGCTAATCTCAAATACATTAGGCCAGCAATACGAAAATTCCTGTTATTAAACCCGGTTCATACTATTAGCCACGATCAAGCACAGACCAACTCACGGCGACAAACATGGGGTAAGCGCTCATTGCCAACAGGATGGCGGCAGACGGCAGCGTGACGAGAGCGTGTGCTGCCCGCAACGAACCGGATCCGGCATAGCCAAAACACTTTTTCAGGGGGGCTGGGGGGGAAAACGGCCCCAAGAAAGAAAACAAAACAGATTGTCAGCTGTCATCCACCAACCCCATTCCTACCTCCGTAGCATGACCTCTCAAGCCCGCGACCTCCAATCTTGCCCAGAGATTTTCAGCCGCTGTAATGAGCCCTGCCGGGCGATGATAAGTCTAATCAACGCTATCTTTTTCTAAACTCAAGGCTATCAAATAACCCCGCGCCCGCTCAGTGAGCGGGTAGCGTTGCACAATCCGCCAGAATTTCTGGCTATGATTCGCTTCCAACAAGTGTGTTAGCTCGTGCATGATGACATAATCTAATACCCATGCCGGCGCCGAAGCTAAGCGGTGCGAGATGCGAATCGTGCCCTGTTTGGGCGTGCAGCTACCAAAACGTTTGTTTTGGTTAGTAACAAAACGGATACTACGCCAACGTAGCCGATCGCTGAAATACTTCTTATTCAACGCGCGTGCCCGCTCCTCTAAAGCCTGATCATCAAGTGGCGCATTCAGTTTTTCTCGTGCTGCAATCAACCGCCGTTTCAGGTTTTCTACGGCTAATTGCAGCGCTTCATCATCAATGCTTGCCGGCGCCGAGACTTCTATTGTGTTATTATCTCTCCACCGAGCGCTAATCGTTTTCTGACGCCGTTGACTTTTCTTGATGCGAACAGTTAGTTCCAAAGGACTATCCCCCTGAGCTGCCATTATAACGGCAGGATGGGGTTTTGGCAAAGGGTTTAGTTTAGGTTAGCAACTAAATTTACACCCGGTGCGGCATCAGACAATGACCCGCGTCGGCATACGACAACGCCTGAAAATCGCCTTCATTCTGCGCTATGCTTCCTCGTCACATCACTTTTACACTCCACACAACCGCGAAACGCGCCTGTTTCTCGTCTAAAAATAGAACATTGGCTTAGAGGAGGGATCTCCCCTCAAAATCAGTTGACGCAGCGGCGCAAAGGCGCCGCGCACCTAAAAAATAAGGCCCCTTTTAAGAAGTTCAACTTCTCGTAACTGTTCAGGCCCAAGCGGGTGGCAGGAAACATGCCCAGGGTAGCCGACGGCAGTGCCGTCAGCTATCCGCACCCACCCCCAGCCACAGTGTAAAGAACTGCCTATTTGCATACCAAGCGGGAATACCTGAACAGTTACAACTTCTCGCAGAAGTTGAGCTTCTAATCGATGGCGTTCTCCGTCCGAGCGTACGGGGGTCAAATCCCCGTGCTAAGTAAATGATAAGCCCCTTAGAAAGGGGCTGGTATTGAGCAACCCCTTAGCAGAGAACCCGACCTTGACGTACCCCGCTGCCGCGCCGGCATCGAGCCTTTAGCCGGTGGTAGACCCACTAACCCGCCTAAAGGCTTGACGCTATCCGCTTCATTCCCAGCCGCTGTGGTGCGCCTGTCTGCGTGCCCGCACAGGCAGGCCACAGACTTATGCCGACTCCTTGGGTAAATTATTTCTAGCCCTCTGAAAAACCCTTTCACCAAAGAAAACGCTGAGAAAAAGAAAAAACTTCAAAGCCAAAATCGCGCTACAACCCCCTTATCTTTCTCTCTGCGCAATTTTCGGCCTCGGAGGTAAAGATTTTTAGTGGCACCAATTCTGTATTCGGAAGTTATGGCATCGCTACTTTTGATCGCCACCAGTTCAGATGCCAGCCACAAATTCCACAAAACCGCCTATTGCGCTAAAATGTTTCCCATCACCAAAAAATGGATGGGAGAATTTCGGTTTATGAATATTGACGTGCAAGCATTCGGCCAGCGTGTGCAAGATAATGTGGGACGGGTAATTATCGGCAAGGAAAACATCACCGAAATGTTGTTGGTGGCATTGCTTTGCGAGGGACATGTGTTACTGGAAGACGTGCCCGGCACCGGCAAAACCACTATAGCCAAAGCGTTGGCGCACTCTTTACAGTTAGACTACCGACGGTTACAATTTACGCCTGATCTGTTACCCTCCGATGTCACCGGGTTGTTCTTTTTCAACCAGAAAACACAAGATTTTCAGTTCCGACCGGGCCCGGTGCACACGAATATTCTTTTAGCGGACGAAATTAATCGGGCCACACCTCGCACGCAAAGCGCATTGTTAGAAGCGATGCAGGAGCGGCAAGTGACTGTCGAAGGGGTTACCCATGCCCTGCCACACCCGTTTTTTGTTTTAGCTACGCAAAATCCCATCGAATTAGAAGGCACGTTTCCTTTACCAGAGGCGCAGTTGGATCGGTTCTTGCTTAAGCTGGATGTAGGCTACCCCAACGCAGCGGAAGAGGAAAACATTGTCCGGCAGGTAAGCTGGCACGACCCGGTATCTGCTTTGCAGCCGGTGGCTTCTCCTGCCGAGATCGAAACTGCCCGGCAGATTGTGCAGGCTGTGCGTGTGGAACCGGCGGTGCGGCGTTACTTGGTAGCTGTAGTACGAGCCACCCGGGAAAACGAGGCGGTCGATTTGGGCGCCAGTCCCCGGGCCAGCATTGCGCTCTACCAGGCAGCGCAAGCCCTGGCAGCGCTGCGAGGCCGTGATTTCGTCATTCCCGATGACGTGAAAGCGTTGGTACCTTACGTGCTGATTCATCGTATCCATATCAGCCCACACACACGGTTGCGCGGCCGGACCTCACCGGAAGTGATCCAGGATGTGGTCGAATCGGTTCCTGTGCCCGTGGCTAAATAACCCATGGCTGTGCATCGATCCAGCACTGCCTGGCACATCGGCAAAAGCAAAGGAACGCAATACAACGATGCGTGGAGCGCAGTTATTTTCCTATTCATCGCGGTCGGCTACGCATTTCGCATCCCTGCCCTGAAATTGACGGGCCTGTTGTTACTGGCCTTAGTGCTTTTGGGCTGGGCTTGGTATCGGCTATCGCTCTGGCGGCTGCGCTATGACCGCCACTTTGCCGAAAAACGCGCTTTCGTCGGCGAAGAGATCGAACTCACTTTGACCGTGGAGAATCACAAATGGCTACCTGTGAGTTGGTTACGGCTGCAAGACGATTTCCCGGCAGCGTTGCCCATCAAAGGGGGCAAGACCCAGGCTTCCAGCAAGCCCAATACAGTCATCCTGAATACCGTTTTTGCACTGCTCTGGTTCGAGCGGGTGGAGCGGCGCTATTTAGTACCATGTCGGCAGCGCGGCTATTTCCCTTTTGGTCCAGCAACATTGGCTGCCGGTGATCCATTCGGTCTGTTCTCCCAACAAAAGCGTGAAAACAGCACGACCTGGTTCATTATTTACCCCAAGATTTACACGCTAACCGCATTGGGGCTACCGGTAAAGAATCCGTTTGGCGTAGTGAAGAGCGATATTCCGCTCTTTCCGGATCCGATTCGCACCGTTGGCGTGCGTGATTACTGTCCCGGCGACGCTTTGCGCTTCATCCACTGGAAGGCCACCGCCCAACAGCAACGATTACAAACGAAGGTGTTGGAACCGACCCTCTCACACCAATTGGTCATTTTCCTTAACGTGGCAACGATGGCCCATTACTGGCATGGCGTGATTCCCCGTCAACTGGAACGGGTGGTTAGTGTAGCAGCTTCGGTCGCCGATTATGCGGCCGGACAACGCTGGCCCGTAGGACTCATGGCCAATGGCAGTTTGCCACGCTCCGATCAGCCGCTGAAAGTGTTGCCCGGGCGAGCGCCGGGCCAACTGACGTTAATCATGGAAATGTTAGCCGCGGTGACGCCGGTGGCCAGCATGGATATCGACCAATTGCTGCTGCGGGAAAGTCGCCAGATAGCCTGGGGCGCAACGCTAGTAGTCGTCACCGCCTACCTTTCGGAAGCCCTATTGCAAACAATGCGCACATTGCACGATGCCGGTCGCCGGCTTACGCTCATTGCGTTAACCGAAGCGGCACCGGCAGAAGGCGCCTTGCCCGGCATTACGGTTTACCACTTACCCGATGCTGCCGACGCGGACTTCCAGGACATTTCCGATCAAGCGGTCAGCCTTGAAGCATTGCAGCGCGGCTTGCAAGTGCCGTGGGAGGCACGGTAATGAGTACGACCCTCATTGCCGTGCGTTTGCGCCACGAGGCGATGGCCTGGGGGCAGACACTGTTAGAGGCCAACTACCTGGCGCTCTTTTGGGCGCTGTTCATGCCGCCGCGCTCCCCCGGATCGCTCTGGTTAGGTCTTATTCTGTTAGTTTGGAGTCTATTACTTCTGCATGTTTATAGCACCCGGCTGCTGCTGGCCAAAGTTTCTCCCTTCTGGCTGCGGGGCGTGCTCAGTGGTCTCATTGCCTTATTGACATGGTTGTTCGCCGTCAAAGTCTGGCTCTTTCCGTCCGCTCCGTTAACGGAAGTGGTCTGGATCAGGGCCGCATTCAATGCACTGCCGCATTTTGCCGCTTTGCCGCCAGCGACGGTGCTATTCGTGCTCACGTTCTTCATCTGGTGGCGAGGTCTGACCATCGGCAATAGCCACCTCGATTTCCGCCAATTTGCCGCCCGTTTCCGTTGGCATTTGCTACTTCTGGCCACAGGAGTAGTCCTTTTAGCGACCATCAATCATCAAGGAAGTTCAACGGTGGTGTGGCTCTTCTTCGGCGCAGCCGGCTTCACTTCTGCGTTGAAGCGGATGGAGGACGTGGGAGTTATCGTCGGAGAGAGCGGCCAGCAGTTCGATCTGCGCTGGCTTGGCTTGTTAGCCGGCAGCAGCGGCATCCTGATCCTACTGGGAGCTATGTTAGGATATATTTTCACGGATCGCCACATAACAGCCTGGGAACGGCTGCTTGCTCCGCTTCTGGCGCTGCTGGGGCTGACGACCAAGTGGACCATTTACGGGCTGTTGCGATTGATCTCACCGCTATTGACTTGGGCAATCCACACGCTCGCCCCCGGCGGGCTGGTTCTGGCCACGCCTACGGTGCCAGCACCACATAATTTGCCGGCAGGAAAGCCACAGCCGGTTCACGCCGCACCGGCTTGGCTGCCCATAGTTTTGCGGGTGGGCGGTTATTTGCTATTAGCAGCCTTGATCATCAGTATCGCTTTCTTTATCGTGGCAGCGCTTTACAAACAATGGCAGGAAAACCATATTATTGAAGAAACACATTCAACTTTAGCCGGTGAAAATGCGGCGGATGGTGGATCAGGATCATTTTGGGCCGATAGACGGGAGAAATTACGCCGGTTGTGGGAACAGTTACGCTATTTGCGCAACGGCGCTGAGCTTTTGGCCGCAATTTCCATTCGCAATATTTATGCCAATGTGACCCGTTTAGCCGCCGAACAAGGCTATCCCCGACAACCAGCCGAGACGCCGTATGAATATTTGCTGTCATTGCAGCAAGCTTTCCCCAGTCAACAGGACGCTTTGTGCCGGATCACAGAGGCATATGTGCGGGTGGAATACGGGCACATTCCCACAGACCGGGGCACTTTAGCCACTTTACGCCGGGATTGGCAACATATCAAAGAAGGCAATCCAGCGCCGGAGTCACCATAATCCTTTGGCCTGCCTGTGCGGGCACGCAGACAGGCACACCCCAGCGGCTGAAAATGCCCCCTATCCCCCAACCTTGGGGGGAGCAACACACCTCCAGAATTGGGGGCCGGGGGGCAATTTTCGGAGGAGCAACTTTGACGCAGAGCCGCGGGGACGCAGAGAGAAATAATCTACAACGGATCTCACAACACCAGCCCCCTTTCATGGGGCTTCTTGGCGGCGTAGCACGGGAATTTGCCCCCCGTGCGCTCGGGCGGAGAACGCCATCGATTAGAAGTTCAACTTCTGTGAGAAGTCGTAACTGTTCAGGTATTCCCGCTTGGTATGCAAATAGGCAGTTTTTTGCACTGTGGCTAGGGGTTAGTGCGGGTAGGTAGCCGACGGCAGTGCCGTCGGCTACCCTTGGCATACTTCCTACCACCCTCTTGGGCCTGAACAGTTACGAGAAGTTGAACTTCTTAAAGGGGGCCTGATTTTTTAGACGCCCGGCGCCTTTGCGCCGCTGCGTCAACTATTTTCAGGAGAGCGTATCCCTTTCCCCCAACTTGTTCATCCCAGGACTTTGTCCGGGCTCGTCTTTACGTCTATAATCCCAAGTGCAATGGCAAAGAGAACCTGGATCACGCTATCCGTTGTCGAAGCGCTGGTTACCACGGGAGCCACCGCTTACCTGATCTACCAAGCCAGGAAGCAAAGAGAGGAAGTCCGTTTATTCGCCTTAGGCTTTCTGGTGCTCACGCTGCGCGCCGTGCTACATCTGGTCACGCCTCCAGAGGGACTCTACCGGCTGTTCCACGGTTTCTGGGTCCCCGTGCTGGACCAGGCGCTCCTGACTTTGTTCTTCATTTTGGTGGCGTATGCTCTCCTCTACCCACTTTTCCCTGCCTACCGGCAACCGGTAACGTGGATGTTAGTGAACAACCTGGGCTTTTGGGTGCTCCTTACTGTAACGGCGGGTTATGATTACTCACTCCACTGGCAACCGAGGATGAAATTTCCAACCCACTGGGGAAACATCGGCTTTGAGAGTTACCAGATATCCTTGTTATTGCTGATACTGGCGGTAACGATTTACGTCTATCGCAAAGGGAAAGCACGCTCCATTCTTCTCACGGCCATCGCTTTTGCCATCTGGGCTGCTTCCTCGACGATACGCTTACAGGCAGGACTTGCAGGAAATCCTCTTCCATCCGGCTGGGGATTTGCCGCCCGCGGCGCCGATTTACTGGCCCTATTACTCTTAGCAGCTGCCAGCACGCTGCCCGATTCGGCCAAGCAGACTTTTGCCCAGCGCTATTCCGCCGACGCCAGGTCCGCCGTTAAGCGTCTTAAATCCCGGCTATCTGAGGTTGCCGCCGCCAAGGCGCTGTTGGAGGAACGCCAACGTCTGGCAAGGGAACTACACGACTCCGTAAGTCAGGAACTCTTCAGTCTGGAACTAAACCTAAGCAGTGCCGAGATGTTGCTGGAACAAGACCCGGAGCAAGCGCACAAACTTTTGGAACGATCACGCCAGACCGCCCACGAGGCATTGAGCGATCTGCGGGCCCTGATAGCAAATCTGCGCCCGCCCGCTCTGGCAGGGAAGTCGATACTGGAAGCGCTACAGGAGTTCGCCCGTTCCTTAGAAACATCAGGACAAATCTCCATCAGGGTAAAAGGGAATGTGAAACGGCCTCTGCCAACAGCCGAGGAGGCCAACCTGTACCGAATCGCCTACGAAGCGATTAACAACGCAGCGAAGCACGCCAAAGCGTCGCAACTTTCCGTTTCGCTATACATAGACCATCCCTCATTCAGGCTGGACGTATTAGACGATGGCATCGGCTTCGACACTGAGCGTCCTAAAAAGGATGCTTGGGGGCTGGTGGGTATGCACGAGCGTGCCGAACGGCTGGGCGCGTCGCTGAAAATAAACTCGGTCCCCGGACAGGGAACAAATGTCGTAGTAGAAAGGTAAGTGAGGCCTATGGCCTGCCTGTGCGGGCACGCAGACAGGCACACCCCAGCGGCTGGGAATGCCCCCTATCCCCCAACCTTGGAGGGAAAGCAACACACCTCCAGAATTGGGGGCCGGGGGGCAATTTTCGGAGGAGCAACTTTGACACAGAGCCACGGGGACGCGGAGAGAAATAATCTACAACGGATCTCACAACACCAGCCCCCTTTCAGGGAGCTTTTTGGCGGCGTAGCACGGGGATTTAACCCTCGTGCGCTCGGGCGGAGAACGTCGTCGATTAGAAGTTCAACTTCTGCGAGAAGTTGTAACTTTTCAGGTATTCCCGCTTGGTATGCAAATAGGCAGTTTTTTGCACTGTGGCTGGGGGTTGGTGCGGGTAGCCGACGGCAGTGCCGTCGGCTACCCTTGGCATACTTCCTACCACCCTCTTGGGCCTGAACAGTTACGAGAAGTTAAACTTCTTAAAGGGGGCCTGATTTTTTAGACGCTCCGCGCCTTTGCGCCGCTGCGTCAACTATTTTCAAGGGAAGGATCTTCGTATTGCCGGCATAATGTATTTGAGATCAGCGTTTATCAGCGCGCATCAGTGTTGATCAGCGTTCCATTTTTTAGGGCGTTCTATTTTCAAGAGAGGCACGTATGATACGAATCGTCATCGCGGAAGACCATCAAATCGTTCGAGAAGGGCTACGCATGTTCTTTGATACCCAGCCGGACATCAAAGTGGTGGGAGAAGCAGCCAACGGCAGAGAAGCGCTGGAAGTAATAGAGAAAACTAACCCGGACATTCTCTTGCTAGATCTGATCATGCCGGAGATGGATGGCTTAGAAGTCTTGAAAGTCATTGGCAAGGAAACACCAAAAATAACAGTGTTGGTGCTCACAAGCGCACTGGACGACCGGATGGTAATACCAGCAGTTCGCGCCGGCGCGGCTGGCTATGTACTGAAGACCGTATCCTCCACAGAGCTGGCAGACGCCGTCCGTTCCGTCGCGGCAGGGAAACCAGTGCTTCACCCTGAAATCACCAGGATGTTGATGCGCGAGGTCAGAAAAGGGCCAGGAGCCATCGGCAGCGAGTCTTTCACCCAACGGGAAATGGAGGTGCTCAGCCTCCTCGCCCACTACTTGAGCAACAAGGAAATTGCCAAAGAGCTTGGAATCAGCGAAAAAACGGTCAAAACACATGTGAGCAACATCCTCTCCAAGTTAGGCGTCTCCGGCCGAGCCGATGCCGCCCGCTACGCCAAGGAGCAGGGATTGGGATGATCCCACCGGACGAACTAATTGCCGAACCGGTCCAGGGTATTATTCATACCATAGCTCAGACAAGCCAGCACCCAAGAGGCCTCAACGCCAAGTAACCAATCCAGCAAATCAGCACTGCCAGATGTGTCAAGCCAAATATCTCTATCTCGGTTTTGTGCTCGCGAACACAGCAGTTTGGATAGTATAAATGCGATTTTTAGCCGCTTACTTCTCGAGTGTTTTACGCCCTGTGTCAAATCTTGAATTGCTGGACACGTGGAAAGCTAATGTGTTATCATTCCTAATGATCTCTATATCTCTTCACTGTCATCCTTCCAAACATTCAGGTCATAGATTCTACCCCCAAGGAAAGGTAGAATGGGAAGAGACTTAGCATCGTAGTTGCTCAGCCCAGAGAATAGAAGTCACAGCAACTTTTTGTGATCTCGATAAGCGCGTCAACTTTAGATCGCTTTCCCCATACAAAGCAACTGCTTTCGTTATGGTTAGGAAAGCCTAAGGCAGAGAAGCAGAATAAACGCAACAAGAAATGCTGATGGCCATACAGTTTGCTGCAACAGGGGACTATCTCCCGATCTGGCGCTGAAAAAGGCTTCTCGCCGGCTTTGCCAGAGTCTATAGCACTAAAAAGGACGGCTATGACTATTGAGAAGATTAACCGTGTTCGGCTCTACCTCTTAAAACAGACGCGCGCCGTTTGGCAATCAGGTGATGAACAGAAACCTTTGCGCATCCAGCCTAAGCCGTTGCTCCTGCTGGCTTACCTTGCTCTGGGCTGGACACGACCTCACCGTCGTGCACTGCTTCAAGCCTTGTTTTGGCCCGATAAGCCTCCCTCCTCAGCAGCCAACAACTTGCGCCAGGCTCTTTGGCACCTGCGTCAACTGCTTCCTCCAGCAACGCTGCTTCTGGAAGGGAGGAAAGTGCGCTGGAATCAGGCACAGATGCTGTGGGTGGATGTGCTGGCCTTCGAAGTTGCCTTGGATGCGGGTGATCTGGACACTGCAATAGCCCTCTATGCCGGCCCGCTGCTGCCCAATGCGTATGATGAATGGGTACAATTGGAACGGGAACGGTTGCACCTCCGCTACCTGACGGCGTTGGAGACTCGTGCTCATTTCCATTACGAGGCCCGCCGCTGGGAGGCTGCCCTGGTTGATGCCGAGACCCTTCTGACGGCCGATCCCCTAAACGAAGCTGCCGTCAGGCTCATTATGGGCTGTCACTGGGCGCTGGGCCGACGTGAGGCCGCTCGGCGCTCCTACGATATCTTTCGGCGACATATCCACCGTGAGTTGCAGACCGATCCCCTGCCGGTGACTGCCGGCTTGTATCAACGCATTATGCGCGGCGAGACCCACCCGGATTTGACTTCCCCGCCGACCGACGCAGCGCTGGCCGCTCAAGCAGCGCGCCTCTCCCTATTGGAGACGTTGGGAGCATTCCACCAGGGATTGGAGCAAGCTACCGCCTGGGCCGCCGAGGCTGATGGACTAACCCTTGCGGTCGCCCAACATTGGCAAGGTCGCTTCTACCTGCGTCTGGGACAATTGGCTGAAGCCCGTACCGTCTTGGTATCCGCGTTACCCCTGGCGACCGCTGCAGACCTGAAGGCCGCTCTCTTGACTGACCTGGCTACCGTTGAGACCGGCTTGAGCAATTATCCGGCTGCCGAGTCCTACTTTTCTCAAGCCTTGCGCCTCTCTTCGCTCCCGACGGCGGCCCGAGCACTGCTACTGAGCAGCCTGGGCGGCCT
>WFQU01000041.1 GCA_015486845.1 Anaerolineae bacterium | reverse complement strand
CTGCGCTTAGCTTTTTCCCCTCCCCGATACAGGGGATGCGGCTGGCGTCAAACTTTTAGGCGGGTCGGTGAGTCTATCACCGGCTAAAGCCTCAATTCCGGTGCGGCGGCAGGGTACGTCAAAGTAGCGTCCGCTGCCCAGCGGCTGCTTAACACCAGCCCCTTTCTAAGGGGCTTATCATTTACGTAGCACAGGGATTTGACCCCCGTGCGCTCGGGCGGCCAACCCCGTCAATTAGGAGTTCAACTTCTCGAAGAAGTTGAACTCCTTAAAGGGAGCCTGATTTTTCGGATGCTCTGCGCCTTGGCGCCGCCGCGTCAACTGATTTTGAGGGGAGCAACACACCCCCAGAATTGGGGGCCGGGGGGGACACTTTCAGGGCAGACTTGAGAAGAAATGCTACGGGGATAGGCATGTCGTTAGTTGATGATGGCAGATGGCTCCCGGCGACTAAAAGTCACGGCAACGTCTACAAAATCGTCCTACGGCGATTAGCCTGCAACCTGCGCAGGCAGGTTTCGCAGTTGTAGCAGCGATTTCTAATCGCCGGACAAGGCAGCCCGCGTTGATCTTCAACATCGTCTTTGCCAGCAAGAAAGAACAATAGCATAATAAACAAAAGCTGTCCGGGAGGTTCTCTGGTGAACATCAAAGGAAAACATTACAGAACGATCTGGCTGAAAGAAGGCGATTCCACAGTCGTTCAAGTCATAGACCAACGTTGGCTCCCCCACAAGTTCGTCATCGAGGAACTGAGAAATGTGGATCAAGTGGCAACAGCCATCAAAGCGATGCATATTCGCGGTGCTGGACTCATCGGCGCGACGGCAGGCTTCGGCATGTACCTTGCTACGTTAGAGGCGCCCAGAACGGATCGTGAGACATTTTGGCACCACTTAGTTGAAGCCGGCGAGAAGCTGAAAGCCACCCGTCCCACCGCGGTCAACTTGGAGTGGGCAGTGCACCGCCAACTCGACACGCTGGCGAAGATCAAACCGATAGACGGAATTATCAAAACAGCGCTGCAGACGGCCCAGGCGATAGCAGACGAAGATGCGGATTTCTGTCGGCGCATCGGGGAGCACGGCGTGCAGATTATCAAAGAGATCGCCGAGCGCAAAGGGGGCGAGCCGGTCAACATTCTGACGCACTGCAACGCCGGCTGGTTGGCATTCGTGGACTATGGCACCGCCACGGCGCCTATTTACAAAGCGTACGAGTTGGGTATCCCGGTGCACGTGTGGGTGGACGAAACCCGCCCACGGAATCAGGGCGCCCGGCTGACAGCCTGGGAGCTTTTGCAGGAAGGCGTGCCCCACTCCGTTGTGGCGGACAATGTCGGCGGGCACCTCATGCAGCACGGGCTGGTGGATATAGTCATCACCGGCGCCGACCGGGTGACAGCTGGCGGGGACGTGGCCAACAAGATCGGCACCTATCTGAAAGCGCTGGCGGCGGCGGATAACGGCGTGCCGTTTTACGTAGCCTTACCTTCATCAACAATAGATTGGAACATCTACGACGGGCTGAAAGAAATTCCCATCGAGCAACGCGACGCCACCGAGGTGAAATACATCGCCGGCCTGCACGAAGGGGACGTGGAATCGGTTTTGTTGACGCCGGCGGAAAGCCCGGCGGTTAATTTTGCTTTTGACGTCACGCCGGCCCGCTTAGTGACCGGCCTGATTACCGAACGGGGTATCTGTCCGGCATCGGCAGAAGGGATATTGACGCTCTATCCGGAGCGAAGGAAATAGGGGAAATCAAAAGGCCACACCGTACAAAGCAGCGGACGGGGCAAGATTTCTGCCCAAAGTCGCATCACGTTTAATGATTTACCGGCAACGGTACGATGACCCAGAGCGGTAGATAGACAGCATCAAATCAGCGTCGACCACTGTTTGTCGGCGTCCAATTTTCTTCTACAGGAGATGAGAACCATGAGTTGGGGGATGAATAACAGGCTGGCCAATCTGTTCAATCCACAGAGCGGCAAGACAATCTTTTTCGCGGTGGATCACGGCTATTTCATGGGGCCGACCACAGGGCTAAAACAATTGGATAAAGTGATCAACCCGTTGTTGCCTTACATGGATGCATTGATGCTAACCCGAGGCGCGTTGCGCCAATACGTTCCCACGGACATGCGAGTGCCCATCGTGCTGCGAGTTTCCGGCGGCACCAGTATCCTAAACAAGAATTTGCTCCACGAAGGAATCACCGTTTCCATGGAAGACGCCATCCGGCTAAACGCGGCAGCAGTAGCATTCTCGATTTTAGTCGGTGCGGAGTTCGAACGAGACACGCTTCTTGGCTTCACGCAGGTCGTCAACGAGGCGGAACGGTACGGCATCCCCGTGTTAGCGGTGACCGCCGTCGGCAAAGGGTTAGGAAAAGATGCCCGCTATCTGAGCTTAGCCTCCCGCATTGCCGCCGAGTTGGGCGCACGCATGGTGAAAACTTATTACTGCGACGATTTCGAACACGTAGTGAGCAGTTGTCCCGTGCCGGTGGTCATTGCCGGCGGCAAGAAGATCCCGGAATTGGACGCTTTGACCATGGCACGCAACGCGATCCAGGCCGGCGCGGTCGGCGTGGACATGGGCCGTAACATCTTCCAGTCGGAGAACCCAGTAGCGATGATGCAGGCAGTAGCCGCCGTGGTGCACAAGAATGTTTCGGTGCAAGAAGCCTTCGATCTATTCAATGAATTGAAAAATCACTAATAATCAGCAAGTCGATGCTTTGCTTATCCATCGGCTCGCTCGATGCCCTGACGAGGAGAAACAACATGCGCGTTGCCATGTATTATAACAACAACGATGTGCGTTTAGAAGAATTACCGGTGCCGCAAATCGGTTCCGGCGAAGTCTTGGTTAAAGTCGTCGCAGCGGGTATCTGCGGCTCCGACGTGATGGAATGGTACCGCATCAAGAAAGCGCCTATTGTGCTGGGACACGAAGTGACCGGCGATATCGTGGAAGTTGGTGCCGGCATCACCGATTTTGCCCCCGGCGACCGGGTTATTTTCACGCATCACGTGCCTTGCAACAACTGTCGCTACTGCCTGCGCGGCGAAAACACCCTTTGCGACTTGCTGCACCACACGACTTTCGACCCAGGCGGTTTTGCCCAGTATGTGCGGGTGCCCAAAGTCAACGTGGATAAAGGCGGCGTCATCCACCTGCCCGATTCGGTCTCTTACGAAGTCGGCACGTTCATCGAGCCGTTGGGCTGTGTGATGCGAGGCCAGCGCAAGCTGAACATACAACCCGGGAATGCGGTACTGGTGTTAGGTAGCGGCTTATCCGGCTTGCTGCACATCAAGTTGGCGCAGACGCTGGGTGCGGGCCGGGTCGTTGCCACCGACGTGAGTCCTTTCCGGCTGCAAGCGGCGTTGGATGCCGGCGCGGATGCGGCTTTCAACGCGGTGGAAGGCAATGTCGTCGCCCGGGTCGTGGAAGCCAACAACGGGCGCGGCTACGACCACGTAATCGTTTGTACGACCGTGCCTATCGTGTTCCAGCAAGCGCTGAGAGTCGCTGATAAAGGGGGGAACGTGCTGCTTTTCGCCATCAACACGCCCGGCACCGAGGTGCCTTTTGCCATTCACGATTTCTACCAAAAAGGGATCACGCTAATGTCCACGTACGGCGCCAGCCCGCTGGATCTGCAAGAAGCACTGGCGATGCTGCAATACCGCCGGGTAGAAGTGAAATCCCTCATCACCCACCGGCTGCCGTTATCCGAAACGCAAAAAGGGTTCCAGTTGACGGCCAAAGGTGAAAATTCGCTCAAGGTCATCATCGACCCGCAGCGATAATGCGCTCATTTTGCAGATTATAGTGCTTGATTCGGTCAAAAGAATCGTCTACAGGCAGCTCCCTGCCAGCAATTGTAACTAACGTCTGACCTGCTTCATCCAGGACTGATCATATCAGCGACTGCCCCTGCCCGTCGAACTCTGTCATAACGTTATCCAAGGGCAACAGAGGCATTTCTGCCCAATACAATCAGTTTCCACATCGGCCAGTTCCAGTGCGAGGGTAGCTGCTCGTTGCAGCCCTCTCGAGATGCAGAAGCACAAGCCCCAGCCCTGGATTAAAAGGCAAAAGGCGCCCCCTTCCCGGGAACCGATGAGAGCCAGGCAAGTGCGGCATGGCAAGGCATACTCTCAATTCTTTCTGATGCCTCTATGTCCTGTGAGCAGTTCAAAACCCATGAATTAGGTTATTAGACTTTGGTGTTTCTATTTTATTTAGTGCCAGAACTTCACAGATGGGGAGCGAAAAGCAAAGGAAAAACGGTGTTAATCCGAGCTATCTTCACCACAGATACGGAACAAGCCGATAGCGGGCTCTCTGCCGATAGCGCCGATATTCCTCCACGCCGTACTCCTCTTCCAATCCTTTCTCCTCAAAGAGAACCAATACAGCATAGCCAAAGACCCATACGAGCACGCACAGAAGGGCGTAAATTCCACGGAAGAGCAATGCCCATCCCGCTCCGAGCAGAATGTTACTGAGGTACATGGGATGTCTGACACGACCGTAGATGCCCGTTGTGACCAGGCTGCTCCTTAGCCGCAGGGCAGGGTGAGCGCCGAGTTCCCTCTGCGCTTTTTCCCTCACCGCGACCGCTGCGACCAGCAGCGCAAGGCCAGCGCCTATTCCCCCCAGAAGTGGCCATCGCAATCTGGGCTGGGGGAGCAATGGAAGGACGAACGGCGGCAGCAGGTAAAATGTCAGGGCGAAAAGCCGCTGCACGCCCTTGGGCGCCCGTAAGCCCCTTTCTTTCGCAGCAGGTAGGCGATATATGGTTACCGTGAGGGTAAGCCCGATAAAATGGAGGCCAACCCAAAACAGCGGTTTGCTCCAGAAGTTACTTGGCATTTATTTTTCCTTTGATAGGCGGTTTAATTTTCTTTCTTGGGCGCCGCCTCCCAACCCCCGGCTGGGAGGCGAGAGGCTATTTGCAGAGAAGGGATTTATCCGAGCCCTCCTATACCACTGTAAACATCTATCAGAACGACGCGTAACACGCAATCCATGCTACATGTTGCGTGTTACGCGCGCATTTCTTCTTGCGCTCAGCCGCAATTCTTCCTGCAACATCTCGATAACTCTTCTTTCTATGGCTTGCAGTTTTGGTGTCAACTGGCCATGAGAGACAACATCCCCTTGTTTCAGAGAGATTACACTCTTGACCCGTGCCGGGCGACCGGTCAACACATATATTTTATTAGACCAAATGATGGCCTCTCTGATGTCATGGGTAACATAGACCACAGTCTTGCCCGTTCCTTTCAGTAGATCCTGCATCTCCTCTATCAAAAGGAGACGCAACGGCATATCCAGGTCTGAGAACGGTTCATCTAATAGCAATAGATCGGGATCAACTGCCAGTGCCCTGGCAATAGCGACTCGTTTTTGCATGCCGCCGCTCAGTTTGGCAGGTGGATAATCGGCAAAATCGGCTAAGTCGACCCGTCGCAAGGCACTCCTGGCACGAGATGTACGCTCGTTCGGATCGCTAATACGATCCTTCAATACAAAGAGTACATTTTGCATAGCGCTGCGCCAGGGTAAGAGACGCACATCCTGGAAAATATAGCCGATTTTATCCGACGTGATTCGGCGTACGATTTCTCCCTGGTCAGGGGTTTCAGCGCCAGCAATCAGCCGCAACAGGGTTGATTTGCCACAGCCGGACGGTCCCACCAGCGAAACAATTTCGCCAGCGGCAATGCTTTCGCTGAGGCCGTCAATTACCGACAATCCATCAAACGCTTTTTTCACTCCTTTCAGCTCTATCAGTTTGGTCATCGGCTTTCACCATGAATCAGCCGAGCGCGGGCAATTGCAACAGAAGAGGAGGGTTCGCTTTCCGTTTTTAATTTGTCGGCTTGCCAGCCCATCCGTTGTTGTAACGGGCG
>WFQU01000040.1 GCA_015486845.1 Anaerolineae bacterium | reverse complement strand
CTCGAAGAAGTTGAACTTCTAATTGACGGGGTTGGCCGACTTAGCGCACGGAGCTCAAAGCTCCGTGCTACGTAAATGATTAGCCTCTTGGCAGAGGACATTACCTGGACGTACCTCGCCGCCGCGGCGGCAAGGGGCCGGCGCACCGGAATGGGGCGCAGGTCAGCGCATGTTGCTTCGCCCGGCGATTAGAAATCGCTGCTATAACTGCAAAACCTGCCTGCGCAGGTTACATGCTAATTGCCGTAGCATTACTTTGCCTATGGGCGATGCTTGACCAAAAGATAATCTCGCCGCCTTTTTCTCTTTCGAGGGCAGTGCCCTAGAGCTCCCGGCAGGGGAACCGTACGGTTCCCCGCCAACCCTTCCGAAAAGTGTTCCCCCAGCTAAGACGGTAAAACGAATTAAATAGGTCATTGGTCGCTGCTTAGGCAAGCCGCTCTCACCAGTAATACGAATGATTTCTGTTCTTGGGCCTGGTTCACACTAGTGCATAGCATCGAACTGGTCCGAACTCGAGCCGCCGACGATATGTCAGAACTGTTTGCCGCCAGGATGGCGGTGGATAGCAGCGCGGCGGTAGAAAGTGATAGCCCGCAACGAACTATATCCGGCGCAGCCAAGGCCCTTACATTGTCCCTGATAGACGTTCTCTGCCTGTCCGCTGTCGGTCATGGAACGTGGCTTCTCCCGAGCTTCCTGTCACAAAGAATTTTCAGACAAGCCAAATTCTGTTAAGATAGTGTGTAGCACAACGCGTTGGCGTGATGCCAAAACAGCCGTTCAGTGTGTTCGGCTCGCGTTTTTGATGTTCATCTTGACAGGATTTGCTTATGATACCAACACCGTGGCAGCGTTATCGTCATTTACACCGCTTTCGTGAAATCGTTCAACTTTTGGTGCGCTATGGCTTCGACGAATTAGTGGATCAGTTGGAACTGGTACCACTATTAGCGCCGCCGGCTCGTTTTGTGCGTAAGAGACGGACTGGCCAGGCGCTGAGCACGCCGCAACGGTTGCGTAAGCTGTTAGAAGCGCTGGGACCAACGTTCATCAAATTGGGGCAAATTCTCAGCACCCGGCCGGATTTACTGCCGCCGGCGTATATCAAGGCGCTTTCCTTATTGCAAGATCAAGCACCGCCGATTCCGGTGGAACAGATTTTCAGCGTGATCGAACAAGAATTCGGTTGGCCGGCCCACCTCCTTTTCCGTGAATTCGAGGAAGCGCCGCTGGCTGCTGCCTCCTTAGCCCAGGTGCACGGCGCCGTTTTGCCCAGCGGCGAACGCGTTGTGGTCAAAGTGCAGCGACCGGGCACCTTGCCTGGCATCGAAGAAGACCTGAGCATCCTTCACGAATTAGCTCATTTAGCTCAACAGAAAACAACGTGGGGCGAGCTTTATGATTTCGTTGAGATTGCCGAGGATTTCGCCAGCACATTGCGGGCTGAGCTGGATTACCGCCGGGAAGGACATAATACGGATCGATTCCGCCGTAATTTCTCGCGAGAAGAACACTTATACATTCCCAAAGTCTATTGGGCGTATAGCAGTGGACGCGTGTTGACCCTGGAACGCCTTACCGGTGTGAAAATCGATGATCTAGAAGGTATCCAAGCCGCCGGCATGGATAGCAAAGCAATCGCCCGGCACAGCGCTCGCATTATCATCAAAGAAGTGCTGGTGGACGGTTTTTTCCACGCCGACCCACACCCCGGCAATTTCTTAGTTATGCCGGGAGAAGTCATCGGCGCTATGGATTTTGGTTTAGTCGGCCATTTAGATCGCTATTTGCGGGAAGAATTAGCCCGGTTGCTCTTCGCTGCAGTCAACGCAGATGCGGACGGCGTGGTGGAACAGATGTTGCGCATGGGCTATATCAGTGGTGCTGTGAATCGGCCCGCGTTGCGCCGGGATGTCAACCGCCTTCTGCAGGAATATCGATCCATGCCGCTCAAGGATATCCGTGCCCAAGCAGTAGTTGCCGAGATATGGCCTCTCGCTTTCCGACACCATCTACATTTGCCCACCGACTTATGGCTTTTAGGCAAAACGCTGGCCATGATGGAAGGCATGGGGCTGAAATTGGACCCTGATTTCGACATGTTCGCGGTGGCCAAGCCGTATGCCCGGCAAGTAGTGCACCAATTCACTTCGCCGCGGGCACTGGGGGAGAAGGCGCTACACAACGCCGAGGCGTGGGGCGACCTGTTATTAGTTTTGCCCCAACGCATCTACGCATTGTTGGATCAGTTGGAACATGGACGGTTAGAAGCACGCTTTCAATTGCAAGACGCAGATCAATTAGCACAACGTGGCGAAAAGGCCGTTAACCGCTTAGCGCTTAGCTTGTTGACGGCAGCACTGATAATCGCCACCGCTATTATCCTCCCCGCTGCCGATTTCGTTTGGCCGTGGAACATTGTCACCTGGCTGGCCATTTTGGGTATCGCTGGCAGCAGCACGATGGGGCTCTTTCTATTGACGGTCTGCCGCAAAAAGTAGGTTATGCTGCATTTAAAAAAGAGAGGTCGACACCAAGGGGCAAAGATTTTACAAGAAAAGTTGGAGTAGACCTACGGCCTGTCTGCCGGGGACTATTTCCAGGGGCGCACGGAGCTCAAAGCTCCGTGTTACATGATGAGGCGCCCCCTGAAGGGGGCTGAGGTGAAGCAGCCCGCTTGAGCGGGCTTAGGCTTGATGTAGCCCGGCTGCTTTTGGCCCCGGGCATGGCGTGGCTGGCGTCAAGCCTTTAGGTGGGTTGGTGGGTCTACCACCGGCTAAAGCCTCGATTCCGGCGCGGCAGCGGGGTACGTCAAGGTAACGCTCACTGCAAAGAGGCTGTTCAACATCAGCCCCCTTTCAGGGGGGTTCTTGACGACGTAGCACGGGGATTTGACCCCCGTGCGCTCGGGCGGAGAACGCCGGCGAATAGAAGTTCAACTTCTTCAAGAAGTTGAACTTCTAAAAGGGACTGTGGTCGTGATGCCGTAATGAAACAAGTTTTTTTGATCTGGTTTTTTATCTGCGTGCGCAGCCTGCGTTTATCTGCGTTCTATTTTCAGGGGAGAGGTCTTACTTTCAGAGGAGATAAACATGGCTCATTTGTTCTCGTTACTGTTATCCCTGTGCCTGTTGCTGGCTTGTGTGGGCCCAGCGGAACCATCCTCGCCGGCCTGGACGAACACCCCGGTCGCGATGGTACCGGCAACGACGGCGACCCAGCAGCCGGCAACGCGGATAACTAGCGACGCCAAGTGGGCGCTGTGGAACCATGGCACACAATTACGTGGCGCCAACATTTACCAGCGCCGCATTTACCCGGCGTTGGACGGTCCCACTTTCATGGGGCCGGGGCCGGTCGGGCCGCCCTACACCCAGGTCGATTTCGATCACCTGGCAGCCCTGGGCGCGAACTACGTCAACATTTCGCATCCTGGCCTCTTCCGGGAAACACCACCGTACACTTTGGATACGGCCGTGCAAAGTAATTTGGACAAGCTACTGGCTATGGCCGCCAAAGCAGATCTTTTTGCCGTGATCACTTTCCGCACCGGGCCGGGGCGCAGCGAATTCTGGGCGTTTTGGGGCGAAGATACTGCCAGCGACCCACAAAATGGTTGGTTCAATCCCGCTTATTACAACAATCAAGTGTGGGGCGATCAAGCCGCCCAGAATGCCTGGGTGGCCATGTGGCGCTATGCGGCGAGCCGTTACAAGGATAACCCAATAGTTGTCGGCTACGATCTGATGTGCGAGCCCAACAGCAACGAAGTGGGCAGCTATCCGGCCGGCCAGCCGTTGGATGCTTGGGATCCGGCGGCTTTTTACAGAACGTACAGTGGCACGCTCTACGATTGGAACCAGCTTTACCCCCGCATTTCGGCTGCTATCCGGCAAGTCGACGCAACTACGCCGCTTCTGATCGGCGGGATGGGGTACAGCGCTATCGATTGGCTGCCCTATTTGCAGCCTACCGGTGATCCGCACACAGTATATACTGTGCACCAGTACGCACCGATGGCCTATACACACCAGAAACCGCCCAACCTGAAAAATAGTTACCCGGGGCATTTCGACACCGATGACGACGGCACGGCCGAAAACTTCGATCGGGCTTGGCTGTACCAATGGCTATCGCCCGTCGACACTTTCACACGCACCCATCAAGTGCCGGTGGCGGCCAACGAATTCGGCGCTATGCGCTGGCAGCCAGGCGTGGCCAACTTCATGGATGATGAAATGAACCTGTTCGAAACACGCGGCATGAACTACGCGCTCTGGTTGTGGAAATCCTCCTGGCCACCGCTCCAGGCAGATGTCGACGCTTTCAACTTCCGGCACGGCCTGGACCCAACTCACCACATGGATGTCAGCGACAGTGCCCTGATCAGGAGCATCAAAACGCATTGGCAACGTAATCAGGTGCGACCTTCCACTTTCGCGCGGCGGAAAAGCTATTTGCCGCGCGTGTTAGCCACTATCAGCCCATCTAAACTTGTCTCGGTCAACGATTTCCTCTACCAACTGCAAAATATTGACCTGACCGCCATCGGTAAGACGGCTTACGACTTAGTAATTATTGACTATTCGGCGGACGATGGTGATGAGGGTGCCTTTAGCGCCGCACAGATTCAAACTCTGCGGCACAGTGCTGGCGGCAACAAGGTCGTCTTAGCTTACATGAGTATCGGCGAGGCCGAGGATTATCGTTTTTACTGGCAGAAAGGGTGGCACCCAGGCAATCCGGCCTGGCTGGACGACGAGAATCCCAACTGGCCGGGCAACTACAAAGTCCACTATTGGGATCCGGCCTGGCAAGGCATTGTCTTTCGTTACGTTGACCGTCTTTTGGACGCCGGCTTCGACGGCGCTTATTTAGATATTATCGATGCTTACGAATATTACCAGGATCAGGGACGGGCCAGCGCGGCACAGGAAATGGTCGACTTCGTGGCGGCTATTCGAGCTTATGCCCGCCGCCGGGATCCGAATTTCCTGATCTTTCCACAGAATGCGCCGGAGTTAGCCACAATCATCCCGGCTTACCTGCACAGCGTGGACGGCATTGGCCAGGAGGACATCTATTACGGCTACAATGCGGACGACGTGGTGACGCCGCCGGTAGTGACACAGACATTAGAGCAATACTTGGCATCATTCCGTAACGCCGGCAAACTGGTGCTGACGGTGGACTACGCAACTACGCCAACACATATCGACGATGCTTATGCTAGATCGCACCGAGCCGGCTTCGTGCCATTCTGCACAGTGCGTGCTTTGGATAAGCTGATTATCAACCCCGGGCACGCCCCGGATTGATCCCCACGCCGCTATTCACCACTCAGACGAAAATCTAACAAAAAACGTGAAACTACAATCCGGATTTTGCATCCAGTATTGAGGTGGATATAATAAGCGTTGTTGGCACTCTTACAGAGAGAGTGCTAAAAAAACAGACAGACAGCAGACAGACAAGTGATTGGAAACAGTATTTACTTTTTGAAAGAAAAAGGAGAGTAGGACTATGGCGAAGCAACTTCTTTTTAGTGAAGATGCTCGTAGGGAACTGAAGCTGGGCGTTGATACATTGGCCAACGCTGTGAAGACAACCTTGGGGCCAAAAGGCCGTAACGTGGCGTTGGACAAGAAGTGGGGCGCTCCCACAGTGACCCACGACGGCGTTACTGTGGCAAAGGAAATCGAACTGGAAGCACCTTTCCAGAATATGGGCGCCCAGTTGTTGAAGGAAGCAGCTACGAAGACCAACGATGTGGCCGGCGATGGCACCACAACGGCTACCGTTTTGGCACAATCCATTGTGCACGAAGGGTTGAAAAACGTAGCGGCCGGAGCCAACCCGATGTTGCTGAAAAACGGCATCCGGAAAGCAACCGATGCCATCGTGAAAGCGATCAAAGGGATGAGTACGCCTGTCGTAGACCGAAACCAGGTGGCAGAAGTCGCTTCTATTTCGGCGGCCAACCAGGTAATCGGTGAACTGATCGCTGAAGTGATGGACAAAGTTGGCAAAGACGGCGTCATCACGGTGGAAGAGTCCAAGGGTTTGGAGTTCGAGACCGAATACGTGGAAGGTATGCAATTCGATCGCGGTTACCTCAGCCCGTATTTCATTACCAATACCGAGCGTATGGAAGCCGATATGGAAAATCCGTACATCTTGATCCATGACAAGAAAATTTCCGCGGCCAATGACTTGGTACCGGTTCTGGAAAAATTGATGCAGGTCGGCAAGCGAGACCTAGTCATCATCGCCGAAGATGTAGACGGTGAGGCACTAGCCACTTTGGTGCTGAACAAACTGCGCGGTGTTTTCAACGTGTTGGCCATTAAAGCACCCGGTTTCGGTGATCGTCGCAAAGCGATGTTGGAAGATATTGCCATTTTGACCGGTGGGCAGGTCATCACTGAGGAATTAGGACGCAAATTGGATAGCGTGCAAGTCAGCGATTTAGGTCAGGCGGATAAGATCGTTTCTACCAAGAATGATACCACTATTGTCGGTGGCAAAGGTGACGGCAAAGCGATCCAGGGCCGCATCGAGCAAATTCGGGCGGAAATTGAAGCAGCCACCAGCGATTACGATCGGGAGAAATTGCAAGAGCGCCTGGCTAAATTAGCCGGCGGTGTGGCTATTATCCGTGTCGGTGCTGCTACCGAGACCGAGTTGAAAGAGAAGAAACACCGCGTGGAAGACGCTCTTAGTGCTACCCGCGCAGCTGTGGAAGAAGGTATTGTGCCCGGCGGCGGCGTCGCACTTGTCAATTCGATTCCTTCTTTGGACGCCGTGGAAGCAGCATTAGCGGGAGACGAGGCAACAGGCGCTCACATTCTACGCCGCGCCTTGGAAGAGCCGATGCGCATGATCGCGGAGAACGCTGGTAAAGACGGTGCGGTAGTCGTGGAAGCGGTACGCCGGTTACACGCCAACGGTGATGAAGGTAAAGAACACATTGGCTACGACGTGCTGAAAGGCGATTACGTGGACATGCTGAAAGCCGGCATTATCGATCCGGCCAAGGTAACGCGCAGTGCCGTGCAGAATGCTGCCAGCATCGCCGCCATGATTCTGACCACCGAAGCGTTGATTACGGACGTGCCGGAGCCGGAAAAAGCAGCACCAGCCGCGCCTGACATGGGCGGCGGTATGGGCGGTATGTACTAAAAAGTCTTTATTCGTTGTGCCGGGCAATATCCTTGGGATGAGCGCAGCACACAGAAAGCAAACAAAAAGGCGACACGTTGTACCGTGTCGCCTTTTCTCATTTGCCAGACGGCTTATGGCGTGTCAATCTCTCCGTAAGCCGCATCATGCCTCCTGTGGCGTGTCATACGATTGCATCACGGCGCTGATCTCGTCCAACTGCTTAGCCGTTCGCAGCGCGTCCAATATCGTGTACAAAAGCGTAATGTCTTGGATTTTGTAAATCTTTGGCAACAATTTTGCACCTTCCACACCAAAGCGGATCTCCAAGCCCAATCGGATTCCTTCCAATAGCCCTTTCCGTTCTCCCTTTTGCTCTCCTGCCTGCAAGCCCTGCTGCAAGCCCTGCTGCAAGCCCTGCTGCAAGCCCTGTTCTACCCATTTCTCGGCAATAGTTCCCATCAATGTCTCTCCTTCCGGGAAAACTGTTTCCAGCGCTTCCCGCAACTGTTCTTCAGTCACCTGGTTAGTTGCTTGTGACAAATAGCGCAGTGCTGTTTCCAGGAATTCTAATCCTGTCTCTCGTAGCGCTAACTCATGCATCAATCCTATAATATCCACTAAATGTTCATTGAGATCGGACCGCATGATATATTTCATGGCCAGCAATGCCGCGCCTAACATGATCTCGGTCTTGATCTCGTCATCTTCGTATTGCGAAAGGTCACATAACCAATATCGGTAATCGGGCAAAAACGGCTTCAACGCCGGCGGCGCCGTTATCAAGTCACTGAAATTCAGGCCCACACTCCAGCGCGCCGTCCCGTGATAGACGACCACCGGCATGATAGGCATGATACTCTCATTCTGGCGCAGACCATGTTCCCAGATGCGCACCATATAGCGTAGCATCTGAAAAGCTACTAACCGGTCCGGGTAACTTTTGTGTTCGAAGAGAATGTAGACGAACATCCCGCCGCCGGCGCGGAAAGGTACCCGGTACAATAAATCTGAAAAATGGGTGCGCAATTCTGGATCGACAAAAGAATCCTTGCAGATTTCCGGTGCTGAAACGTCTAATAATTGCACCACCTCGGCCGGCAAATAGTGTTGTAAAAAGCTGCTGGCTATCTCCTGCCGGGAAAGCACTTCCCGAAAGAACTTGTCGTGTGGGTTCGCTACACCATTCCCTTCTTCCCCCTGCTGATGGTTTTCCATGACAGTTTTTCTCCCCGGCCGACCGTTTTTATAAAAACCAACGCCATCGTGCCTCCCACGACACCCACCGAATTATTACACAGATGCACGAAACTTGTCAATTCCCACAAAAACAGGCCCACCAAAAATTGGCTCACTATTCCGATGTGGCGTATACTTGACCAAATAGAAACACTACATACAGCGGGTTCAAATCCCGCCCCGGCATGGCCGGGTAAAAGGAGTTGGTTCGTGCACCATTCAATTGACACGCCAGAAGCCATCTGGCGCGCATTAGACCGTTTTCTCTTTCGGGTACGCCAGCCGGCACGCTACGTCGGCGGCGAAGTCAACAGCATCCAGAAAAACTGGGATGAAATTTCCAGTCGGTTAGTCCTACTTTTCCCTGACACCTACGAAATCGGCATGTCCAATTTGGGCATGATGATCCTCTATGACATTGTCAACGAACAGGCTAATATGTTAGCCGAGCGCGCTTTCTTGCCCTGGGTGGACATGGAAGCGGAAATGCGGCAACGCGGTATCCCTCTTTACTCCCTGGAAAGTTTCCAGCCGCTGGGAAATTTCGATGTCATTGGTGTAACATTGCCTTACGAACAGCTTTTCACCAATGTACTCTCGGCGTTAGATTTGGCCGGCTTCCCGCTGCGGGCCGCGGACCGGGACGCGAGCTGGCCGTTGGTGGTTGCCGGCGGCAGCGCTGGCCTCAACCCGGAGCCGATGCACGCCTTTTTCGACGCTTTTTTCATCGGCGAGGGGGAAGAAGGTGTTTTAGACATCATGCGTAGTTACGAAACGTGGCGGCGTAAATTCGACATCCGGCCGCGCGTGGGATGGCATCCCGGCGGGGCACAACTGCGCACGACCAAGGACATTCTCTTGCGCAGCTTGGCGCACATTCCCGGACTATACGTTCCGGCGCTGTACGATGTGCGTTATTACGCTGACGGGCGGGTGCGCGATATTCGGATTAAGCCCGGCTACGAAAAGGATGCTGCTCTGCCGGTGCAAAAACGCATCATGGCTATCCTGCCGCCGCCGCTGACGCGCTACATCGTGCCGAACATCAAAACCATCCATAACCGTCCCTCAGTTGAAATCCAACGTGGTTGCACCCGTGGTTGCCGCTTCTGTCAGGCCGGGATCATCTTCCGGCCGGTGCGGGAACGCCCGTTGGACGAAGTACTGCGCGCCGTGGACGAGATCATCGATAGCACCGGCTATGAGGAAATATCGTTTCTCTCTCTCAGCGCGTCCGATTACAGCCGCATCGGTGAGCTTACCCAGGCGGTGGTAGCCAAATACGCCGACCAAAATATCAGCATTGCCCTCCCGTCGCTGCGCATCGAGTCCTTTTCGGTACAATTGATGGAGACTTTGGCGCAAGGAAGGCGCCGCTCTGGGTTTACTTTTGCCCCGGAAGCAGCTACAGATCGGCTGCGGGACGTGATCAACAAGCCGATTTCCACCGAAGCGTTGCTTGCTGTAGCGGACCAGGTTTATAGCCGCGGCTGGACGACCATCAAGCTCTATTTCATGATTGGCCATCCTACCCAGACTATGGCAGATGTGGAGGCCATCGCCGATTTGGCGCATCAGGTTTGGCATGTTGGCAAGCACTATTTGGGGCACAAAGCAAAAGTGCGTCTGACGATCAGCACATTGGTACCCAAGCCGCACACGCCTTTCCAGTGGGTGGCGATGGCGGACGAAACGGAGATTCGGGCACAAATTGCCTACTTGCAACATCGGCTCGGCGGAAGTGCTTTCCACTTGAACTGGAACGATCCTCGCGAAACGCTGATGGAAGCATTCCTCAGCCGCGGAGACCGGCGGCTCTCTGACGTCATCCAGCGCGCCTGGGAACTCGGGGCGCGCTTCGACGCCTGGGAAGACCAGTTCAACGACGTGGCGTGGCAACAAGCTTTTGCCGAGCACGGTCTTGATCCGGATTGGTACGCCCGCCGGCCCCGGGATTTAGACGAACTACTGCCCTGGGATCATATTCATGTGGGCGTCGATAAATCTTTTTTGCAGGAACAATACCGGTTGGCACTGGCCGGCGGGGTCGTCGATGATTGCCACGAACATTGTTACTCCTGTGGTATCCTCAGCCATTACCGGCGGGAGCGGCGGCAGGCGCCTGATGATGCCTGGGGTTGTCCGGCCTTGGGTCGTGGTAAAGCGCACCAGCCGGTGAGCGCCCATGCCGTTCCGATGTACTTTAACCCAGAAATGTCGCCGGAGCAAGCGAATACAACCCGGCGTCCGCAGCGGCTCAGCCGACTGCAAGCCATCGGGGAGGAAACGCCATGAGCCAGAGGAAACGCCAGCGTTTGCGAGTGACTTTCAGCACCGAAGGTTCCATTAAATATGTTGGCCATCTCGATTTGGCCAGCGTGTGGGAACGGGCTTTGCGCCGGGCTGGGCTGCCAGTTCTCTACTCGCAAGGCTTCCATCCGCAGCCGAAAATACATTTCGCCTCGGCGCTGCCGGTGGGGGTTAGCGGCCGTGCAGAACTGATGGATGTGTGGCTCAGCCCGCCGCAGCAACCGGACGACGTGGCGAGACGTTTGCAACCTATGTTGCCCCGCGGCCTGCACGTGCGGGCCGTGTTTGAAGTGCCGTTGCGTGCACCGGCGCTGCAAACGCAAGTACGCGGCGCGATGTATCGCATCTGGGTAGAAAGCGATGCAACGGCAACAGCGTTCCGGGCTCAACTGGAAGCACTGTTGGCCAGTGCGGAAATTTTTCTCACTCGGCGGCGCAAGAAAGGGGTTGTGCGCTACAATCTGCGACCCCTCATCCAGGAGGTGCGCTTTTTAGGCCGGGAAGAAGATGGTTATGCTTTCTTCGCCCGGCTGCAGAGCGAAACTGGCTCTACCGGCCGGCCGGACGCGTTGTTACAAGCATTGCAGTTAGCCGACGCGCCCCGCCGCATCGAAAGGCTGTGCTTGTTGGGGGTCACGCTGGATGGGTGCGAAATCAGTGTCGCGGATGGTGCCGGCGCTGATGTAAACATCCCGGCCGGCGAATGTATCGCCAACCAGCCGGGTCACTAATCGGCGGAAAGGCGATTCGAGGCCGGTAGTTACAAAGCGCCACGTCGGGGGGCGCGTCGTTTCCGACGAGATCATTTGTTGCCACAAAAAGTGCACCCGCCGGGCTACGGCTGGAGCCGGGTCGACAATGCGCACGTCGGGGTTTAACATTTTTGCCAGGGTGGGCTGCAAAAAGGGGTAGTGCGTGCAACCTAACACGACATGATCTGTCTCGGGCGGCAGAGATGCCAAGATCGTGCGGAGTTGTCGGCGTACTGCCGGGCCGTCTAATTGGCCTGCTTCTACCAGTTCAACTAAGCCTTCACCGACCACGTAGTGCAGTGTGACTTCCCGGCCGAAGCGATCCACCAAACGCTGGAAACGGGGCGCTCGCAGCGTGCTGCGCGTCGCCAGGACGGCAATCTGCCCGGTGCGACTTTCCAGCGCTGCCGGTTTCACCGCCGGCTCGATGCCGACGAAAGGATAGTCGGGCCAGCGCTGGCGCAACGCGTCCAGCGCCGCTGCGGTGGCTGTATTGCAGGCCACTACGATCAAATCGGCGTCGGCAGCCTGCAGGTAAGTCGTGATAGCGAGCGCTCGGGCTGTAATTTCCGCCTGGGAACGCTCCCCGTACGGGCAATAAGCTTGATCCGCCACGTAAAACAGCGATGCTTCCGGCAAGGCGTGTTGCACAGCCCGCCAAACGCTCAGCCCGCCAATGCCGGAATCGAACAAGCCGATCAAAGCGCCGCGCCCGGTCATGTGCTGCTCGTCCGGGTCGGCGTTGGTAATGCTGTTGTCGCTGTCGGCTGCGGCGTGGGCGTGGGGGACGGCGGCTGAGGCGTTGCCGAGGGCCGTACAGTTGGTGTTGCCGTGGGGGGCAATGGCGTGGGCGTAGCCGTTAGCGGCAAACGGGGCGCGGTTGGCGTGGGTGTGACTGACGCAGTCGGCGCATTGGTTGGCCGGGACGTCTTGGTCGCGCTGGCAGTGGCCGTTGTTGTAGGCGTGGTGCCTATTTTTGTGGCAACGGTCGGCGTTGTGGTGGCGGTTGGCGTGGCCGAAGGCGTTGCCGGGGCGGTAGGGAGCGGTGTTACCGTCGGTACCGGCGTCACGGTTAGCTGCGTTGGCGTCACCGTTGGCGTTACTGTCGGTGTCATAGTAGGAGGATGGATGCATAAATTATGGGCCTGCTTGGCTTCTTGGCGCAACATCTGATCCTGGTGCAATTGCAACGCGGTTTGCAGGCGTTTATCCGCTAAACAGTATTGTTTATGCTGCATTGCTTGCCGCCCTCCCTTGATCAAGGCTTCCAGCAAGCGATCGGCGACGTCTCGATAATGCGGCGCTTCCCGATACAACGCGCTGAATATCTCGATCCCTTTCCCCCAGTCAGCATACCAGTACAACAAGCCCTGTTGGTAACGGCTGGCTAAAGAGAGTTGTTTCGTAGCGGCTGGATCATGTGGCTGCCAACGTAGTGCTTCTTGAAAAAAACGGATGGCTAATTCCATCTCGCCGCGCTTGACAGCGTCCATACCTTGCTGGAAAGCGATTTTGTAGCCCAGCCGCGCTGCTTCCACAGGCCGAAAGCCCGGCGCTGCTACCTGGATCTGTTGCAATTGCTGGCTTGCTCTGACTAAATCGCCGCGCTGATAGGCTTCTTCCGCTTGTTGCAACAATTGCGCCAACACCGCTTGTTCCACTTGCTTCGGCAGCGGCGTCGGCGAAGGCCGTACCGGCGTAGCAGCTAATAAATGGCGTAACTGATCACTGGCTTCTTGATAGTTCGGTTCTAATTCCAGCACATGGCGAAATTCTGCTATGGCTAAAGAGCGATTCCCCGCCGCCAAAGCTTGCACGCCTAAGTGATAATGGTGTGCTGCTTCTACCTTACGGACTGTTTGCTTGGCGTGCATGCCACTTTGCCAGCCGGCCGCGGCGCCGATCCCAATGATGGAAAAGCCAAACACCAACACGAACCCGATTAGCAACAATCGCTGCCAATTCGGGCCGCGCCAGCGTCGCCGGATTAAGTGCCCGATGATTATCTTTCGTTTCGACAAAGAATTTGCTCCTGATGACCCTAAAAATAGAACACTGACAAACGCTGATGCACGTTGATCTTATTTTTACCCGCTGTGGTATGCCGTAGGTCCCATAGCACCTCTCATATTTCCCATCTGGAGAATGCTACTGTTTTGGACGGTTCAATGCAAGTTTAGCGTGGCCCGGCCACTGATTGTTCTGGCGGCGACGCGGTAGGTGACGATGATCTCGCCGCGGGCGGGACGGTCGGCTGGCAAGAGCAGATCCAGCGCCAAAGGCCGGGCCGGGAAGATGGTCACTCCATCGCGTTGCAATAGCGGTTGACCGGCTAATGTAATCCGCAACGATCCTTTCGTTGCTCGTGTCGTTTGCAGCCGCACGTGTAGCCGGTCCTGTTTCCGCCAGAAATTCAGGGCACCTAAAGGGGATGCGGCCACGATGCCGCCGATTTTCGCCACGGGGAACCAGGTTTCCGTCCAGGAAAATGTCGTGCCTGCCGGCAAGGTCGCCGTATTGTCAAAGGTCTCGGCTACGCCGCCATGCAATTCTACATAATTTGATCGGTCGTCCGTCCAGTTGTCCGGCGAGATGGCATGCCCGAAGCCAAACAGCTTGACGCCGCGCGTTTTCTCTCGCTCGAAAGTGCGTACAATGCCTTCTTCCTTTTGATGATCATAAGCCGCCGCCCAGTCCGCCAGCGCCGGACGGGCGAACGCGCCCAGCCAGCCGTGCCAGTTAGCGGGATAACTCAGATCGCGACCATGGTAAACAGGCCATGGGATCAGATTACCCCCGCCCGGCAGCCCGGGATCATTGGTGGAGTGAATTTCTACCTGGTTGGCCGGCAACAAGAACTGTAATCCCGGCGAAGGCGTGTTGCCCGCCCCGGGTGCCAACATTGCGTTGTCCCAGAATTTGTACAACAGCGGCTGTCCCGTGGGATTGTGCAAGTAGACACTGACGTGGAAGGCTGATTCACTGGCATTGAGGCGGACAGAAATCGTCGTTTGTATCTGCCCGGCGGGTGCGTAGCGTAACATGATCCAACGGCTTTGCCCATTGCGCCCCACCTGCGCCTGCCAGGGGACACCCCAGGCATAGCCGTGTTCTTCTATCGGCAAACCCCACTCCAAACCGCCAACGGCCAGCCACCAGTTTGCGCCGGTCGGTGCGCCTTCCGCCGGCGTTGGCCCCCAGTGCGTCGGCTTGATGACCGGATTTTGGTAGAATTCGTTGTGCCCAGTGGAACGAAAAACACACTGGTACAAACGGCCGCCCAAATCCGGTAGAAAAGTTAACCGCAGGTACTTGTTTTGCAGCACGATGAGCCGGTACTTGTGGGGAGCCGGCTTTGGAGAAGCAGCGTCGTAAGCGGCCCGGTCAAAAAGCTTCAGCGGGAAATTGTGATGCGCCGGGTCTGAAGCATCCTGCAGGTAGCGGGCGTAGGGGTAAGTGGGGATATTGATGCTGCTTGTGAAAGCGCTCACCGCCGGGGTTGGCGTCGGTGCCGCAGTTGGGATAGGTGTCGCCGTTGCGGTGGCTGTCGCCGTTGCCGTCCAGGTGTCGGTAGGGGAAACGGTTGGCGTGGGGAACGACGTGGCGGTGGGAATGGTCGTCGGCATAGTGGTTGGCGTCTGGGTTGGCATTAGAGTAGCCGTGTCTGTCGGCGTGGCGGTTGGCATTGGCGTGGTCGTTGGCGTGACGGTCTCAGTAGGAATGGCTGTGGCGGTTTGAGCAAGTATAGCGATGGATGTGATGGCCGGCGTGGGGCGGGCGCAGCCCGCGACAAGGACCGACAACGAAGCGAGCATCAGAACGCAGCAACGGGCGAACATGGGTAACCTCCTGATATCGAACTGTCCAACGTGTTGCAGCCGGGAAAGCGCCGGGCATCAATGTGGATAGCGTAGCACAAGAGGTTCCTTGCTGTCAACCAAATAGAGAAGACCTTCCAGATCTAAAAACCTGGAAGGTCTTGTACGAGGGCCTATTTTTGTAATAATGGCTGCACAACGGCCGGCACTTTATCCATCTGATCCACTTTGGCCGGCACAATAGGTGGCTGGCCGTTCTTTTGCAGAATTTGCTGTCCATCCGGACCTAACATGAAAGCGAGGAATGCGGCTGCCAGTTGCGGGTGCGGTGCGTTCTTTGGAATTGTCACACCGTAGACGATGGGCGCACCGTGCATGGCCACCTTCTTGCCCGGCGCCGAGCCAGATAATTGCACGACTGCTTTAGCATACGCGTCAGCGTATTTCGCATCGGAAAGATCGATCTGCACCGGCAGGTTGATATAACGCAAACCGTGCTGTACGGCCACAGACTGGTACTCAAAAGCGTAATCCAACTCACCTGATTCCAACAGAGCTAATAACTCGATCGCTTTCGGGCGCACATTCTCGGCCGGGCAGGCTGCATCCAGCTTCTTATACAAACCAGGGTGTTGGTAATACGACTCGGCCAATTGCCAAACCATTAAAGTGCGATAGCCACACGGGTCAGCATCAGGATCAGAATGGCCAAAACGAACGCCGGGACGCTGCAAAATTTCATACCAGTTATCGCTCTTAATCTCATTAGCGAATTTACTCTGGTCGGTGAAAGCAATGATCATGCGATTACTGGCAAAGCGTGCTGTCCAATTAGCATAATCAGGATACATCATTTTGGGGATAAGTCGATAATCTGCCGAGGCCATTACATCCGTCTTGGCGCCTAATTCAGTGACCTTCCTAATGAGTGATCGACTGCCCGCAGCGACACGTTCCACCTTCACGCCGGGATGAGCGGTCGAGAAAGCATTAGCCATCTGTTGCATGGGCAAAGAAAGACTGCCGGCATGCATGATTTTCAGCGTGCCCGACAAAGTTTTCTTCTGCACTGTTGCTTGCTGTGCAGAACAAGAAGTCAACAATAAAGCCAATAACAAGATTGGAACTAAAAGAAAACGAACACGATGCATTACTAAGTACCTCCTTGGAGAAAAGTCGTTATGCTTATGTAGCATAACGCATGCACATTATAGCTCCACCGCCAGAAAGAGCAAATTAGACAGAACCTTTCCAGTGATTCTGATTGTGACACAAAGGCTAACAGTAAATCCAGAACCAAGTTGATACCCATGCGCATTGACGTAGGGAAGAACATCTTCAGATAGATATAGGCGAGGCAGGTGGACTTACCTGAAGGCACAAACATCGCTGGTACTGGCTTGATCCGAAGAAGAAAATAATAAAAAATTGCGCCTTTTCCTCTTTGTGACCTGGCGTTGGATTTTTGGATTCTATTTTGTCTCAGTTAGGGGACCTTGCAATCACTGTCACGAAGCGGCAAAATTGGTCAAATTTTGGCTATCAGTAGTAAAATGACTATGTTTCATTTCAATCTACCCACACAGCGAGTAACATCATACACACATATAGACATCGAAACAGGCGATGAGTAATTTCAATATACAAACAAGGAGGTTTATCCATGGATTTACAGCTTACAGAAGAGCAGCAGATGATTCAAGAGATGGTTCGTGATTTTGCGCAGAAAGAAATTGCGCCAGTAGCGACCCATTACGACGAGGTTGGTGAATTTCCGCTGCCAATCATCCGGAAAATGGGCACAATGGGGCTAATGGGTATCGAAACGCCGGAGGAATACGAAGGCGCCGGCATGGACACCCTTTCTTATGTCCTGGCCATGGAGGAAGTCGCCAAGGCGGATGTCGCCACCAGCACCATCATGTCAGTGAACAACTCCCTTTTCAACTACGGGCTGCTCCATTTCGGCACGGAGGCGCAAAAAAGGAAGTATTTGGCGGATGTGGCCAGCGGGCGCAAAATCGGGGCGTATTCCCTCACCGAGCCCATGTCTGGCTCGGACGCGGGTACCATGCGTTCCCGGGCTGTGCTCAGCGACGACGGCAGTTATTACACCATCAACGGACGCAAAAGCTGGGTCACCGGCGGGCCGGTGGCCGATTACATTGTCCTGTTCACTGTTACCGATCCAAACGCCAAGCCCAAGCACCGTGGCGTTTCTGCATTCATCATCGATACGGACCGGCCTGGCTTCGAGCGAGGCAAAGTAGAACCGAAATTGGGCATTCGTGCTTCTGCTACCAGCGAAATCCTGTTCGATAATTACAAGGTGTCGGTGGAGAACATGATAGGCAAGCCGGGACAGGGCTTCAAGATTGCCATGACTGTCTTGGACGCTGGGCGCATCGGCATTGCTTCGCAGGCGTTGGGCGTAGCCGAAGCGGCCTACGCGGCGGCCATCGAGTGGGCCCGCCAGCGGGAGGCCTTCGGCAAGAAAATCGGCCAGTTCGAGGGGATCATGTGGAAGATTGCTGACATGAAGACCCGCATCGAAGCCAGCCGTCTGTTGATTTATCAAGCGGCTTTGGGCAAAGAAGCCAGCAAGACAACCGGTGCCCGTTTCACCACCGAGGCGGCTATGGCCAAGCTTTTCGCCAGCGAAACCGCCATGTTCTGCACCCACCAGACGATCCAGATCCACGGCGGCATGGGCTACAGCAAAGAAATGCCGTTGGAACGCTATTTCCGAGACGCGAAAATCACAGAAATTTACGAAGGCACTTCGGAGATCCAGCGCTTGGTGATCGCCCGCAACGAATTGAAATTGCGCTGAGGCCGCCATGAGAGCTGTCATTTTCCGCCAACACAGCCCGAGTTTGGACGTTTTGGAAGTGGTCGACGACATGCCGGTGCCGGAAATCGCTCCGGACGAGGTTTTGGTGCGGGTGCGCATGGCCGCGCTGAACCGGCTGGACGATTTCGTGCGCCGGGGGTGGAAAGGGTTAAATTTGGAAATGCCGCACATCCCCGGCTCGGACATGGTGGGCGACATCGCGGCCGTGGGGGAGCAGGTCAGCGGCTGGCAAATCGGCCAGCGGGTGACTGCCAACCCTGGTATCTGGTGCGGCCACTGCGAGTTTTGCCTGCGCGGTGAACATTCCCTTTGTCGGACCTTCCGCATTTTGGGCGAACACGTACGAGGCGTTTACGCCGAGTATGCCAGTGTGCCGGCCCGTAATTTGATCGCCGTGCCGGCACAGATCAGCGACGAGACGGCCGCCGCGGCGCCGTTGGTGTTCGTCACCGCCTGGCGCATGCTAATCACCCGTGCTAGACTGCAAGCGGGGGAGTCGGTGCTGGTGGTGGGTAGCGGGGGCGGCGTGAACAGCGCTGCGATACAGATTGCTAAGTTGGCCGGGGCTACCGTTTTCGCTCTGGCCGGGAACGAAGCAAAAGCAAGCAAAGCCCGCGAGTTAGGTGCCGCCGCCGTTTTCGACTATCATGACGCGGGGTGGAGCAAACAACTTTATGCCGCCACCGGCCGTCGGGGCGTGGATGTCGTGGTGGATAATGTAGGCAAGGCGACTTTCCCCCTTAGCTTGCGGGCTTTGGCAAAAGGCGGGCGCTTGGTGACCGTCGGTGCGACCACCGGGCCCAAGAGTAACGCTGATATCCGTGTTATTTTCAGCAAGCAGATTAGTATTATTGGTTCCACTATGGGTAGCCAGAGCGAATTCGTGCGGGTGATGAATTTAGTGTGGGCTGACAAATTGCGACCGGTCATCGACAGAATTTATCCGTTAGAAGCATATCGACAAGCTTTAGAACGCATGCTTCAAGGTAAGCAGATCGGTAAGGTTTTGTTGCGCGTTGCGCCCTGAAAACACACCGGTCGGGCCAGGATGCTTTGGTGTCGCGGATGACCGCTCCCTGCCCGTAACCATTGCGTGCTCGGGCGGTTTTAATACTTGATGTCTTGGTGAGAGCGTGTCGTTTCCACTACAGCCCGAAACAGCGGCAAAAAAATCGTTGTCCGGGTGAGCACACGGAGCTCAAACCTCCGTGCTACGAAAAAAGGCAAGCCCCTTGAAAGGGGCTGATGTGCAGCCCGGTTTAGCGGGCTTGAGCTTGATGTAGCCCGGCGGCTTTAGCCCCGGGCGAGCTGTTGCCGATGCAGGTCGGCGGTAGCGATGTTGTCCGGGTGAGCGCGGAGCTCAAAGCTCCGTGCTATGGAAAAAGGCAAGCCCCTTGAAAGGGGCTGATGTGCAGCCCGCTTCAAGGGGCTTGAGCTTGGTGTAGCCCGGCGGCTTTAGCCCTGGGCGGGTTTGCGGTGATCGGAATTAAGCCATTAGGCAGCTTGGCAGCGTTAATCCCGGCTAAAGCCTCGACTCCAGAGCCGTAGCGTTTCTGCTCCAAAGGAGGATCGCCGCGCGTTGTTAGCAAGCTGATTTTTGACCATTATTTTTTATCTGCGTGCGGAGCCTGGGTTAATCTGCGTTCTAATTAGCTTTTGGCTGCATCTCAGCGGCTCTGCGTCAGTTAGTTTTGAGGGAGGGCAGTGTGTCCAACGAGGAAAAAATCGAGAAGCTCCACGAAATGCGCGAGCAAACCCGTTTAGGGGGAGGCGAAAAGCGCGTCGAACAACAGCACAAAAAAGGGAAACTCACAGCCCGTGAGCGTTTAGACTTACTCATGGACAAAGGCAGTTTCCAGGAAATAGACGCTTTTGTCACGCACCAGATTCATGATTTTGGCTTAGAAAACAACCGCCCTTTGGGCGACGGCGTGGTGACAGGCTATGGCACCATTGATGGTAGGCCTGTTTACGTCTATTCCCAGGATTTTACCGTCTTCGGCGGTTCCCTTTCCGCTGCGCACGCCAAGAAAATATGTAAAATACTGGATTCAGCCATGAAAACGGGCATACCGGTCATCGGCGTCAATGATTCCGGCGGCGCTCGCATTCAGGAAGGGGTCATTTCGCTGGGCGGCTACGCCGACATCTTCCTGCGCAACACGCTGGCTTCCGGTGTGGTGCCCCAGATTTCGCTGATCGCTGGCCCGTGTGCCGGCGGGGCTGTTTATTCGCCGGCCATCACTGATTTCATCATCATGGTCAAGCAAACCAGCCACATGTTTGTCACGGGCCCGGAAGTGGTCAAGACCGTCACGCACGAAGAGGTCACGTTCGAAGAGCTGGGTGGCGCCTGGACGCATGCCAGCGAAAGTGGTGTGGCGCATTTCGCGGCGGAAAACGAAGAAGATGCCATCTTTTTGGCCCAACAACTCCTCAGCTATTTGCCCCAGAATAACATGGAAGAACCGCCCTATCGTGAGCCGACGGACGATCCGCTGCGCGAGGACGAAGCGCTCAACGACATCGTGCCGGAAAACCCGAACAAGCCGTACGACATGAAAGAAGTCATCCAGCACGTGGTCGATGACGGCATCTTTTTCGAAGTGCACCAGCATTTTGCCCAAAATATTCTGGTCGGCTTTGCCCGCTTGGGCGGCCATGTCGTCGGCATTATTGCCAACCAGCCGGCCATTTTAGCGGGCGTTCTGGATATCAATGCCAGCGTCAAAGCAGCCCGCTTCATTCGTTTCTGCGATGCTTTCAACATCCCCATCGTAACTTTCGAGGACGTGCCGGGCTTTATGCCCGGCTTAGTACAAGAACACGGCGGTATCATTCGCAATGGGGCTAAACTACTTTTTGCTTATGCCGAGGCCACCGTGCCTAAGCTCACTGTTATCACCCGCAAAGCTTACGGCGGCGCTTACGACGTGATGAGCAGCAAACATTTGCGCGGCGACCTGAATTTGGCCTGGCCTACGGCCGAGATTGCCGTCATGGGGCCAGACGGCGCTGTCAAAATCATCTTCCGCCACCAGTTAAGCCAAGCGGAAGACGCCGACGCCGAAAAAGCTAAGCTCGTCGAAGAATATCGGCAAAAGTTCGCCAATCCGTATATCGCTGCCAGCCGCGGTTTCGTCGATGATGTTATCGAACCGAAAGAGACCCGCCCTCGCCTGATCAGCGCGTTGGAAATTTTGCGCACCAAACGGGATCAGAATCCGCCCAAGAAGCACGGCAATATCCCGCTATAAAGTCTCGCCAAGGCGTGTTGGCGCGACGGGCAGAGTCTAGGCGCGGAATGCGGCGTGGCCGGGAGAAAGAAAGGCCATTAGCTGTGAGCCGATAGCCGATAGCCAAACGCCATCAGAGGCGGCAATGGATAGATGTCATCCGACGCTGTGCATTAGTCTACATAAAATAGAGGAAAAATGTTCAAAAAAGTATTAGTCGCAAACCGAGGTGAAATTGCCATCCGAGTCCTGCGAGCGTGCGAAGAACGCGGGCTGCAAACCGTGGCCGTTTATTCAGATGCCGACCGGACAGCTTTGCACGTGCGCTATGCCGATGAGGCTTATCACATTGGGCCAGCGCCTTCCCGAGAAAGTTATTTGCGAATAGACCGCATCATAGAAGTTGCGAAGCAAGCCGGCGTTGATGCTATTCATCCCGGCTATGGTTTCTTGGCCGAAAATGCCGATTTCGCGCAAGCTTGTGTCGATGCCGGGCTCATTTTTATCGGCCCGCCGCCGGAAGCGATCCGGCTCATGGGCAATAAAGTCGCAGCCCGTAAAACGATGATCGCTGCCGGCGTGCCGGTGGTTCCCGGCACGGAAGAGGGACTGGCGGATGAGGAAGCGCTGCGCCGTGCCGAGGAGATCGGCTACCCGTTGCTTATCAAAGCTGCTGCTGGCGGTGGCGGCAAAGGAATGCGTGCGGTGCACAGCGCCGAGGAGATGCGATCCGCTTTGGCCGCGGCCCGGCGAGAGGCGATGGGTGCTTTCGGCGACGACACTATTTACTTGGAAAAGCTATTGCGCAATGCCCGCCATGTAGAAATCCAGATTCTAGCGGACCAACATGGTCATGTTATCTATTTAGGCGAAAGGGAATGTTCCATTCAACGCCGTCACCAAAAACTGGTGGAAGAGGCACCTTCTGTGGCGGTGACGCCGGAACTGCGCGCCAGGATGGGCGCAACGGCGGTTGCGGCGGCGCAAGCGACCGGCTACACCAATGCCGGCACGGTGGAATTTTTGCTGGACAAGGACAAAAACTTCTATTTCCTGGAAATGAACACCCGATTGCAAGTAGAACATCCGGTTACCGAGATGGTCACGGGTATAGACATTGTCAAGGAACAGTTAGCCATCGCCAACGGTCGGCCTTTGCGTTACAAACAGGAAGATATCCGCATTCAGGGATGGGCCATCGAATGTCGCATCACGGCTGAAGATCCGTATAGCCATTTTTTGCCTTCTTCCGGCAAGATTATCGCTTTGAAAGAACCCACCGGGCCGGGGGTGCGTGTGGAAAGCAGCCTGTACAGCGGCATGGAAGTCTCGCTTTATTACGACCCCATGGTCGCTAAAGTGATTGTTTGGGGGGAGACCAGGGCACAAGCTATTTTGCGCATGCGCAGGGCATTGAGCGAGTATCAAATTGCCGGCATCCAAAGTTCTATTCCGCTGCACATTCAGATCATGGAGAGCTCCCAATTCATGTGGGGCACATTGGATACGACTTTCCTGGAAGAGCGTTTTCATCCAGAAGACACGCCCCTACCGCCGGAATATGAAGAAGCTGCTGTGCTCTTGGCTGCGGTACTTGCCCACGAACGGGGCCGCCAGAACGCTGTCTTGCAACGTCCGCAAAAAAGGGAAAGCTCATTATGGCGCTGGGCCGGGCGCGGTGGAAGGTGGTCGCTATGAAATATTTCATCCAGACGCACGGCCACGAATACGAAGTTGAGATCACGCCGGATGGCATCACGCTGAACGGCCAAAAAGTGCAAATGGACTGGGCACCCGTTGGCAAAACACGTCACTCTTTGCTGGTCGATCACCATTCTTATGAAGCAGTAGCCCGTGAAAGTCAAACTGGCTATCAGATTATAATTGCCGGCAAGCCTTTCTCCGTGGAGATCGAGGATGAGCGACAACGCAAACTAAACCGTGGGCGCAGCCAATTGTTGCCCACTTCGGGCAAGCTTAACGTGACGGCACCCATCCCTGGGCTCATTGTCAAAGTGTTGGTCGATCCGGGCGACGAGGTGGTTGCGGACCAACCACTGGCCATCCTGGAAGCGATGAAAATGGAGAACGAAATCAGAGCGCCGCGCCCGGGCACAGTTAGCGAAGTGCACGCCGTGGCTGGAGAAAATATCAATCAAGGCAAGCCCATTTGCACTTTAGAGTGAGCGTGCTGGCCAGTAATACGAAAGGCGAATGATATTTTATGACTGATGATAATTTACACCGGCAGCGCCAGGCGTGGCAGGAAAACATCTTAGAGCCACTACTGAAGAAAGCACCGGAGCGAGAGAAAGTGTTTCAGACCGCATCCGGTATTCCGCAACCCCGCCTGCTTACACCGCCGGAGGTGCCGGTGGATTACGCCCATGACCTTGGTTTCCCGGGCCAATACCCGTTCACCCGCGGTGTGCAGCCCACCATGTACCGGGGGCGTTTCTGGACCATGCGCCAGTACGCCGGCTATGCCACCGCCGAGGAATCCAACGCCCGCTACCGCTATTTGTTAGCCCAAGGCCAAACCGGGCTCTCCGTGGCATTCGATTTGCCCACGCAATTGGGCTACGACTCCGACCACCCGTTGGCGGCCGGCGAAGTGGGCAAAGTCGGGGTGGCCATTTCCTCACTGGCGGATATGGAACGCCTGCTGGACCAGATTCCCCTGGACAAAGTAAGCATCTCCATGACCATCAACGCGCCGGCTGCAGTGCTCTTGGCGATGGTCATCGCAGTGGGCAAACAACAAGGCATTTCCGAAGATAGACTGCGGGGCACGGTGCAGAATGACATTCTCAAGGAGTATATCGCCAGGGGCACTTATATTTTCCCGCCCCGGCCGTCGCTTCGGCTTACCGTGGATATCTTTCGCTATACCACGGAACATATTCCGCACTGGAACAGCATCAGCGTCAGCGGCTATCACATTCGCGAAGCGGGCAGCAACGCCGTGCAGGAATTGGCTTTCACCCTCAGCAACGGCATCGCTTACGTGCAGGCGGCCATCGACGCCGGCCTGGACGTGAACCGTTTTGCCCGGCAGATCTCTTTTTTCTTCAACGCCCACAATAATCTCTTCGAGGAAATTGCCAAGTTTCGCGCCGCGCGGCGCATCTGGAGCCGTATCATGAAAGAGCGTTTCGGGGTGACCGATGTCAAAGCGATGAAATTGCGTTTCCACACCCAGACCGCCGGCTCCGCGCTGACGGCCCAACAGCCACAGAATAATGTCGTCCGGGTCACTTTGCAGGCGCTGGCGGCGGTGCTGGGAGGCACGCAAAGCTTGCACACCAATTCCATGGACGAGGCATTGGCGCTGCCCAGCGAAGCGTCGGTAGAAGTGGCGCTGCGCACGCAGCAAATCATCGCTTACGAATCCGGCGTGGCGGAAAGTATCGATCCGTTAGCCGGTAGTTATTATGTGGAACATCTCACCAACGAAGTGGAGCGCCGGGCTATGGCTTACATCCAGCGTATTGACGCCATGGGCGGCGCGCTGCGTGCTATCGAAACGGGATTCATGCAGAGCGAAATTCAGGAAAGTGCTTATCGTGCCCAACGAGCTGTAGAGCAGGCCGAGCAGATCGTAGTGGGTGTTAATCGTTTCCAGGATGATAAGGAACACCGGCCGGAGAGTTTACTGCGGGTTGATCCTGCCGTGCAGCAACGACAGGTAGCGCGGCTGCAAGCCCTCAAGACACATAGGAATCCAGAAAAGGTGCAACGCACTTTAGCCGCAGTAGAAGAGGCCGCTCGTGAGCCAAATGCTCCCCTGATGCCGGTCTTATTGGAGGCGGTGCAGGCTTACGCGACTTTGGGCGAAATCCATGCTGTGCTGCGCCGGGTTTTCGGTGAGTACAGCGCACCCACCGGGCTGTAGCCATCGCGAAGCCGCGGCGAGGCGACTGGTGGGTATTATATAGAGGAAACAGGTCATTAAAAAAAGCCGGGGAATTTCCCCGGCTGAAAGTGGCGGCGACAGGACTTGAACCTGTGACCCAACGATTATGAGCCGTTTGCTCTACCGACTGAGCTACGCCGCCCAAAAAAAGTAGCGGGGGAAGGATTCGAACCTCCGACCTTCGGGTTATGAGCCCGACGAGCTGCCACTGCTCCACCCCGCATCACAATGAACATTATAGCGCTAAGATAAATAACTGTCAAACATCCAGCGTGCTGAATCGTTGCGGAAAACAGCAGCTTGACATGTATGCCGGCAGGTTGTGTTACGGGGAGGCGCGCTTACCAGTAAACAACGCTTGCCAGAGTGTCGGCGCAGCAGATCGTGATGCATCTGATAATGAAGCCGAATCTGGTGCCCGGTATAAGGTTTCCCCGGGTTGCAGATAACCGAATTGCCGTTTTAAATAACGGAGCATGGCGCTCGAATCTATAGCAGCTCTTTCCAGCCGTTCCAGATCATCTTTACGCGTTTCTTCTTGTGCATAAAGATGCTGTTCTTTAGTGATCTTCGCTCGCCAATCGTGAATGTCTTTCAAATTCCGGCCGATTTGGTAAGTGAATACGATAACTAAAAATGAAAAACCTAAGAGGAAGAGTGTCACTGGTGTCATAGAGAAACGTCTCTGGTGAGAAGATGGTAACCTCTTCATGAGAACCTTCCTTGAAAATAAAATGGGACGCAGATCAACGCAAGCTACGCACGCCCGGCGATTGGAAATCGCTGCCACAGCTGCGAAACCTACCTGCGCAGGTTGCATGCTAATCGCCAGCGTTCTCCGCCCGAGCGCACGGGGGGCAAATCCCCGTGCTACGTAAGTGATAAGCCCCTTAGAAAGGGGCTGGTGTTAAGCAGCCTCTTGGCAGAGGACCCTACCTTGATGTACCCCGCCGCCGGGGCGGCAAGGGGCCGGCGCACCGGAATGGGACGCAGGTCAACGCAAGCTACGCACGCCCGGCGATTGGAAATCGCTGCCACAGCTGCGAAACCTGCCTGCGCAGGTTGCATGCTAATCGCCGTAGGGTGATTTTGCAGATGTTGCCGTAATACGAAATACGTATTATGGCTATTTCCACTGCTGTAGTATGCCGAAGGTGGGATTCGAACCCACACGGGCGTAGCGCCCACTGCGCCCTGAACGCAGCGCGTCTCCCTGTTCCGCCACTCCGGCTCACACATGACACTTTAACACCAAAGGCACGTTTTGTCAAACGTACCTCACCTGGACTTACCGCATTGCCGCATTTGGGATTATTGAGTTGGATAAAAAGTAGTTGACAGAAAGAGATATCTTGTTATATGATGAAACACCCTTTCAAGGGTAAGACAGACACTGATTCGTTGGTTTTTGCCACTCAAAGGGAGAGAACGATGTATAATTTATGGGAAATTCGCAAGCGGAAAGGTTTATCTGTTAGCCAGTTAGCTGCTCGCTCCGGTGTGTCGGCACAAATGATTCATTCTTACGAACAGGGAAGCCAGGAGATCCCATTCAATGATTTAGGGAGGCTGGCTAAAGCACTTTACGTGGAGGAATGGGAAATCAAGATTCGTTCTGATCCACCTTTGCAACGGAAAGCTGCCCCAAAGAAAGCGCGGGGGCATAGCAAACCACGCCGCCCTGCCAAGAAAGCGGCGGCGCCCAAGAAACCACGACCTTTGCCACCTATTCGGGAAACGCAAATTGAACAGATCGATCGGTTATTGAAACGATTGGACCGGTCCGCCGAAGCATTGCAAGAACAGTTAGGTAAACCTGTCAGCACCTTGAGCCAGAAAGAAGCCAGCCGGCTCTTGAACGACCTTCAGCAGGCAATCGCGCAACAACGATCTAAGGAACATGAACAAAACATGCAACGCCCATATTTGCCCGAAAGCGTGGATAAGTTCGAGTTGAACTTTTTGCAGGCCTGCCAGGATGGGAAAGCGTCGTTACGCATTGTTCTGTTCGACGGCACAACGCTTAGCGGGCTGTTGGTAGGCTTTGGCCCTTATCAAATTGTGATAGAAAATGAGGCGGGGGAACAGGTTTCCATCAATAAACTGGCCATTTCATACTATCGTTGCTTGCTGGAGCAAAGCGATGAGCAATAATGACTATTTTCGCTATCTGCGAGCAGTAAATGGGGGTATCTCTTTCTTAGAGGTCAGCGAGGCTACTGGCGTGCCAGGATCTTTTTTGCGACAATTAGAGCAACGCTATCGGCCAATGTATGATGAGGATGCATTGCACAAACTGGCTGCGTTTTACGGTGTTCCTTGGGCGGAAGTAACCTGGCGTCAACCCTGGTCGCGTCGGGCGCTCACATTTTTCTTGCGAAAAGTGGTAGAAACAGGAGCTCTATCTCAGTTCGAATTAGCCTCCGGCGAAACATTCGTCGGTACCGTGCGTTGGTTTGATCTGGGAGCCCTTCTGCTTGCTCGAGAAGATGGTACGGAAGTAGTCGTGCAGCGGCATACTGTGGAACGCTGGAGCCTGGCCGGGGAACCTTTTACGCCGCCAGCGGAGGAGACTGTATGAGCAAGCCTCACGTTGTGGTAATGCGTCGCATTCCCGAAGCCGGCTTGTCATTACTGCGTGCTGCTGCCGATGTGCGAGTTTGGCCGGAGGAGATGCCCATGCCGCGAGCTACTGCACTATCCTGGGTGGCGGGTGCAGACGGATTGCTCACTTTGTTGACAGACCGGGTGGATGGTGCGCTGCTGGAAGCAGCCGGGCCGCAACTCAAAGTGGTAAGCAATTTCGCCGTGGGCTACGACAATGTGGACATTGCAGCGTGCAATCGCCGCAGCATTCCGGTGGGTAATACCCCTGGTGTGTTGACGGAAGCAACGGCCGACCTCGCTTTTGCCTTGTTGATGGCCGCGGCACGGCGTTTGCTGGAAGCGGATCGCTTTGTGCGTACCGCCCAATGGCACACCTGGATGCCGTTGGGCTTCTTAGGCGCCGCGGTGCATGGCAGCAGTATTGGCATCATCGGCATGGGCCGCATCGGCTACGCGTTGGCCCGGCGTTGTGCAGGTTTCGATTGCCGTATTTTGTACCACAACCGGCATCCACACCCACAGGCGGACCGGTTGGGCGCCGAACTGGTGAGTTTGGACACGCTTTTGGCGCAGTCGGATTTCGTCAGCGTGCACACGCCGCTTGTGGCAGAAACGGAACGGCTCATCGACGATACGGCGCTGCACAAAATGAAGCGTACGGCCATCTTGGTGAACACGGCTCGAGGAAAAATTGTGGACAGCATGGCACTATACCGGGCGCTGCGTGACAGCGTCATCGCTTATGCAGCGCTGGACGTGACCAATCCGGAACCGTTACCGGCCGACCATCCATTGCTGACTTTGGATAATATCATCGTTACGCCACATATTGGCAGCGCGACGGTGGCGACGCGTGACCAAATGGCCCGCTTAGCGGCAGAAAATTTGTTGGCCGGCTTGTGCGGTGAGCGCCTGCCTTTCTGTGTCAATCCCGAAGTGTACGATGTCTGAGCTTGTTGCGCCTTGTACCGACGATGGAGATGAATACGTGTGGTAGAAACAGCGATAACTTTTCAAAATCGAGGTCAGCGCCTGGCCGGCATGTTGCACGCGCCTGCGCAATCGGGACGCCGACCGGCACTGGTCATGTTGCACGGATTCACCGGCAGCCGCATGGAGAGCCATTTCCTTTTCGTCAAAATGGCCCGGCGGCTGGCCGCGGCCGGTTATTTTGCCATGCGTTTCGATTTCCGTGGCTCCGGGGAAAGCGAAGGTGCTTTTCAGGAGATGACCATTCCCGCCGAAATTGACGATGCCCAGACGGCGTTGGCCTGGCTACGCCGGCAACCAGGTGTGGATCCTGAGCGCGTAGCTTTGCTCGGACTGAGTCTCGGCGGTGCAGTGGCCGCCAGCGTGGCCGGGGAGGACCGCCGGGTCGCCGCGTTGTTGCTTTGGTCCGCCGTAGCGGATTTGCAGGAACTCTTCCATAAATCGGCGGCCGACTTGGCGACAATCCCGCCGCCGCTGGGCCGGCAAGCAGACGGTACTTTTGATGTAGGCGGCCTCTTGTTAGGACCTGACTTCTTAGCTACTTTAGAGAGCGTACAACCTTTGGCAAGCATCGAGCGTTATCACGGTCCTGTGCTCATTTTGCATGGTACCCGTGATGGATCCGTACCGCCGGGCCACGCCGACCGCTATCTGGCGGCAGCGGGACCAGAACGCACCGCTCGCTATTGGATCGAAGGTGCGGATCACACGTACAGCGCCCACGTTTGGGAAGAAGAAGCTTTCCAGTTGACTTTGCATTGGCTGCAAGATTATTTGCCGGCGGGGGGTGCTTAGTCATGCCAACTGTGATTCATCCCGGCGACATCGTGCGCCTACGCAAGAAACACCCTTGTGGCAGCTACGAATGGGAAGTCGTTCGCACCGGCACTGATGTGGGGCTGCGCTGTTTAGGATGCCATCATAAAATCATGTTGACGCGCAGCGCCTTCGAGAAAGCGGTTAAGCAAGTAGTGCGGCGGGCTAATGCGACGGATGGGCAGGACACAACAGCTTTATGAGTGATATAAAACCGTTACCGTTGCCCACGATGGAGATGGACAGTGACGGGTTATCCTCGGCCACCCCTCACATAGAAAAAGGCTTCGGCCCGGTCCTGCAAAACCGTGTTTTTCAGCGCTTATGGATCGCCCAAGTGTTGGCTCAAACCTCCCAATATGGCATCCATTTTGCTCAAATGGTGCTCATCGAGAAAATCACCGGTAGTAGTACCCAAATGGGCTTGATGATCATGGCGTTCAGTTTGCCTGGGCTTTTCTTTAGCCCTGCCTCTGGGGTTATTGCCGATCGTTTACCGAAAAAATATATCCTGTTTGGTTCGAACATTGCTCGCGCTTTGTTCGTGCTGAGTTACCTTTATTTGCTGGCCTATTGGCATGGCACCCATTTACTTTTGGCCATTTATACTATCACTTTCCTCATGGCCATCATCAGCCAGTTCTACGCGCCGGCGGAATCGGCTACGATCCCGTTATTAGTGAAGGATAATCAGCTTATGACGGCTAACTCGCTTTTCAGCATGACCTCTTCGCTGGCGCAGGTCATGGGTATGATCATTTTAGCCCCGCTTATTATCAAGATTTTCGGTTTATCGGCCACATTTGTCTTCATCTCAGGACTCTATTTAATCGCTGCTTACGCTGTTGGGCGCATTCCGGCTGCCCACACTGGCAAACAAAATCTGAAAGAAGCACTCTATTCTTTCCAAAGTGGCTGGGCCGAGACCTGGCAGGAAGTGAAGGCCGGTTGGCACTTTGTGGCACACACCAGGGCTGTTCTGTTAGGCGTTGTTTACATGTCAACGATGTCTGCTTTGATCATGATTTTGGGCATGTTGGCACCCGGTTTCGCCGTGCGGGTGTTGGGATTGCGGCCGGAAGACAGCGTGCTCGTTTTTGCCCCCGCCGGCGTGGGATTGCTCTTCATGACACTGATCATGGGACGTTTCGGCCATCACCTGCCCCGGGCCAAGACCAATGGCATTAGCATGTTGATTATCGGTCTCAGTTTTGCCTCATTCGGCTGGATGGCCCGACTCCTGACCGGTTTTCCTTTGTTGGTAAGCGTTGCGGCCGTCAGCACGACTTTAGGGATGGCCATGTCTGCGGTGAGCATCGTTGGGCAAACGATGTTGCAAGAGGAATCCCCCCAAGCGTTACAGGGCCGTGTTTTTGCCGTCCGGTTCATGATGAACAACCTGATTGGCTTGCCGCCCATGTTGCTCATCGGCATCATGGCTGACTTGTGGGGCATTCCGCTAATTATGTTGGGCATTGGTATTCTGCTTATACTTTTCGCTGTTTTCACCCTGTACAATTTGCATCGCCGGCCATTGACAACCCGAAAAAGGAGCAAGTAAGGATGATTTTAAGGCATTTGACGGTAGGATTATTGCGGTCTAATTGCTACGTCCTAATCTGCCAGGCGACTCGCAAGGCGGTCGTTATCGATCCGGGCGATTTTGGCGACGCTATTTTGGCCGTTTTGGAGGAGGAAAACGCCACGCTGCGTTACATTTTGGCGACCCACGGCCATTTCGACCACGTGATGGCCGCCCGTTTTTTGCAGGAAGCAACCAGTGCACCTTTTCTCCTGCACAAGTTCGACGAGCCGTTCTTGCTGCGGGCGCGGGAATCCATGCAGAAATGGACCATGCGCGATCCCGGCCCGGCGGCCCACGTTGATCGCTATTTGCCCGGCGAGGGCGAGATTGCGTTTGGCCGGGAAAAGCTGGAGATTCGCTTCACGCCGGGGCACTCCCCCGGCTCAGTGACCTTTGTCCACCACGCCGGTCGCCAGCTTTTCAGCGGCGATTTGATCTTCCACGGCGCAGTGGGGCGCACAGATTTTCCAGGCGGCGATTACGACACGCTGGTGCGCAGCATCCAACAGCAGATTTTCACCTTGCCGGACGATTATCGCATTTGGCCGGGGCACAAGGGCCCCACCACTGTGGGCGAGGAAAAACGGCATAACCCGATGGTCTCTCCCGCCATTAGTGATTTGCGCTAGTACATAGCGCACGAGTTTCTTGCTATTTGTTATTGCGAGGAGCAAAGCGATGCCAGCGTGCCCCTTATTGGGGCCAAGTAATCTCCTGCTACGGCGTTGAAGATTAGTGCGCTTCGCTCGCCATGACAGAACAATTTCTCACGCCAATGAGGCATCACATAGTGCGTAATACGTATCATCTTGTCCGTTGTGGTGGACCAAAGTTCCCCGACGAATCCCACGAGAAACGTAATTTGTGTTATACTAAAGGCATGGTGAAGAGAGAAAAGATGTTTGCTACTGCGTCGGGGAAAGTGATCCTTTGTGGCGAGCACGCGGTTGTCTACGGACGCCCGGCCATTGCTTTGCCGGTTTTCCAGGAACGGGCGCGGGCCAAAATAAGCGAAACGCCGGGGCAGCGGTTCACAATTGATTTGCCGGATATCACCCAGCGCTTCACGCTGGAAAATGCGCCGGCGAACCAACCTTTGGCGCTGGTAGCCCGGATGACGCTGGAAGCGCTCCACGTCGAACCTCCGCAGGTTCGGCTGACCATCCGCTCGACCATACCCATCGCCAGCGGCATGGGCAGCAGCGCGGCGGTGGCGACGGCGCTGGTGCGGGCTTTGGCGCGCTATTTCGGCGTGACATTGCTCCCGGCCGACGTTTCAGCATTGGTCTATCGGGGCGAGGAACTGTGGCACGGCACTCCCAGCGGCATCGACAACAATGTCATCGCCTACGGCCGGCCGCTTTGGTTCCAGAAAGGCGCACCGCCCCGCCCGTTCCACACCGCCGTGCCGTTCACCCTCGTCATCGCCGACAGCGGTGTGCCCGGCGCGACGAAAGAGGCCGTGGCCGGCGTGCGCCGACGGTGGCAGCAGGCTCCTCGTCAGTATGAAAAGTACTTTACCGAAGTGGGAGAGATCGTTTACCAGGTCTACCGCCGTCTGACCACCGGAACCTTGACCGGCGTCGGCCGGCTGTTGGACGACAACCAGACTTTATTGGCCGCCATGGGCGTCTCGCACCCGGCGCTGGAACGCTTGCTTGCTGCGGCGCGCGCTGCCGGCGCATTGGGCGCCAAGCTCTGCGGCGGCGGTTTGGGCGGCAACTGTTTGGCGCTGGTCGAGCCGGGAAGTGCGGAGCAGGTAGCTGCCGCCATGCGCCGGGCCGGTGCCGTGCGCACCATCATCACACACATCCCGACGGAGGCCGAAACAGATCATGTCTGATCCCATCCCGACTTTGCGCACATTCCTGGACATGTTGGCCGCCCAAAACGAACTCCGTCGCGTGGCACAGCCGGTTTCTGCGCGCCTAGAGGCCGCCGCGCTCATTGCGACGCTGGACGAACATCCGGTTCTGCTGGAAGAGGTTGCCGGCAGTGCTTACCGGGTGACGGCCGGCATCGTCTCCCGGCGGAGCTATCTGGCATCAGCTATAGGCATGCCTCCGGACGAACTGTTGCACCGTTTGGTCGACGCGCTGGCCGCACCGGTGTCGCCGCCGTTCGTCGTGGAAGCGCCCTGGCAGGAAGTGGCAGAGCCAACGGTGGATTTGCGTCGCTTGCCGGTGCTGACCTACTGGGAAAACGACGCCGGGCCGTATGTCACCGCGGGGGTGCTCTTCCTCGCTGATCCCCAAACCGGCCCTAATGCCAGCTTTCACCGTTTGCTGCAGCTGGATGAGCGCCATTTCGTGGCGCGCCTGGTGGAACAGCGCACCACGCACACCGCCTGGCGGCATGCCGCGCCGGATGACCTTCCTGTCGCCGTCGCCATCGGCTTGCCGCCGCACATTCTGTTGGCCGCGTCCATGGGGCCGCCTCCCGGCGTGGACGAAATGAGCCTTGCCCAAGCTTTGGCACCCACCCCCATGGTGCGCTGCCGCAACGGCGTCGCCGTGCCGTGGGCGGCTGAGATTATCCTGGAAGGCCGGTTGCAGCAGCGTTTGGCGCTGGAAGGGCCGTTCGTCGATTTGACCGGCACGCTGGACGTCGTGCGCCAACAACCGATCCTTGTCATCGACCGCGTTTACCACCGGCGGCGGCCTATTTACCAGGCGTTGCTCCCCGGCGGATGGGAGCATCAACTGTTAATGGGCCTGCCCAAAGAGCCCACCATCTGCGCCGCCGTAGCGACTGTGGCGGACTGCCGCCATGTTTACATCACCCCCGGCGGTGCTTCCTGGCTGCACGCGGTGGTGCAAATTCACAAAACTGATGCCGACGCGGGAGTACGGGCGGGGGAAGCGGCGTTCCGCGGCCATCCATCGCTGAAGCACGTGGTGGTGGTGGATGATGATGTCGACCTGTTTAATGCCGACATGGTGGAATGGGCCATCGCGACCCGTTTTCAGGCGGACCGTGATTTGCAAGTCTGGCCGGACCGGCCCTCCAGTTCATTAGACCCTTCCGCCCAACACGTGCCGGGGAAGAAAGCGCGGGGCGCAAAGATGGCGTTAGACGCTACCGTGCCGTGGAAAGGAAACAAGCCGCCGGCCATGCGGCCGTTCCGGCGCCTCTCTTTCCCCAAAGCCGAACTATCATCGTACAAAGTAGAGCGTGTGGCAGCGGCCGACCTCGAAGACAATCCCGGCAAGCGAGGCCAAGACCGTGACTGATCACGAGATTCGGGGCTTCATTTTCGATTTTGGCGGCGTGTTGGCGTCGGAGGAAGCACGCAACGAGCGTCTTTTGGCTTACGACCGACAGCTTGGTTTGCCGCCGGAAACGCTCCGCTACGCGCTTTTCAGCGGCCCGGCCTGGGAAGCGGTCTCCACCGGGCGCATGACCCCGCCGGCCTATTGGCACGCCATTGGTGCTGACCGTTGGGCCGAACGCTTACCGGCGGAGTTTAGTGTGCTGCGGGACGACAATTTCCACGGCCAGCCGCTGGACGCCGAAATGGTACAAATTGTTGTTGCTTTGAGCCGACATTACCCCGTCGCGCTCTGCAGCAATGCTCTGCCTTCCCTCCTGCGCCACCTGCAGGAGGATTGGTCGCTTTACGCCACTTTCGATGCCATTGTCATTTCCGCGTTGGTCGGCATGCGCAAGCCAGACCCAGCTATACTCCGGTTGACCGCCTCGCGGCTCGGCGTGCCGCCGGAGCAATGCCTGTTGGTGGACGACAAAACGCGCAACACAGAAGCGGCTCGCGGCATTGGCATGCCGGCATATTGTTTCACAACAGCCAACGATATGGTGCAAGTGCTTCGCAACAAAACTGAGTGACCGGCCGATTTCCCCTGCGACGATACATGAATAATTTATCATCATGGTGACGCAAAAAAGGATTGACAGCCACTTCATTTTCTGTTATACTTAAGGAAATTTGCGGAATGTCAAGCTTACCCGTAAAAATTCGTGGCGGTCACAGCTTCATTGTTCAAGTAAAAATTGGCGAGTAACGTGTAGCTCAGCACAGAACCGAGGGGGTGTGTTTGCTTAATCTGGCAAAGAGACATGGGTCACGATGGCTGTCTGTGCTGGTAGCCACGGTTCTACTCTTGCAAGTGTGCCTTCCTGCAACGGCTTCCATGCCCCCCAGCTATGTTTACCACTGGAAATTCGTTTTGACCCAGGCTGATAGGCAGATATTACAGCAATCACCTATCTTGGGCAGCACTTTAACAAAGCTAACGGACAATGCAGTACGCACTTTGCCCGGCTGGCAGCGCCTCTTTTGGTTGCCGGCGGGGGGGCAAGTCGAATTAGAAAGTCACGGCCGGACATTGCGCATGTTGTATGCCCCGGCCCCCGTTATCTCGTCGGTAAAGCACCGGCCAGCCGCTCGAATTCTGGCTCGCTCACCGTGGGCTGAAGTGCGGGAGGTCGGTTATCTGCGTGGTTATCGGCTGGCCCGGCTTGTCGTGCACCCTTCCCATTGGGATGGCTTGCAACAAGCTTGGATTGTCGCCCGGCATGTGGATGTCACTTTGCGGTTGCCAACCGTGACCGGCCCACCTCCGTCGGACATTTGGGGGCAAACGCTCTCTCATTACGTGGCTAACAGTGCTGATTTGGTTGCTGAACCAACTCGCGGCCCCTGGCCCCGTCAGGTGCCGCAGCCGCGAGTGAATCGCTGGGCGCAGACGGCTGGCAGTCTACGCTTGACCATTGATCACGCCGGTGTGTACCAAGTCACCGCCAACGATTTACAAGAGGCCGGCTGGGATATTGCCACCATCGACCCGGCCCGGGTACAGCTTTGGCACGGTCAGCGGCAGGTGGCCATTTGGGGCGTGGGACAGGCGGATGGCCGGTTGGACGCCGGCGATGCTTTCCGATTTTACGCAGCGCCGCAACCATCCCGTTATCAGGCGGCGGACGTATATTGGTTGGTCGTGGCCCAATCCGCCGGATTGCGCATGGGGACGCGGGACGTTACGCCAATCGGTACGACGGTAACTTCTTCCAGCCGCGACCATTTCAGTTGGGTGCATAAAAAGATCTACGACAGTCAGTTGCCCGGGCCGGATGGTGATCATTGGTTTAGCATTGATTTGCGCCCGCTGGAGTTTCCGCCTTACCCGACACAGACTTTTGCGTTTGCACTGCCCGGCTTGGTTACCTGGCCCCACCAGGGCGACGTAAGCGTGCACTTCACCGGCTATACCGATTCGCCGCACGGGGTGCACATAGCGCTGAACGGCCACAATTTGGGGGTAGCGACCTGGAGCGGCAAGACAAATTATTTGTACAGTGCTCGTTTTGCCAGCAATTTCTTGCGTGCCACTGGCAACCAACTTACATTACGCAGTGCTGATCGCGGTAATCCGCCCGATGGCGTTTATCTATCCTCTTTTCAAGTGGGATATCGGGGCGAGTTGTCGGCGCAGGATGACCGGCTAGGCTGGACCGGCGATGCCGGACAACGGCTTTACCAGGTGCGTACCAGCAGCCATGATCCCGTTTGCCTTTGGGATGTGACTGATGCTGAAGCAGCGCAGCTCTTATTGCATGGAGGGCAGGATACGGCACACGGTTGGTTCCGCTTTGCTGATGAGGGAACAATGGCGGTGCGCTATCAACTTTGGCCTTGCAACGCGTTTGACAGGCCGGCGAAGATTGTCCTGGACACGCCGTCTCATTTGGCGGCTAGTTCCAATCAGGCCGATTATCTAATGATTGCGCCGCGGAGCTTTTGGCCGGCGCTGCTTCCCCTGTGGCGATGGCGGGAAGCGGCTGGCTTGCGGGTGCAGTTGGTAGCCTTGCAGGATATTTACGACGAGTTCAGCTTTGGCCGGGTGGATCCTGAGGCGCTGCGCATCTTTTTGACAACGGCTTATCAGCATTGGCAGGCGCCTCTGTTGCGCGATGTACTTCTGGTGGGAGATGGCAGCTATGATTTCCGTGACTATTACGGGTGGCATCCGTCTAATATTTTACCACCTTATTTGGCCAATGTGGATCCCTGGTTGGGGGAGACGGCCAGCGATAATCGGTTGGCGACAGTGAGTGGGGATGACAACATTCCTGATTTCTTCATCGGGCGCTTGCCGGTGGCCAATGTGGACGAGTTGCGCATGGTGGTAGGGAAGATCATCCGCTACGAGGCGACGCGCACGCCGGCTACGTGGCAGCGCCGCATCACTTTTATCGCCGATAATTTTCGTGACGCGGCTGGCAATGAGGATGAAGCTGGCGATTTTTCGGCCCACGCCGAACTTTCTGCTGGCCACCAGATTCCGCCGGCGTTAGCGGTGCAGCGTTTGTATTATGATCCTTGGGCAGGTAGTTCCGGTTTGCCCGGGCATATCGCCTCGGCAGACGAGCTGCGCCAGCGCGTCCATCAGGCCTGGAATGAGGGTGGATTCATCTTCGATTATGTTGGCCACAGTTCTTACTGGCAGTGGATGGAGGAAAATGCTTTTCACTTGAATGATGTTCCGGCACTGCACAATGGGCATCGCTTGCCCTTTTTGTTGGCTATGACCTGTTTTACCGGCTATTTCCAGCATCCGGAACACCCGGCTTTGGATGAAGCGTTATTGACGCATGCCGGTGGGGGCACCATTGGCAGTTGGTCTTCCTCCGGATTGGCAGTGGCCAGCGGACATCGCTTTTTACAGCAAGGTTTCTATGCCGCACTATTTGGCGGTGAAACGGAAATAGGGCCATTGACATTGGCAGGGGAGGTGAACCTTTTGTCTAAAACGGATCAATATACATTTCTTTTGGATACTTATCTAATTATAGGCGATCCAGGGTTAGAATTACCGGTACCGTCTGCTTTACGACCGTTCTTTTTGCCTGCATATATCCGTTAGCGCGATTTGTTTGTTAGTGTCCCGGTTCTGTTTTAGCCGGTGTTGCGTGTGTAAAAGGAGATATTTCTATGTTCAGTCGTCACTCGAAAGTTTGGTTGTTTACGGTGTTACTCTTATTGTCATTGTTCATGGTTGCGCAAGGAACCGTTCCTGCCCGGGCTGATTCCGCTATTTTCCCTGTCATGGCGAATTACCCCAAGGAAGGATGCTATGATTATGCGATTGGTGGTGTTTCCCTTTGGGATGGTTGGGGGAACGTGACGTTGAATGTGCCAGGTCAAGTGGTGGACGCCTGGTTGATTTGGGAAGGTGTGAATGACACCAATGACCCTGGTAACCCCAACACCACGACATTGGAAGTCGATGGCACAACCGTCACTGGTCAGAGGACAGACTATTCGACGATCTCCTCTTCACGTTCTCCGTGGTATCAATGGGTTGCTGACGTCGGACCTAATGGCGCTAATCTGGTAGTGGAAGGTACCCACACGTATCACGTGGGGGAATGGTACCCGTTGCCGGTGACCGGTGCGAATCCAAACGGCGATCCACAGCGTAACGGTGCATCACTGGTGGTTATTTATAGCACCGGGGCTTGTCACCATCCTGTGTCTATTCAGCCTTATTACGGTGCCGACTATATCTGGTGGGCGGCTGCCTCTAACTACGATGGTGGGCCATTGACCGCTGTGCATACCTTTGATATTGCTCCGATGCCCGCCGAGCATGATGTGAATATGGCCATTAGTTTTGCTGGCGCCGGTCACATGGGGCTTGTTTATGGTTATTGTCGCCCCTTAGACCTGTGGGCAGCCAGCGGCACCGGCACTACACCGGATAAATTAGTGGAAACTTATCCTGCGAGCCACGGTGTGAACGGTGGCATTCAGATTGGCCACAACTTATTCAATATGTCTCCGCCTTGTTTCCCCGCGACGCAAGCGCCTTTGACTAGTTATACAGGCGGCTACGATGGTGCTGAATGGTCCACGGTGAACATGACGTTGACGGTGCCCGCTAATGCCACGTGGGTGGCTCTCCAAATGGAATCCCCGCCCGCGACGGATGCGCTGCCTTGGCCGGCCGGCGATTCCGGGGCCTGGACCGGGGGCGTGGTGAAAAGCCAGTTGCCGCCTCCGGAACTGACCATCACGAAGACCGACCATGTGGATTTAGCCGCGCCGGGTGATGTCTTAACCTATACGGTGCATTATGCCAACACAGGGTTAGGTTTAGCTACGAATGTATCGGTTACCGATACGTTACCAGCACATGGCACGCTGCTCAATGCTACGCCTGATCAAGGCAATTGCATTGCAGCCGGTGGCAATGTGGTCTGCGATCTGGGCGACCTGGCGGCCGGGGCTGACGGCAATATCCTGGTGAGCTTCAAGCTGGATCCGTTCTTCGATCCCGGCACGACAACCATCATTAACCGGGCCGAGATCAGCACGCCGACATCCGGCGATGATCCGACCAATAACGTGGCCACCGATTTCACCGATGTCTATCAACCTTCGGTGATCGGCGACACGGTTTGGCAAGACCTGAACGGCGACGGCGTGCAAGACCCGACGGAGCCTGGCATTGCCAATGTGACCGTGGCCCTTTACGATGCCGGCGCCGACGCACTTTGCGGTACGGCGGATGATCAACTGGTGGGCACACAAACGACGGATGCCAATGGCCATTATCTTTTCTCCAGCATGACCATTCCCGGCAACTACTGCGTGATGGTCACGGACAGTAACCACGTCCTCACCGACGAAATCCTGACCGGCGGCAACAACCCGCAATTGGTGAACATGCCGGTGGAAACGGTTTATTTGGACGCGGATTTCGGCTACTACCAGCCCACGCCCGGCGCCATCGGTGACACCGTGTGGAACGATTTGAACAGCAACGGCGTGCAGGATCCCGGCGAGCCGGGCATTGGCAATGTGACTTTGGCATTGTCCACCGCCGGCGCGGATGCGCTTTGCGGCACGGCGGACGACGGCACAACGGTCATGACGACGACAACCACCGCCAATGGCCGCTATTTCTTCGACAGTCTGGCCACGCCGGAGAAATACTGTGTCACGGTGACTGATGACAACAGCGTGTTGGCAGTTTACGTGCTGACCGGCGGCAGCAATCCACTGCTGGTAGATTTGCCGGCGGGCGGCGTCAACCTGGATGCGGATTTTGGCTATCACCAACCTATACCCGGCGCCATCGGTGACACGGTGTGGAACGATTTGAACAGCAACGGCGTGCAGGATCCCGGCGAGCCGGGCATCGGCAATGTGACGTTAGCGCTGTTCACGGCCGGTGCCGACGCTGTTTGTGGCACGGCTGACGACGGCACGACTGTGATGACCACGACGACCAACGCCAGTGGCCATTACCTGTTCGATAACCTGGCTGTGCCGGAAAAGTATTGCGTGGCCGTGACCGACGACAATAGCGTGCTTACCGGCTATACCTTGACGGGCGGAAGCAGCCCGTTATTGGTGGATTTGTTGTTGGGTGGCATCGACCTGGATGCGGATTTCGGCTATCACCAACCCACGCCGGGCGCCATCGGCGACACGGTGTGGAACGATGCAAATGGCGATGGTACACAGCAGTTCAGTGAACCGGGCATCGGCAATGTGACGATTGCACTATCCACAGCCGGTGCGGATGCGCTTTGCGGCACGGCGGATGACAGCGCGGTGATGACCACGACAACGGACGCTAACGGACATTATCTGTTCGAGAATTTGGCCACGCCGGAGAAATACTGTGTGACGGTGACCGACGACAACCAGGTATTGACCGGCTACACGTTAACCGGCGGCAGCAATCCGCTGCTGGTGGATTTGCCGGCGAACGGCGTCAACCTGGACGCGGATTTCGGCTATCACCAGCCCATACCCGGCGCCATCGGCGACACGGTGTGGAACGACGCCAACGGCAATGGCGTGCAGGATCCCGGTGAGCCAGGCATCGGCAATGTGACGTTAGCACTCTCCACCGCCGGTGCGGACGCGCTTTGCGGCACGGCGGACGATAGTGCTGTGATGACGACGACAACGAATGCCAACGGACATTATCTGTTTGAGAATTTGGCCACGCCGGCTAAATATTGTGTGACTGTGACCGATGTTAATCACGTTTTGGATCAATATGTCTTGACCGGTGGCAGCAATCCGCTGTTGGTGGATTTGCCGGCCAACGGCGTCAATTTGGATGCGGACTTTGGCTACTACCAACCACAGCCAGGCGCCATCGGCGACACGGTTTGGAACGATGCGAACGGCGACGGCGTGCAAGATACCGGCGAGCCAGGCATCGGCAATGTGACGATTGCGCTCTCCACAGCCGGTGCAGATGCGCTTTGTGGCACAGCGGATGACAGCGCGGTGATGACGACGACAACGGATGCCAACGGGCATTATCTGTTCGAGAATTTGGCCACGCCGGACAAGTATTGCGTGACGGTGACCGATGCCAACCAGGTACTGACCGGCTACACGTTGACCGGCGGCAGCAATCCGCTGTTGGTGGATTTGCCGACTAACGGTATTAACTTGGCTGCTGATTTCGGCTATCAGCCATTGGCCAGCGTTACTGGCGTCGTTTTCGGCGACGCGAACCAGAATGGTGTTTATGATTCTGGCGAATCACTGCTTCCTGGCGTGACGGTTTGTCTCTATGCAGCTGCTGATCCAGGCACAGCGCTTTCATGTGTAGTCACAGATAGCAACGGTAGTTATACGTTTGTGGGGTTGCCGTTAGGCGATTATGTGGTGAAAGTTGACCCGGCCGATGCCGCTTTGCCGGTTGGCGCCACGCCAACAACGACGACAACAATACCTGTCTCGCTGACGCAGCCAGGGCAAATCGGCCATGCTGATTTCGGTTTTTGGGGCTATGCGCAACCGGCTGTGATGGTGAGTAAACAATTGACCGATCCTGTTGATGGTGCCATCGAAGTCGGTGACAATTTCACGTTTACTGTTATCATTACCAATAGTGGCGAATTGTCTTTGAGCATGGTGCCGCTTTCCGACCAGTTCGGTAGCAGCGTAGCTTCTTTCGTCTCGGCCAATCCAGCGCCGGATAGCACAGGTAGCGGCACGCTGACGTGGACGAATTTAGCTTCTTCGCCGCTGGCTGTCGGCGATAGTATCACGGTTCGGATTGTTTTGCACGCTGAACTGGCGGTGGAAAATAGTGTGAACACGGCCACCGTGAGCGGCGCCAAATCTGCTGATGGACAAACCGCTGATCCGGCCAGTGATAGCGTGACGTACACGATTGCGCCACCCACGGCGGTGACACTTAGCGCCTTCACGGCAGCACCGGTGAACGGCGATATTCTGCTGCGCTGGACGACTAGCGCTGAGTTTGACAACTGGGGTTTTAATGTTTATCGTGCAACGGTCAATAATCCTACCGCGGCTGTGAAACTGAATGACATATTGATCCCCGGCCAAGGACAAAGCGTGGTCGGGCACGATTACACATTCACGGATAGTGGTGTTGCTTCAGGCCAAACGTATTGGTACTGGTTAGAGGATGTAGAGTTTGGTGGCAAGAGAGCAATGCACGGCCCTGTGGAAGTCGCGGTTACCCAGACCAATATGTATCACGGCCAACCGTATCAAGCGTTTGTGCCGTTAGCGACGCAGTGGTAGAATGATGTGGTTACAGTTGGCCGGGGAAATGTTTTCCCGGCCAACAACATTGCTCAATAAAGGAGGATTTTCATGCGCAAGTTCTTTTCCGTTTCCTTGTTATTAGTACTGCTCGTGATGGTTTTTGTGTTGCCTGCCTTTGCCGGCATGACCCCCACGCCGACGCCCGGCACACCCGTGCCGACACCCAATATCTTGCCCACGGCCACGCCGGTACCTGTGCCGGAACCGGCCACGTTGCTTTTGTTAGGCACCGGCTTAGTCGGAGTGCTCGCTTACGGGCGCTCTCGTATGCGTCGCTAACGTCGTTTTCATGCAGATACTGGAAAGGCTTCCGAAAAAAGCATACCTTTCGGAGGCCTTTTTTGATTTTACTGCAAAAAGGTTCGCCGCCGAGAGCACAGAGGACGCAGAGAGAGAAATAATAGGATTTTAACGAGTATTCTCCTCTGAAAATAAAAATGGGACGCAGATCAACGCAGGCTACGCACGCAGATAAAAAAAACAATGGTCCGGCGATTAGAAATCGCTGCTACAACTGCGAAACCTGCCTGCGCAGGTTGCAAGCTAATCGCCGTAGGGCGATTTTGTAGATATTGCCGTGACTTTTAGTCGCTGGGCTAAATAGCCCACTATCCCCCAATTCTGGGGGTGTGTTGCTCCCCCCAAGGTTGGGGGATAGTGGGCATTTTCATCTGCTGTGGTGCGCCTGTCTGCGTGCTCGCACAGGCAGGCCGAAGGCTCATGATGACTCCTCCGAAATAGCTGTTTTTATCTCTGCGTTCTCCGCGAGCTCTGTGGTAAGAAGACTTTTTTCAGGAAAGCCTTTTTTATATCATACCATAATCTGACGCATGAAGTTGCGGCAATCTCCATGAAACAGATCCGTTTTAATCCGATTTAGTAAGGGTGACGAGGTTTCAACTGCTGGACGCAGGCTAATTCATGGCCATAACTTGGCGTTGCCCGGCTCGAATTGACCTATTTGGAAATGCTGTCTCGGTGACGGGTGGCTTGAACACCAAGGATAGGCCGTGGTATAATGTTGACCTGTTATCTCACCGGCGTGTCGCTGTTGTCACGTTAAACGCGTAATCAGGAGGATCATCACTATGGCTTATGGCTATGCAGGACGTGTTTTACACGTAGATTTAACTACCGGTTCTCTTATAGTTGAAACACCACCAGAAACCTTTTATCGCACGTATATGGGCGGCAGCGCGCTGGCGTTGTACTACTTGTTGCGCGAAATGCCTGCTGGTATTGATCCCCTCGGGCCGGGAAACATTATGGTCCTCGCTTTGAGCGTCATTACCGGTGCACCCATTTCGGGTCAAAGCAGGCTAACCATCGCGGCTAAATCGCCCCAGAGCGAAGGCATTGGGGATTCGCAATCTGGTGGCTTCTTTCCCGCTGAAATGAAGGCGGCCGGCTTCGACGCTATCGTCATCAGAGGACGTTCCGATCATCCCGTTTACCTCTGGCTGCATGATGGCGAAGCAGAACTACGCGACGCTGATCATTTGTGGGGATTAGAAACCGGCGACACGTTAGACCGAATCAAGTTAGAAATCGGCGACCAGAAAATTCGTGTTGTGCAAATTGGCCCGGCCGGCGAAAAGTTAGCCAGGCTGGCCAGTATCATCAGCGATACCAGCCATGCTAACGGGCGCACTGGAATGGGCGCCGTCATGGGTAGCAAGAACCTCAAGGCAGTTGTCGTGCGCGGCACGGCTGCTTTCCAATCGGCAGACAAAGAGGCGCTGTCCCAATTAGCTCGCTGGGGTGTGAAGCATTTTGCGGATTCCGATGCGGCGTCATTAGGGAAATACGGCACCGCCGGGATTATCAATTCCCAAAACGGCAAAGGTGGCTTGCCAACCCGAAATTACAGCAGCGGCTTCTTTGCCCAAGCCAACGACATTAGTGGTGAAACGATGTACGAAACGATCCTGCAAAAGCGGGAAACTTGCTATGCCTGTGTCATCCGTTGCAAGCGAGTTGTCTCCGTACCTGATGGACCGTTGCCAGTTGATCCTCGCTACGGCGGTCCCGAGTATGAAACAACAGCCGCTTTTGGCTCATACTGCGGCATTAACGATCTGAACGCCATTGCCAAAGCCAACGAAATTTGCGCCCGCTTTGGCCTGGACAGTATTAGCACCGGGGCGACTATTGCCTGGGCTATGGATGCTTACGAGCACGGCTACCTGACCCAGGCGGACACAGATGGGCTTGACCTGCACTTTGGCAACGCGGCGGCGATGGTCCAATTGACGGAGAAAATCGCCCGGCGGGATGGTATTGGCGATCTTCTGGCCGAAGGCTCGGCTCGGGCTGCGGAACAGATCGGTCGGGGCAGCGAGGCGTTGGTCGTGGCAGTGAAACGACAAGAGCTGCCGGCGCATATGCCCCAAGTGAAACGATCGTTAGCGCTCATTTATGCCGTTAATCCCTTTGGCGCTGATCACCAGTCCAGTGAACACGACGGCCCGTACGAACAGCCCGGCGCTTTTGATTATTATGCTGAGCGTTTGCTCGAATTGGACCTGCAATCGCCACAGCCGCGCTATTCGCTGCAGCCCGGTAAAGTGCGCTACGCCTATTACACTGAGATCGTTTACAGTTTGCTGGATACCCTCAACGTTTGTCAATTCGTTTTCGGCCCCACCTGGCAGTTGTACGACACAGCACAATTAGTTGAAACGGTTAAAGCTGTCACCGGCTGGCCGGTCACGTTGTACGAACTGATGAAAGTCGGCGAGCGCCGGTTGAACATGATGCGCGCTTTCAATGCTCGCGAGGGAATAGGCCGGGAAGCGGATAAATTGCCGCCTAAGCTTTATCAGCCGCTAAAAGGCGGTAAATCAGACGGCATGGCGGTTAGCGAAGCGGAATTAGAACAAGCCAAAGACTGGTATTATGCTATGGCCGGTTGGGATGTGGCCAGTGGTAGGCCTAAGCGCGGTAAACTAAGCGAATTGGGCTTGGACTGGGTAGCCGATCTGCTTAATTTGCCCTGAAAAACGGTATCCATGCCGCGAAGCGAGGTCACAGCGTTACAAAATGTTTCCGGTAAGGGAAGCCATGCTATGTTTGTATCTTTCATTGGGTTTTTCCTTTGGGATTTTTAACACGCCGTGAGAGTAATTTAGGCTGTCCAAGCTCAGGCCTGGCCAAGATACGGCTTGAATATTGGCTGTTTACAAGTGAGTTATCATGAGCCTACGGCACACCACAGCGGCTGAAAATAATGCGGCTGGCGTCAAGCCTTTAGGTGGGTTGGTGGGTCTACTACCGGCTAAAGCCTCGATTCCGGTACGGCGGCAGGGTACGTCAAGATTGTGTCCGCTGCCAAGAGGCTGCTCAACACCAGCCCCCTTTTAGGGGGCTTCTTGGCGACGTAGCACGGGGATTTGACCCCCGTGCGCTCGGGCGGAGAACGCCATCGAACAGAAGTTCAACTTCTCGAAGAAGTTGAACTTCTTAAAAAAGGCCTAGTTTTTTATCTGCGTGCGCAGCCAGCGTTAATCTGCGTTCTATTTTCAGAGGAGGATAGAACAACTAAATGTGTCGAGGGTGGCAAATTTGTTGGGTTGCTGGTTAGTGTAGGTAGGTAAGTTTGTGGAATATGGGTTGAAAATAATATTTATAGATAGGAATATCTTTCTTTGTAGGCACCATGAATAGTTCCTGTCTCGACGAGGTGTGTTGTGAAAAAACAACTTTTGGCTAAGATACAAGATCATAATGCTGTTATTGCTATTATTGGCTTGGGTTACGTGGGATTGCCGCTGGCGGTGTCTTTTGCCGAGGTCGGCTTTCCTGTTGTCGGCATCGATGTGGACGAGGAAAAGGTGGATGCTATTAACCGGGGTGCGTCGTACGTGCAAGATGTGACTTCGAAACGATTGACGGCTTTGTTAGGACGCAGATTCACGCAGATCGATACGGAAAAGGAGGTAAGGAGACAAGGAGAAGGAGAAACAAGGCGTGTTGTAATGCCTCTTCCCGGCCATCTTGTCGCTACCGCCGATTACGATGTGCTGGATCGGTGCGATGCCGCCATCATTTGCGTGCCTACGCCGCTGAACAAGACCCGGGATCCAGACGTGCGCTATCTGATCGCTGCCGGGGAGGCTGTGGCGGCCCATCTTCATCCCGGCATGTTGGTGGTACTGGAGTCGACGACCTATCCGGGGACTACAGAGGAACTGCTTTTGCCCATGCTGATGGGACAAAGAGACAAGGAGACAGGGAGACAAGGAGACGATCAGTCTACCCGTCACCCTACCACCTTGTCACCTGGGCAAGATTTTTTCCTGGCTTTTTCGCCGGAACGGATTGATCCCGGCAATGCGCAGTTCAGTGTGGAGAATACGCCGAAAGTGGTGGGGGGCGTGACGCCGAACTGTTTGGAGGTGGCGAAGGCGTTGTATAGCCAGACCATCGAACGGGTGGTGCCGGTCTCGTCTCCCGCCGCGGCGGAGATGACCAAATTGCTGGAGAATACTTTTCGGGCGGTAAACATTGCCTTGGCTAATGAGACCGCCGTGATGTGCGACAAGTTGAGCATCGATGTGTGGGAGGTGATCGAGGCGGCGGCGACGAAACCGTACGGTTTCATGAAGTTCACGCCCGGCCCCGGCGTGGGTGGGCACTGTATTCCGCTGGATCCGCATTACCTCTCCTGGAAATTGAAGACACTCAACTATAATGCTCGCTTCATCCAACTGGCCGGCGAAATCAACAGCGAGATGCCGAAATACTGGGTGGACAAAGTCCAGGACGCGTTGAATGCGGCCGGCAAACCGCTTAAAGGGAGCACGGTATTGGTGTTGGGCGTTGCCTACAAGAAGGATATCGACGATATGCGTGAATCCCCGGCGCTGGACATTATCGAGCTACTGCGCCAAAAAGGCACTGATGTGCGGTATCATGATCCTTATGTGCCCGAGTTCGCTTACAACGGCGTTGCCTTCCATTCCGAGTCGAATTTGGAAAAGGCGTTAGCTGAGGCGGATTGTGTTTTAGTAGCAACAGATCATAGCCTGTATGACTGGGCACAGTTGGCCCCGTTGGCGTCCTGTATTGTGGATACCCGCCATGTTGTTTCCTGAGCAGGTATAAAACCGCGGGGATCGCTGAGAACGCTGAGAAAGAGCAAAGATTGCAAAGGCAAAATCCTGTTGCAAACGCATTATTATTTGCTCTGCGCACTTTGCGTTCCCGGCGGTAAAAGGGTTTTTCAGTAGAGTCGGCATGGGCCTGCGGCCTGCCTGTGCGGGCACGCAGACAGGCGCACCATAGCGGCTGAAAATAATGCGGCTGGCGTTAAGCCTTTAGGTGGGTTAGTGGGTCTACCACCGGCTAAAGCCTCGATTCCGGCGCGGCGGCGGGGTACATCAAGGTAACGTCCGCTGCCAAGGGGCTGTTCAACACGAGCCCCCTTTCAGGGGGCTTCTTGGCGATGTAGCACGGGGATTTGACCCCCGTGCGCTCGGGTGGAGAACGCCGTCGATTAGAAGTTCAACTTCTCGAAGAAGTTGAACTTCTTAAAGGATCTTCGTATTGCTGGCGTAATGTATTTGAGATCAGCGTTCTATCAAGAACAGAACGCTGATGACGCAGATACCCGCTGATAAACGCAGGTAAAAAATAGAAAAAGATCGGTGAAGATCAGCGCGCATCAGCGTTGATCAGCGTTCAATTTTTCAGAGAGGCCGAACACAAGTCTTTACACTGGGCAACTTGGAGTTGCCGCTACAGGTGCTAAATCTGTCGGGCGGACTATGGGGAGCTGTCGCAGGGCGGCTTGGCCAATGTAGCGGCGGTTTCGAACCGCTTAATTCGCCCCTATTTTTACGCTTCGCCTTGAATTCGGAATTGCTGGTGACTCTTTTATGGATTTGACAAGGTTCCGGTTATATTTTAGCATATCCTTTCGCGAAGAGTGTCTGCCGGTTTTTCCGCTTATCTCTTCACAACAGTGTCACTCTTGTTTGGTTGTAGCCATTGCTCCCACTGAGGGTGGAATATAGGGTATTTTTCGTTGCTGCTGGCGCCCCTCCCCCATTGGCGAGAATTATTTATACTGTTTGCTGAGGTGAGGACGTGAGAAGTCTACTCGCGCCGCCGGCTTGGCTATAGGCTCCGTGGGTGTGCCTTTAAGCGCGATTTATGGAAAATGGCGGGCGCAGCGCTTTTTTATGGTGTTACGTCAGCGGCATTACCTTTTTTAGGGGGCTCATGGAATGTACGATAGAAATGTTAGGAAATGGTGACTATTAAGCCATCTCAATCATAGAGTACGGATAAACGCCGATTTTTGCTGATCTGTTTTGATTTATCCGCAGGCATCTGCGTGAAATCTGCGCCCTATTTGGCCAGGGCTGAACCGTTACAGAAAATGATGAAATCGGTGTTTCTTGATGTTTTGTTGAGGATGAAATTCAAATGACTAACCTGCAACCGGCAACACATAAACCTGCAGTTGCGCTTATCACCGGCATTACGGGCCAGGATGGTTCTTATTTAGCTGAATTCCTGCTGTCTAAAGGCTACGAAGTCCATGGTATTATTCGTCGTGCCAGCACGTTTAACACGCGACGGCTGGATCACATTTATAAGGATCCGCATAACGGCGAAGATGTCCGGCTTTACCTGCATTACGGTGATATTGGCAGTTCCGGCAACTTGGCCGAGATTATCCGTCAAGTGCAGCCGGACGAGATATATCACTTGGCGGCTCAAAGTCACGTGCGGATTAGTTTCGATTTGCCGGATTACACCGGCGATGTCACTGGCCTGAGCACTGTCCGTATATTGGAAGCTATCCGGCGTACTGGTTCCCAGGCTCGCTTTTACCAGGCTTCTTCCAGCGAAATGTTCGGCACGGCGCCGCCACCACAGAACGAAAAGACGTCTTTTCAACCCCAAAGTCCTTATGCTGCGGCGAAGCTATATGCATACTGGATAACTCGTAATTATCGGCAGGGCTACGGCGTTTTTGCCTGTAATGGCATCCTATTCAATCATGAATCGCCCCGGCGCGGGGAGACTTTCGTGACCCGCAAGATTACACGGGCCTTAGCAAATATACTGGCGGGCAAGCAGAAAGTGCTTTACCTGGGCAATTTAGACGCTAAACGCGATTGGGGCTATGCGCCGGAATATGTGGAGGCTATGTGGATCATGTTACAGAAAGATGAACCTGCTGATTTAGTTATCGGTACTGGCGAGGCGCATTCTGTGCGAGAGTTTCTGGATGAGGCTTTCGGCTACGTGGGACGGGATTGGCACGAATCTGTGCGCATAGACCCGCGTTATTATCGACCTACCGAAGTCAACTATTTGCAGGCTGACGCCAGGCAAGCCAAGAAAGTCCTGAATTGGCAGCCACGCGTGCAATTTGTAGAATTAGTGCGCATCATGGTAGACGCTGATTTAGAGTCGGCCGGGTTGGAATCGCCTGGCGAAGGGCGGCGTGTAGTGCAAGCTTTTAGTTCCTGGCATCGCTGGGCGGATCAAATTGTTTCAATGGAGAGGAGTTCATGAGCGATTATTGGCCTGATAGTAAAACATTTTGGCGCAACAAGCGCGTCGTTGTTACCGGAGGAGCGGGCTTTCTTGGTACATTTGTGGTGGACAAACTGCGAGAGCGTGGCGTAGCCGATGTTATCGTGCTTCGCAGCCAGGATTATGACTTGCGCCAGATTGAAGATATCCACGCACTCTTTCACGATGTCGGCGCTGGCATTTTGCGGCCTGCCACGATTCGCTATGGGGCGTCTGGCCGGCAATCTTCCGCCTTTCACCCTTCCGACTTGATTATTATTCATCTTGCCGCACATGTTGGTGGCATTGGCGCTAACCGTGCTCACCCGGCCGAGTTTTTCTATGACAACTTGATGATGGGCGTGCCGCTGATGCACGAAGCGTGGCAAGCCGGCGTGGGCAAGTTTGTGGCCTTGGGCACAGTCTGTGCCTATCCTAAGTTCACGCCGGTGCCGTTCAAAGAAGAAGACCTTTGGAACGGTTATCCCGAAGAGACTAACGCACCTTATGGTTTGGCAAAAAAGATGTTGCTGGTGCAATCGCAGGCTTATCGCCAGCAGTATGGTTTCAATTCTATCTTTCTGTTGCCTGTGAACCTTTATGGCCCGGGCGATAACTTCGATCTGGAAAGTTCGCACGTTATTCCGGCATTGATTCGCAAATGCGTCGAGGCTAAAAAGCGAGGAGACGATCATATTGTTGCCTGGGGGGATGGCTCGCCAACGCGTGAGTTTCTTTATGTGGAAGATGCCGCAGAGGGCATCTTATTGGCGACAGAGCGTTATAACGACAGCCAGCCGGTCAATTTAGGCAGCAGTTTTGAGATTGGCATCAAGGATTTGTTAGAGACGATTGCCCGCCTAACCGGTTTCGAGGGCAATATCGTGTGGGACACCTCGAAGCCTAATGGTCAGCCGCGGCGAAAACTCGACGTGAGCAAAGCAGAGAAGTTTTTTGGATTTCGTTCCAAGACGACATTCGAAGCGGGTCTCAAAAGAACCATTGAATGGTATGAGTCTACGTTAGAAGGTTGACAAGTTTTGCTTAGTGGATGTCTGTTAAGAAGTTCAACTTCTCGCAGAAGTTGAACTTCTTAAAAAGATGGCTAACGATATGGAGTGTTATTAGTGACGGTAGTACAAGAGAAAATAGCGGTACAGCACGCTTTGCCGCTAACAGATGAAAAGCCGCTGCTCGTTATTCGTCCTTCAGGCGGATGGCCATCCCTTAATTTACGGGAACTGTGGGAATATCGGGATCTGTTTTATTTTTTAGTTTGGCGGGATATTAAAGTACGCTACAAGCAAACGGCTTTGGGGGCCGCCTGGGCTATCATTCAGCCGTTTTTCACCATGGTAGTCTTTAGCCTCTTTTTTGGCCGCCTGGGGCACATTCCGTCTGATGGCATTCCTTATCCCATTTTCGCTTATGCTGCTTTGGTGCCGTGGAGCTTTTTTGCTAACGGGCTCACGCAATCTTCCAGTAGCATGGTGGGCAGTGCCCGCTTGATAACGAAGATCTATTTCCCGAGGTTAGTGGTGCCTATCGCTGCCGTTCTTTCCGGCGTGGTGGATTTCATCTTGGCGTTCGTTGTTTTGTTAGGCATGATGCTCTTTTATCGCATTGTGCCCACCATTAACATCGTCTGGCTGCCGTTGTTTCTTCTGCTGGCTCTTGTCACCTCTTTAGGTGTGGGCTTATGGCTCTCTGCGCTCAACGTGCAATATCGTGATGTTCGTTACGTGGTGCCTTTTCTAACGCAATTCTGGCTTTTCGCGACGCCTATTGCTTACCCCAGCAGTATGTTATCCGAGCCGTGGCGCACGGTGTACGGATTGAATCCGATGGTCGGCGTGGTAGAAGGATTCCGCTGGGCTTTATTGGGCACGCACACTGCGCCGGGCCCGGTCGTGATGGTTTCCACTTTTGCCGCTTTATTGCTGCTATTTGGTGGCGCATTCTATTTTCGGCGCATGGAAAAAACATTCGCGGATGTGGTGTAGTTATGGGTGATATTGCGATACGTATCGATGATTTGGGGAAGCGTTACCGACTGGGCAGTGGCATTCAAGGGGCTTTTCGCTATAAATCGCTGCGGGATACTTTAGCCGATGCGGCGGCGGCACCTTTTCGGCGGGCTCGTTCTTTGTTTGGGCAGGATGATGGCCAGTCCCGGCGCAACGGTGAGTATATCTGGGCGCTTAAAGATGTTTCCTTAGAGGTGAAAAAGGGCGAAGTTATAGGCGTTATCGGGCGGAACGGCGCCGGCAAAAGCACGTTGCTGAAAATACTTTCCCGGATCACCGAGCCGACGGAAGGGGAAGTGGACCTTTATGGCCGGGTCGGTTCCCTGTTAGAAGTGGGCACCGGCTTTCATCCTGAGCTAACCGGACGGGAGAATGTCTTTCTGAACGGCGCTATTTTGGGCATGCGCAAAGCGGAGATCGAGCGTAAGTTCGATGAAATTGTGGCTTTTGCCGAGGTCGAGCGGTTCATTGATACGCCGGTCAAACGTTATTCCAGCGGCATGTACGTGCGGTTGGCGTTTGCCGTGGCTGCCCATTTAGAACCGGAAATTCTATTAGTGGATGAAGTGCTTTCTGTTGGCGACTTAGCTTTCCAGAAAAAGTGTTTGGGCAAAATGCACGATGTCGCTGGCGAGGGCAGAACCGTGCTGTTCGTTAGCCATAACATGCAAGCTGTGCGCAATCTTTGTGCGCGCAGCATACTTTTGAGCCATGGACAACTCATTTACGATGGTGCCACCGGTGAGACTCAGCAGTTTTATCGTGATCTGCTGCGCCAGCAAGAAGTAGATGCTGAAACCGACATCCGTAATCCGCTTAACCGGCGCGGATCGGGTGCGGCGCGTTTCACAAGCATTGAGGTTTTGGCTGTTAGCGGCGAGCGTTCCCACAGTTTCCGTATGGGGGATACGATTCGTTTCCGGCTCTCTTACCGGCTGCTCGCCGACGTGCCGGAACTGCAGGTGTCTGTCGCTTTGCGTTCTGGCCTGACGTCCGAGATTGTTACGAACGCCCGCCATCAGATTTACGCCGAGCCGATGCCGGCTGGCACGACCGGTACGGTCGTGGTGGAATTTCCCGACGTGTACATCCGGCCGGGCGAGTATCCGTTGTATTTCTGGTTAGGCAACTCGGCGGCCCAACCATTCGATGTGGTGGATGACCTGACGGCGCCATTGATTATTTACCCGAATCCGGATATGAAGACTTTAGATTTTCACGCTTCGAATCCGATGGGTTATTTTTCCTTGCCTTCTGTGTTCGAGAGGGCAATTACAGCAAAAGAGGATGAGACATAATGTTTCGTGATAAAGTCGTGTTGGTAACCGGTGGAACCGGTTCTTTCGGCAAAAAGTTTACTGAGGTCGTTCTGCGGGATTACCACCCGAAAAAGCTGATTATTTTCAGTAGAGATGAATTGAAACAACACGAAATGCGTGTGGCCGGGTTCGATCACCCCGCTTTGCGCTATTTCATTGGCGATGTGCGGGATGTAGACCGATTACGGCGCGCTTTGAACGGCGTCGATATCGTGATTCACGCAGCCGCATTGAAGCAAGTGCCGGCTTGTGAATACAATCCCATCGAAGCGGTGCTCACGAATATTGTCGGTGCCAGAAATGTTATCGATGCCGCCCTGGATAGGGGCGTCAAGCAAGTTATTGCATTGAGCACGGACAAAGCGGTGAACCCCATTAACCTTTACGGGGCGACGAAACTGGTGGCCGAGAAATTGTTCGTGCAAGCGAATTCTTACAGCGGTTCTGGCCCGACCCGGTTTAGCTGCGTGCGGTATGGGAATGTCGTCGGCAGCCGTGGCAGTGTTATTCCGCTCTTTCTGCGGCAGAAAAAGAGCGGCAAGATCACTGTGACCGATGCCCGCATGACCCGCTTTTGGATTACCCTGGAACAAGGGGTGGCGTTTGTGCTCAATAGTTTGGCGCAGATGGAAGGCGGTGAGATTTTCGTGCCGAAGATTCCCAGCATGCGGCTGATGGACTTGGCTAAAGCTATTGCTCCGGATTGTGAAATGGAAATTGTGGGTATTCGACCCGGCGAGAAATTGCACGAGGTCTTGCTTTCCGAGGATGGCGCTCGCAATGCGCTGGAATATGCGGACTATTTCGTTATTTTGCCGGCTTATCACGGCTGGGACCAAAATGCTTACCAGCGGCGAAATGGCGGCAAAGCATGTCCTGAGGGTTTCCGCTATGGCAGCGATACGAATTCTCAGTGGCTCACTGCGGATCAGTTGCGAGAGATGGTAGCCCATTTGGGTTGAGAAACGCATGGCAAATAGAATCCTGGTAACCGGAGCCAGCGGGCTCTTGGGTGCTAATTTCGTGTTGGCTGCCCTGCAACGGGGTAAAGAGGTCGCGGCGGTTTGTCATGTACACCCGCTATTTTTCCCTGGCGCCGAAACAATCGTGGCAGACTTGACCGATGCAAACAGTACGAAAATGATTATACGCGCTTGGCGGCCCGATTGGATTGTACATTGTGCCGCGCTGACGGATGTGGATTGGTGTGAAACGCACCCTGAAGAGACATGGGCGGTCAATGTCGGCGTGACGCGCAATTTAGCAGCTGTCAGTCGCGCTCATGGCAGCGGCCTGGTCTATATTTCCACGGATTCTGTGTTCGACGGCACACGAGGGCATTATGCCGAAACGGATACTGTGGGGCCGTTGAATGTGTATGCCAGGAGCAAGCAAGCCGGCGAGGAGGCGGTGCAAGCGGCGGGTGGACGCTATTTGATCGTGCGCACGAACATTTACGGCTGGAACGCGGTGGATAAGATGAACCTGGCTGAATGGGTATTGAGTCGTCTCGAACAGGGGCAGGTCGTACCCGGCTTTACCGATGTAACTTTTTCGCCTATTCTTGTTAATGATTTGAGTGACCTCATTTTGGATATGTTGGAACGCCGGCTCACCGGTTTGTATCATGTGGCCGGGGCGGAATCGTGCAGCAAATACGAATTTGCCTGCCAATTGGCAGCAATTTTCGGTTTAGATCAAGGTCGGGTTCATCCGGCTTCTGAGATGGATGCTGGCTTGCTGGCGCCTCGTCCGAAGAATACATCGTTGCAAACGGGAAAAGTAAGCAAAGCCTTGGAACAGCCAATGCCGGATGTGGCATCCGGGCTGCGACGCTTCAAGGCTCTGCGAGATTCCGGCTTTGCCGGGCAATTGAAACGAATGAAAGGAGTGTGATCCCATGCCGAGCATTAAGATTGGGCAACATTGGGTCGGTGACGACGCGCCAACTTATTTTATCGCGGATATCGGCGCCAACCATGACGGACAACTTGAGCGCGCCGTGGAACTGATTCACTTAGCGGCGTCGGCGGGAACGGATGCCGTTAAATTTCAGCATTTTCGGGCGCCTAAGATTGTCAGTAAAGCGGGCTTCGAGGCGATGGGTCAACAGCTTTCCCATCAGGCGTCGTGGAAGAAATCCGTTTACGAAGTTTACCAATCTGCTTCGCTGCCGTGGGAATGGACCCCGGCGTTGCAAGAAGCTTGTGATGAAGCGGGCGTCGACTTTTTCTCTTCGCCTTACGATTTCGGTGCGGTGGATTTGCTCGAGCCGTATGTACCGGCGTACAAAGTTGGCTCGGGGGATATTACCTGGATCGAGGAGTTGGAATATATCGCTCGTAAAGGTAAGCCGGTTCTATTGGCTACCGGTGCGTCGAGCCTGGATGACGTGCAGCGAGCCATGGATGCCGTGTTGGCGATCAATCCTGCCGTGGTGTTGATGCAATGCAACACGAATTACACGGGAAGCGTGGAGAATTTTCACTATGTGCAGTTGAATGTCCTGCGCACTTACGCGGCGATGTATCCCGACGTCGTGTTGGGGTTGAGCGACCATACGCCGGGGCACGCGGCAGTTTTAGGCGCAATTGCTTTAGGCGCCCGCGCCGTAGAAAAACATTTCACGGATGACCGAACCCGCGAGGGCCCGGATCACAGTTTCGCTTTGGACCCGGATGACTGGCGGGAGATGGTGGACCGCTCCCGAGAATTGGAATGCGCCCTAGGCACGGGCAACAAGAAAGTGCAGCCGAATGAACAAGAGACCGTTGTGGTCCAGCGGCGCTGTCTGCGCGCCGCTCGCGATTTGGAGGCCGGGGTAACGCTTGCTCGCTCTGACCTGGAACCACTGCGCCCGGCGCCGTTGGACGCTATTTTCCCGTACGACTTGCCCCGGGTCGTCGGACACACGCTGCGCCGTGCGGTCAAACAGGGTGACTATTTGCGGTGGACAGACCTATCCTAAGGTTGCTCTATTTCTCGCGCGGCTATACGACCCATGACCGACGGTTTCTGCAGGCATTTGTTAGCGCTGGCTATGATGTGAGTTACTTGCGACTGACCGCCGGGCGTTTGGATGAACGGGCATTGCCGGGGGGGGTGCATCGGCTTTCCTGGATCGGCGACCACAGGCCGTTGCGCACGTTACCTGATTATTTAGTCCGCTATCTTACTTTGCGACGTTTGCTGGCCAGCGAGCGTCCGCAGGTCGTGTTGGCCGGCCCGGTGCAGACTGCGGCATTCTTAGTGGCGCTGACCGGTTATACGCCGTTGGTGGCTATGTCGTGGGGCTCCGACATGTTGGTGGACGCACAGCGCAATGCCTGGCTGCGTGCTGTAACTCGCTACACGCTGCGCCGCTCGGCCGGCGCGCTGGGGGATTGTCGAGCGGTTCGGG
>WFQU01000039.1 GCA_015486845.1 Anaerolineae bacterium | reverse complement strand
TGCTGCATTGGTTCATTCAGGAGCCGAGGACACATAGCATGGCTCCGTCTACGTGAAGCCCGCCGCCTACTTCCAACAATTCGCTTTGGCAGCCTGCAGCAATAACGCTGAGGCGATGAGCTTGTAGCTGAACAGGTACCGGACAAGCCGGTATGCAATGACTAATTCATACCAGGCTGGTGTGAAGTCGATATGTCGTCCAGCTGACCCTTTGTAGTATCTAACGGGCGTATTTCTCGTCCTTTGCCCACGACACTCTCGCCCACAGGTCTAAACTCGGGGATCAGGTGACGCAAGGCAAGGAGCATAGCGCCCTTATCATCGCGTTGGGCAGATTCTGTTAAGACAGAGAGAGAGGCATCCAAGTCGAAGGGGATAAAACGGCCTGCATCAGCGGCGATAAATATTTTCTCGTGGCGAGTGCGTCGATAGTTTTCTTCTTCGCCGAAGATTTCCTCGAACAGTTTTTCTCCTGCCCGCATGCCAACAAATTCTATATCAATGTCTTCACCGATCCGCAAACCCGATAACTCAATCATATCTCGAGCCAGGTCCACGATTCTCACCGGCTCTCCCATATCCAGAACGAAAATCTCTCCGCCCCGCCCTAACACAGATGCTTGCAAAACTAATTGCACTGCCTCCGGAATTGTCATGAAGTAACGTGTCATTTCCGGATGTGTTACCGTTACGGGGCCGCCTTGTGCGATTTGCTGCTTAAATGTGTTGATTACACTACCGCGGCTCCCCAATACGTTTCCGAAGCGAACAGCTACATAAGGCTTACCACTCTCTTTAGCAGTGCGATGCACGAGTAACTCTGCTACGCGTTTGCTGGCCCCCATGATACTCGTGGGATTTACTGCCTTGTCGGTGGAGATCATAACAAAGCGCTCCACATCCGCCGATAGACAGGCCTGCAACACATTACGAGTCCCCAAGACATTGTTAGTAATGGCCTCGGCCGGGTTACGTTCCATTAAAGGGACATGCTTATGCGCCGCGGCGTGAAAGACGACTTGTGGCCGATAACGACCGAAAACGACCTGAAGGCGTTTCGGAGAACGGATATCCGCTATCACTGGCTGCAAATTCCGGCCTATGGATGCATCATATTCACTTCGTTCAGCATTTAATTCGTTAAAGATATTAAAAATGCTGTTCTCGCCATGCCCAACAATGATCAATTCGGAAGGATGACAGCGCCAAATTTGCCGGCAAAGTTCGCTACCGATGGAACCACCGCCACCAGTAACTAATACCCGTTTACCGCGTAACATGGCATGTACAGCCGTCGTATCTGTGTACACCGGCTCCCGACGCAGCAAGTCGTTAATATCGATCTCGCGTAACTGATTGACACTAACTTGCCCATCCAGCAGTTCGTAAATGCCGGGAATCGTCTTGGCCGGCACCCCCGCCTGCTCACAAATAGTCATAACGTCCCGAATGACTTTACCTGAGACAGAAGGCATAGCGATAATAACTTGGGTAACCTTGTATGCCTGAACGATGTCAGGGATATCGTAACGGCTTCCCAATACCGGCAATCCGTGGATGCGTACGTCATGTTTGTACATATCATCATCCACAAAGCCAACCGGCTCTAACCCTAGCTGGGGGTTAGCTCGCATTTCACGCACAATCATTGCGCCGGCATCACCTGCCCCCATGATCAATACCCGCCGCATGGGCACAATACCGCGATGGCGGCTCAACCAGCCCGCCGCTAAACGCGAGCTAAAGCGAATGCCTCCAACCCCTAACAGCACTAAGATGCCATCTAACAGGGGAACCGAACGAGGCAAGCCGCAAAGCGCCAACCATGTAGTACAAAGGCCTAACGAGCGCCAACGCAAGCCAAAAAAGAAGACACTGACCACAACCGTGGCCACTACAATCCCACTGATTAATTGTACGACCTCTTCAACACTGGCATAACGCCAAAGACGACCGTAAAAACCAAAACGCGAGAAGATGACCAGCCGTAGGCCCAAAGCGTATACCGTATAAACGACCAACGGCATGGCATAGCGTGCCAGCGTCACATTATCGAACCGCAGCAAAAAAGCTATTGTTGGCGTAACAAGCAATATCAAGACGTCCAGAAACAAGAAATGCTTGTTATGCAAGCTCACAAACAATTTCGATATAGTGAATAGGAAGGAATCTTTTTTCATGTCATATTTATTCTAAGCGTTTTACCGAATTAGAGCAACCAACAGCCCTACTGATCAAAACATAATAATCATTTCTTGCTTTTCCCTATGACCACTTTTTGGATCCGGCATAACATGGCTCGGTATAGATTCTATTGTATCTATCGTTCTGGGGTCATGCTTGTGTGGCGCGGATAACTGCCACGACCCGCATCTGGTCTTGCTCACTCATAGCTGTGCCGGAGGGTAGACAGAGGCCCGTTGCAAAGAGTTCTTCCGCCACCGTTCCGCCCGCGACCTCACAATCCTGGAACACCGGCTGCAAGTGCATGGGCTTCCATACCGGCCGGGATTCTATATTTTCCGCCTCCAGCGCTAAGCGCACGTCCTCATGCGTCGCCCCGAATTGTTCAGGATCCACGGTAATGACGGTGAGCCAGCGATTGTGCCGGCCCCATGTCGCTTCGGGCATGAAGTCAATGCCGGGGAGATCGCCCAATGTTTGCCGATATGTCGCGAAAATCTCGCGCTTGCGCTCTACTCGGTCGGTCAAAACTTGTAATTGTCCGCGGCCGATGGCGGCCAGGACATTACTCATTCGGTAGTTATAACCAATCTCGGAATGCTCGTAATGCGGGGCGGGATCCCGGGCCTGGGTAGCCAGTTTGCGGGCGTGGGCGATGAAGTCCACGTCGTCAGAAACTAACATACCGCCGCCTGAGGTGGTGATGATTTTGTTGCCGTTGAAAGAGAAAATGCCGGCCTTGCCAAACACGCCGGGGGAGCGGTCTTTGTAGGTCGCGCCCAGCGCCTCGGCTGCGTCTTCGATGAGAGGTACACCGAATCGGTTACAAGCCGCTAAAATGGGATCAATGTCGGCACTCTGGCCGTAGAGATGCACCAAGATGACAGCTTTAGGTAGCTTGTTCTGCCGGGCCTTGCGCGCCAAGGTATCGGACAGTAAATTAGGATCCATGTTCCAGGATGCACGTTCGCTATCAATAAAAACCGGCTTCGCACCTTGGTAGACCACGGGATTGGCGCTGGCGGAGAAAGTAAGCGTAGAGACAATGACCTCGTCGTCCGGGCCAACGCTGGCCAGGATCAAAGCCAAATGAATACCGGCCGTGCCACTGTCAAGGGCCAGAGCGTGTTTAGAACCTACGGCTGCGGCAAACTCGCGCTCGAAAGCATCCACTTGTGGCCCTAAAGGCGCAATCCAATTACTATCGAAGGCCTCTTGGACAAACTGGCGCTCCCGGCCGGACATGTGGGGCGGAGAAAGATAAAGGCGCTTACTCATCATTCCCCTTGTCCTTCGTCGCCGGGCAAATGGCGCCTGATCCTCGCTGGTATACCCATTGCGACGACATGGTCCGGCGTATCAGCATGCACCAACGCCCCGGCTCCAACGATACTCCAAGCACCAATCCGCCGTTGCGGCATAACAATCGCCCCGATGCCGACCAATGTGCCCTCTCCTATTCCAACATCACCACCGAGATGCACCCCCGGCGCAATATGAACATGGTCATCAATGTGATTATGATGGTCAACCGTGCTTCCCGTATTCAGAATAACATCCACACCGATTATACTACCGGGATTGACAATAGCGCCAGCACAAATCATGGTTCCAGCCCCGATGGTCACATCTGGCGCGATAACCGCATCAGGATGGCGAGCAATAGCAAATACTTCCCCCTGTTTTTGCAGACACTCAAAAAGATGTTGCCGGGTCTTATTATCCCCAATGGCAACAATGAGGGAATCATGAGGGATGGCACTCACATCGGCAACCATCCCCAATACTGGCAGTCCCAGTCGCTGTTGGCCGCCAAGATCGGGATTATCATCCACATAACCAACAGGTTCAACGGGAGAGCCCGCCTCTCGCATGCGCAATAGAATATCGGCTACCACCTGAGCGTGCCCGCCGGCACCAATAATCAAAATGCGCATATCACGACCTTTCCGTCGAGTTCGTGTCATGAGTGCCCATGAACTCACGCGCAGTCGCGTGCCCCGGCTGGCTAATGCCCTCACGTTTCCATATCTTCTCTATTGTCACAAATATGATCTTCACGTCCAGCCCAAAAGATACATGATCCACATACCACACATCCAAAGCAAATTTCTCCTCCCACGTCAAAGCATTGCGCCCATGAACCTGTGCCCAGCCGCTGATGCCGGGCTTGACCTCGTGCCGGCGCATTTGTTCCGGCGTATAGCGATCAAGATAGCGCATGAGCAATGGCCGCGGCCCCACCAAGCTCATATCGCCTTTGATGACATTCCAGAGTTCAGGCAACTCATCCAGACTGGTTGCGCGCAGGAAATGGCCAAAAGCTGTTAGCCGCTCAGCATCGGGGAGCAGGTCACCGTCATCATTTCTGGCATCGGTCATGGTACGGAACTTGTAGAGGGTGAATGGCTTACCGTGCAGACCCGGGCGTCGCTGGCGAAAGAAAACAGGCGTGCCTAATTTCCACCGCGCGATCAAAGCAATAGCGCCCAGCAAAGGGGAGAGCAGGAACAGCACCAGGAGAGACAACAACAGATCAAGCAGACGCTTACCGAAACGGGCATAGAAACCTGTCATTTCCTGGGCACCACCAAAGTCTCTGCTAATTGCGCAAAGGCGTGTGCCTGATCTACCCGATTGAAATGTACTTGCACATAGGCACGCGCCTGCTGGCCCATCGTTTTGCCTTCCCGTGGATGTCCGGCCAAGTATAGAACCGCATGAGCCAACGCTGCGTCATCGCCAGGGGGGACAAAAACCCCACCTTGGGCCGTCTCCACAACTTGCCGGATTACCCCGTCGATCCCTAAAATCGTGGGGCGTCCGGCTGCCATGTAATCGAAAACCTTGTTAGGGTAAGTTGTGCGAAACATGGGAATGTCTTTGAGCGTGGCTACGCAAGCATCAGAAGCAGCCAGGAAGGCAGGCATCTCCAACTTGGAACGCGACCCCGCAAAAGTGACATTCGGCAAAGACAATGTTTGCGCCATTATTTCCAGACTACGGCGCTCTTTGCCATCGCCAACCAGCAAGAAGTGGATAGTTTCATATTGACGCAAGCGGTCCGCGGCCCGCAAAATCGTGGGAATATCATTGGCCAATCCCAAGGCGCCGGCATAAGTCACCAGATAATTCCCTTCCAATCCGAATTCTTGCCGCACGGCTTGACCATCGTCATCGGGATGAAACATGGTAGGATCCACGCCGTTGGGAATCAGGCTGATCTTCTGGTCCGGAATGTTCTTGTCTGTTAAATAGTCTCGGTAGGCAGGGGAATTAACGATAATGTGGGCGGCACGGGCGTAGAGAAACCCTTCTAACCATCGTGACATTCTGATCAACAACGGATTACGCAACACCCCCATATCAATGGCGAATTCCGGCCAGAGGTCACGCACTTCCAAAAGAAACGGACGCCTTCGCAAAACAGACACTAACCAGGCCGAAAAAGCCTGAAAAATGGGTGGCGACGTGCCCATGATGACATCCACATTGCCGGCCTGCATAGCAGCCAACACCGAAGTGAACATGAAACTAAAAAAGGAAATGGTACGCCATACAAAGCCACGGTGCAATGAGGGATAAATGTAGGCTCGCAGCACTTGCACACCTTGCAGATCTTGTCTAGCTACGAGGCCTTCGTGAGAAACCACACGCTTACCGGACAAATAACTGAGATCACTGGCGACGATAGTAAAACGATGACCATGTTTCACCAAATACTCAGCAAACTCGAAATGCCGGGTGCCTCCCGCTTCCTTTGGCGATGCAAAAGCCTGATGAATTAACAATACGTGCATCAATCCACCACCAGTTCATCGGATATGTCGCCAGATAATGCAACGGAAGTCACCAAAGAAGGTGTATCGTCAAACGCTAAAGCGATCCGAAGCTGACGCTTCCCAACTGACAGGTGCAAGGTGTTGTTTTCTATTTCCATGCCGGAAGGATGAGGTGAGAAGAGCGTAGCAAAAAACGCCGAATCTGCCCGGACATGCATAGCCAAAGAGAGAGCGGGCTCCCGATAACTGTAATACGGTGCCCGCCAGCCAAGAGGTGTCTTATCGTCAGCCCGGACCAACAAAGGAGGATCAGCAGCGGCCGGAGCCAGCAGATGCACGTCGTACGTTCCCAGGTCAGTGTGCAGCCGCAACGCGCCGGCATCCGGCCAAAAGTCAAACGGTCGGTCAGGGAAAAGCCAGTGCAGCCGATAATCGTGCGCTTGGGCTCCCATCAACATGTCCAATACCAGCCAACTTTCACCGGCAAGGCGCAAAATGCCCCGGCGATAGGTAACCGGATCATGCAGACGCTGATATCCATCGTGTGTTCCCTCCCAATACGACAAATAGTTTTGCGCCGATTTTCGATCCTGCCGAACGGTGCTGCGCAGCCAGGGCAACCACAGGAATTTGCCAACCCGATCCATCTGATCCAGTCCATCCACCGTCACCGTATTGTGGTATGCGGTGCGGGCCAAAGGGTTGTTCCAGGGATCAGGCGCGTTGTAACTGTAAGTGCCCGCATCCGTGGCGATATTCTGTCCGCGCCACCACAAGTCGAAATGCAGCATATCAGCCTGTCCCGGACGATCATTATACGTCGCACAACGCACGAAAGCAAATCCATTTTGCGAACGCAAAGTGTAATAGCCGCTGGACTTAGCTTGCCAATCAGTACGAGGGACAAGATCAATAGGGACGGAGAGCGCTTCCAGGCCAAACAGCCATAACAGGTCCTCATCCCAAGGCCCCGCAGCATAACAACGCCTGTTCGACGTCAGATAGTGCATTCCCTGCAATACAGGCCGAAAGTCGAGGTAATCACAATTGTTCAAAGGCAGGATCAGAGCGCCATCATCTTGGCCGTAATGAGGGACTCGGCCCGTTTCGTCATCTTGCAGTTGATAAAGAAACTGCCCGGCGCTGGCCACACGCTTCCGTAAAGCAGGCGTGAATGGTCGATCGTGCAAATCACCGAGGCGCAGCGCCCACAAGTAATCATGTAGCATGAGGCGGTGATAATTGACGGAATGCTGGACAAAGGCACCATCGTCATAGATCAGCTCCCGGCCTAAGCGTTCCAAAACCTGCCGGCCGGTGTTCCGCCAGCGTTCCGCATCTCGCAACTCGGGGAAAAGCAGCCCAATAGTCCACAAACCCACACCCTCACTAATCCCGTGATTGTTGTGCTGGCTGAGCGCATAGTGCAAATTGGCTGCGATACGCCGGCCGGAGACAGCGATCATTTGCACCAGATCAGCAACCCGCTCCGCTGTCGTAGCCGCGGCCTCGGCGAAGCCGTACAACCCAAAAATCCAGGCCATGACCCGAAAAGTACTTTCTTGGCCACACTTCCAATTAGGGCCTTGTTGCGGCGGATTATGCAGGCGCCAATCTTCGACCAGCCGCCAGAATAGCGCTGCGTAACGGGCATCGCCGCTGCGCCAGTAAGCCCGTACCAGCGTGTACACGAAGGCAAACCGATTAGGTTCCCAGATGACCTTGATATCGCCAAAGCCAAAATCGGGAATCTGGCTCCAGTGCTGATCAGAGGGGGCGCGTTCTCCGGTCAGCGCATTGCGATGCCAGTCAGGAAGCGTGCCAATATCAACCGGTAAACGCTGAAAAAAACGCCACCTCCCCGCTGCGAGTCTATCCGCCCAGATTTGCGGGCTGATTGCTTCGCTATCCCACTTGCGCAAGAAGACACTATATTGCATCCGCTGCTCCGCTGCAAAGAAGAAAGCCGGCGCTTCGTGCCGGCGGTGCGCCCAGAACGCAGCCGGGTTGGCCAAATCAGGATCCATCAGGAATGTCGCTAACGGTTGGTCAGCCCAGGTTTGGGCGGGCATTTTGTGCCGCAGCAAACCAGCTCGCTGCTGAAAAGCATAGGCCGCGCGATAGGCTAACCAGCACGGCCCGAAGTAGTGTAGCATCTGTTCAGCGCGACGTAGCTTAGTGATCATGGCGCGACAAGAATGGCGGCGATACGTTCACCCGCTTTGCCATCCCAGAACGGCGGCAACTGACCTTGTTTGTGGTCGCCATCCAGAATGCGATGAACTTCCCTTTTCAGATGGGACATATCTTGGCCTACCAGGATGTTCGTTCCTACAGTAACCGTCACCGGCCGTTCTGTGTTCTCCCGCACAGTGAGGCAGGGCACGCCCAAGTAGGTCGTTTCCTCTTGAATGCCGCCGGAATCTGTGATCACCAGCCGGGCATGACGCTGCAAAGCCAAGAAATCGAGATAACCCAGTGGATCGACAAGTTGCAATTGCGTAGCATGCAACGCGTATTGCGCATCTGCCAGCCGTTGGCGGGTGCGCGGGTGAATGGGGAAAATCAATGGCACGTCACGACTAATCGCTTGCAATGTCTCCATGATTTTCATCAGCATGGCCGGATCATCCACATTCGATGGACGATGTAGGGTCGCCAATCCATATCCCGACGCCGGCAAACCAAACCGAGAGAGAACATCACGCTGTTCGGCCGCTGGCAAGAGACGCACCAATGTGTCGATCATGACATTGCCCACGAAGTGAATCTTCGCGGCTGGCACGCCCTCTCTTTGCAGATTCTGGTTGCCGTCCGCCGAGGGCGTAAAGAGCCAATCGGCAATCTGATCGGTGAGTAACCGGTTGATCTCTTCCGGCATAGTGCGATCGAAAGAGCGCAACCCCGCTTCGACATGCCCCACGCGAATGCCCAGTTTTGCGCAAACTAAAGCCGCTGCAACCGTCGAATTAATATCGCCATAAACTAACACCAAATCCGGTCGCCGTCCTAATACAACCTGTTCAAAACGCATCATGATCTGCGCTGTTTGGACGGCATGGGAAGCAGAGCCCACACCGAGATTGACATCGGGCTCCGGCAAGCCAAGCTGGCGAAAAAACACTTCCGACATGTTGGCATCGTAATGTTGGCCGGTATGGACCAGTGCCTGAGTGACATTTTCTTTCCCGCTTAAGGCCCGCATAACGGGGGCGACTTTCATGAAATTAGGGCGTGCGCCGACAACATGGACGATATTGAGCAGCGGAGCAGCGGCGCGGAGGGGCAAAGAGGAAGAAGAACGTAGCGTGGTCGTCATTTTGACCTCCGCTGCATGAGCCAAGGACGAGGATAAACCATCATGTGGACGAGCTTACCAAGAATATGGTCATACGTTTGGTGTAACACTTGTCCGGTGTCCTGATCCCAGTAACCACATTCCACAGCGAACCGGATCCATATCTGCGTTTCGGCGGCCTCAGCCTCCGCATCATTTAACTTGCTAATGAAGGCAGCTTCGTATCTGCGCTTTCTCCATCCTTCGGCCATGTTTGTGCAAACCGATCGAGCCGAGCGCCGTATCTGATCCACCAGAGAATATCTCTCTTCAGCCGGGAATTCCTTCGAGAGTTGAAAGATACGCATCGCCGCAGCAAACGCCATTTTGTAGGTATCCAATTCTTCATGACCCCGAATCACTTTTTTCTCCTCTGCTCCTCTGCCCCTCAGCACCTGAGTCCTTTGTGCCCTTCGTGCCATTTGTGGTATCTATGGCTCGAAACGTCGCCAGGGTCACTTCTTTCAGCTCTGACCAGGGAATCAGCCAATCCCCCCCGGAAGCCACACGCTCGACGAATGCCGCTACTTCCGCGGCGTGTCCCTTATCCTGACGCCATAGACGCTTTTGTTTGAACCCTTTCCATCCATAACCCCTAAGGCTCTTGAAATTGTCCAAGGCGAGAACCCGCTCCTCGCTGAAGACCTCGATTCGCTCTTTGGGAAATTGCTTGCTACCGTTGGCGAAATAGTGCACTGTTCCCAACGAACCATCAGCGAAAGAGAGCGTAATAGTCATCTTGTCCTCGGTCACTGTTAAACCGGCCAACTCTCCCATCCGGCGCGCGACCACATCAACGATAGGATAGCCCACCAGGAAGCGCAGGAAATCGATAAAATGGCATGCCTCGCCGATGATGCGCCCGCCGCCGATAGCAGGGTCTTGCGTCCAATGGTCGGGCGGTATGGCGCCGGCATTGACCGTGTAGATCAAACTCAACGGCTGTGTGCGACTGGCTATCATCTCACGCATGCGCACGGCCAAAGGCGCGAAACGACGGTTGTAGCCGACCAGAAGTTGGACAAGGGGCGGAGTAGCCGGTGAAACGGCGTCATCTGCCAACACACCCCCGCGCAAAATAGCTTCTATACGGCCCAGTTCAGTTTCATTCAGCACTAACGGCTTTTCAACAAAGACATGTTTCCCGGCTTGCAATGCTTCTACCACGAGCTGGGCGTGGCTATCGTGACGCGTGAGAATGAAAACGGTGTTGATCTCCGGATTGTCTAAAATGGCACGATAGTCCGATGTAGCCTGTTGAAAGCCGAACTTGTGCGCCGCCACGGCGGCCGAAACGCCGCCACTAGCCGCGATGGTGTGCAACGTGACATCCGTGACGTCACGTTTAGTCAAAATGGGAAGTACAACGCGCGAGGCGAAGTTGCCGGCGCCAATGACTCCCACAACGACATCGCGGGCCGGCTGCGAAGTCCCCTCAAGGGGCGTTGACATCTGGACAACTGTGTCCCTGACCGCCGGCTGGTCGGGATAGGTGAGCAATACGCCGAGCAATTGGCGATCACTGCGCAAAGCCTGGTAAGCCGCCGGGGCTTGTGCCAGCGGCACCCGGCGAGAGATCAGCGGTTCGACATCCAGCTTATTGCTGGCCATGAGCGCCAAAACTGCCTCGAAATTACGTTGTTCCGTCCAGCGCACGAAACCAAACGGATAGTCCTGGCCTTTCTGCTCATAGTTCACATCATAGCGACCGGGACCATAAGAACAGGAGACCTGAAAAGAAAGTTCCTTCTCGTAAAAGTCAGCCCGCGATAGCGCTAGGCCCGTTATACCTACTAACACAATACGGCCGCGCTGGCGACTCATTTGGGCAGCTTGATGCACGGGATCGCTGCTCTTGGTCGATGCAGTAATCAAAACAGCATCTACACCTCGTCCCCGGGAGAACGCCATCCCCGCGGCCACGGGGTCAATACCTGTGGAAAGATCAATGGACTCGGCACCAAATTGGCGAGCCAAAGCACAACGTTGCGCGTCGAGGTCAACACCCAGTACCTGACACCCGTTGGCGATCAACATCTGTGTGGTCATCAGGCCCACCAACCCCAGCCCAATCACTACCACCCGCTCGCCCAACTGTGGGTTAGCTAACCTGATGCCTTGCAAGCCCACTGCCGCCAGAACTGTAAAAGCCGCTTCATCATCACTGACCGCGTCGGGAATGTGAGCACAAAGGTTTTGCGGAACACGAACGACGCCGGCGTGGGGACCGTTAGAGACAATCCGATTCCCCGCAGCAAAGCGTGTCACGCCCTCACCGGCAGAAAGAACCACGCCTGCGTTGCAATAGCCTAAGGGAATAGGCTGATCAAGTTTGCTCTTGACCGCATCTAAAGTAGTCCACAGCCCGTCGGTGCGAATTTTGTCCAATACCTGCTGGACTTTATCAGGCTGGGATTTAGCCTTGGCCAGCAAGTTAGCGTGACCAAACTCGACTAGCATGCGCTCTGTACCGGCGGATATGAGAGAGCGCCGCGTTTGAATCAATAATTCACCACGCGCAGGCCGTGGTGATGGCGCCTCCACGACTGTGACCGCGCCGGTGTGAAAATTGTGCAATAATTGTTTCATCGTTTCGTCCAATTCTCCGCCCAAAGTCAGGCGACGCCGGGGGATAGGGCTTTCCCGGACAAAAAACGTCGAAAGGGGACACACACGCTGCTACCCTGTGCAACGTATCTCAACGGGTTTCATTGTATCAGAATTAACTCAGTAGTTGAAAAAAACAAAGCCGGGGATTAGTCCTTAGGCGAACCAAAAGCAATAGAAAGGAAAACCAACACTACTATTCACAAAATCGTTCTGCGCGGGCTATGTTCCAAATCCTTCTTTTTCGAGGGCTCTGCTCCCCGGCTGCCGGCAGGGAAACCATTACGGTTCTCCACACGCTTTCCGCAATGCGTTTCCCCAACTAAGACAGAACCTTTCCCAATGAGCATAAAACCGCCGCCATCCGGCAGGGTGAGGCGAACAGCATTGCGGCCACATTGGGCACCACACCATTAGCCGTAGATGGGCGTAGCATTTTGTTGCAATGTTTGTTGGACGCGCATGACTTGATGTTGTAATATGCTGTCCACAATGAGAGCTTTCTTGATTTTATCGTAGCCATGGATGACCGTTGTATGATCTCGCCCCCCTAACATTCGGCCAATCTGCGGTAAAGAGAGGCTGGTTTCCTCACGCAACAGGAACATGGCAATATGACGTGCTCGCACAATTTGCCGGCTGCGGGATGGCCCGGTGAGGTCGCTTTCGAGCAAGTTAAAATGATTAGCCACAGTACTAATAATCTGGGCTGGATCAACAATCGGTGTGCTGGATGGCGTTATATCCTGCCAGATTCCAGCAGCTAATTGGATGGTGATGGGCTCGTGCACTAATAGAGCATGGGCAATAAGGCGATTAAATGCACCCTCCAACTCGCGAATATTGGTGGCCACCTTCTCGGCCATGAGCTCCAATACCTCATCTGGAATATTAGTAGGTACATCCCGGGAGCGATCTCGTAAAATAGCTAACCGGGTTTCATAGTCAGGAGGACGGATGTCTGTCAAGATGCCCCCCTGAAACCGAGAGACTAAACGCTCCTGTAGTCGGTCCATTTCTCGCGGATGCCGATCACTGGTGATGCAGATTTGTTTGTTGGCCGAATACAAAGTATTAAACGTGTGGAAGAACTCTTCTTGTGTTGTCTCTTTGCCGGCAATGAACTGAATATCGTCGATGAGCAACACGTCTACGCTGCGATATCGCTCTCGGAACCTCTCCGTGCTCTGGGCGCGGATCGCATTCACCAAGTCGTTAGTGAATGTCTCAGACGAGACATATAGAACTTTGTAGCCCCGTTTTGTCGCTTCGTGGCCAACTGCTTGCAACAAATGTGTTTTGCCCAAGCCAACGCCACCGTGCAGGAAAAGAGGATTATACGTGTAGCCGGGACGTTCCGAAACGGCTAATGCCGCGGCATGAGCCATACGGTTACCAGAACCAACGATAAACCGTGAAAAAGTATAACGGGGGTTGAGGTCGATACTTTGTGGCAACTTACTCTCGCGACCCCGATCTGTAACCAAGAGGGGAGGAATCTCTCGATTCTCCATGGCTATTTCCGGGCTGTTTTTCTTATAAACTGTGTAATTCAATGCCACGCTATGACCGATAATACCTTCGACGGTACGTTTGAGTAATGGATGCAACCGATCCTGAAGCCAATCGCGCACGTAAAAATTAGGTACGCCAATGATAAACGCATTATCTTCAGCGCTAAGCAACTGGGTATCTTTAATCCATTCATCGTAATTCGCCCGTGTCATCTGTAACTGTAAGGCGCCTTTAGTTGATCGCCATACCTCTTCCGGATTAATTTTTTGCTTATCCATTCTATTAGTCTCCGCTAACGGTTATAAGAACAAGCACAGAATTTCTTGTGCGGACGTACTCGCGTACGTGCATAGCCATTGATATGAACCCGCTAAATGATTCTTGACGCTAAAAGAGCACACTATTTGTGTGGTATTCTACTTCGACTGGCCGTCGTTTTTCCGTCTCTACTTTGGAGATATGGCGTGAATCGGATCCTCGCGAGTTAAGCATGATCCTGTTGACTCTATCGCATTCGCATAATTCCCCTACTTACAAGGGCAATATATTTGGTTAGCATCTTCCAGCAACGGCCATGGGGAGTGCTGACAGGGCGTATTGTAGCAAAACTGATGTGACATAACAATTTAGTCAGCTCGGGAAAAGTGTTTATCCAAGCTTGTTTTGACTTCCTCGCCTGGTTCAAATGCCCTAAATATAGTGTCTATGTCGGACGCAAAATCCTACATCAAGCGATATAGGTAGAAAATTTTCTTTTAAGGTTTTTGTCAGGCATGTAGTCCATTTGTGGAAAAGAAGGAAAGAAGGGAAAGTGGAAAGTCGGAGGGGGAGTAAGAAAGTCTCGCCCGGCGATTAGAAATCGCTGCTACAACTGCAAAACCTGCCTGCGCAGGTTGTGCATGCTAATCGCCGTAGGGCGATTCTGCTATTTTAGAAGTTCAACTTCTTGAAGAAGTTGAACTTCTAATCGACGGCGTTCTCCGCCCGAGCGCACGGAGCTCAAAGCTCCGTGCTACGTCGCCAAGAAGCCCCCTGAAAGGGGGCTGGTGTTGAGTAGCCTCTGGGCAGCGGCGCTACCTTGACGTACCCCGCCGCCGCGCCGGCATTGAGGCTTTAGCCGGTGGCAGACCCACCAACCCGCCTAAAGGCTTGACGCCAGTCGTAGATTTTCAGCCGCTGTGGTGCGCCGCCGGCCCATGCCGACTCCTATAAAAAGAATGGCCGGTCATGATGGCCGGCCATTCTTGTGTTGCTAATGTGCCACGACAGTTACATCTTACCAAAAACAGAATCCAATTCTTCGTCAGGAATGTCAAATGTGACATTGTGCGGCGGCAATTTCTCGTAAGACATAAATTCCGGCAGGCGGTCATCCTTCTCGCTGAGACCAGCGCCAAAGTTGAAAGCACGCTCTTTCTTGAGGACTTCAATGCCGTATTTCGTCGCGTCGTCGGTAGTCCAGTTCGTGCCGAGCACACCGTTGCATTCCTGCATGACTCCTTCAAACCCGCTGGGGATATCTAAAATGGCGAAAGCGATGAAGAGACAATGGCCGGTAGAATCAATGAAAGCGGTCGCTTCCTGGAACGCCCGGCTCAAGTCCGCTTTGCCTTCCACCGAAAGCGGATCAGACTGGCCACCAGAAGAGAGGTTCTCCGGTGCGATAGTGTAACCGGCAGTATGGTCGGCGCCCATAGGCGAGGTCGCGTAGGTCACGCCGATGCCTTTGATGGCACGCGGCTCATAAGCCGGCATATTCTGCCCTTTCACGGATGGCACGCGGATCACACCCAAGGCCTTGCCAGCCAGCGTGGCGCCATTGCCTAACAGACGCCCTAACGGCGTTCCTTTGCCCACTTCTTCCATCAGCTCGATAGCGCGCTTGCCGTCGCCAAACTTGGCTAAACCGGCTTCCATGGCTACCGCAATGGTGCCGCCCATTTCGATGGTGTCCATGCCGAAGTCGTTGGTCATACGAGTGAGCTCACCGATAACGTCCAGGCTGTCAATGCCGCAGTTGGCGCCAAAAGCCCAGGTCGTCTCGTATTCGATAACGGAGACCAATTCCGAGCCATCCTCTTTGGGGATAATGTTGGAGCATTGGATAATACAACCCGGATGGCACGGATGCCCCATCCGACCGCCGCCACGCTCTTTGACGTATTGCGCCATCATCTCACCGGAAATATTGGCCGCGCCCTCAAACTGGCCCTCCCGGAAATTACGAGTGGGGAAACCACCAGCTTCGTTAATAATATTAACTAAAACCGCGGTGCCCAATGTGTTCAGACCGCCACCCGGCTTGGTAATCGGGTGACTGCGCAGCGCATCCACCAACTTCTTGCGGCCTTCCTCGAAGATCGCTTTGTCAGCCAGCGGCACAGCCGGGGAACCAGCTCGGTCGGTAACAATGAACTTCAGCCCTTTGCTGGCCATCACAGCGCCGAGGCCACCACGCCCAGAATAGCGGCTGGGCCGGCCATCGATGTCATTGTAAACAATGCCGGAATTCAAATAGCGGCGTTCACCGGCCATGCCAGTTCCAGCAATGCTCACTTTCTCACCAAACTGCTCGAACAATTCAGGGAAAACATCGTATAATCCCCGCCCCACGTACGCATCCGCCGGTAAAAAGTCAATTTTCGGCATACCGGCAGCTTTGTCCCATTTGACATACATAATCCAGTATTTGTCGTCCTGAGGGTAACCTTCGACGATAATAGCATGCAATCCCATGCGAGCCAGGTCTTGCGGGAACTGCGAACCGGCGTTGGACTCTTTGATACCGCCGGTCAGCGGTGACTTAGCCCCAGCCGAAATACGGCCAGACGTGGAAGCAGCCGTGCCGGTCACGATGCCCGGCGCGAAAACCAGCTTATTGTACGGTCCCAACGGATTGACGGTAGGCGTTACTTCGTCATACACAATGGTGGAAGTCAGCCCCCGACCACCCAACGTTCGATATGCCTCCGGAACATCCTCAAACTTGTAACTCCGATCTGTCATGTTAACGCGTAATATCTTTTTCATAATAAAACAACCTCCTTGTCATTTGTGGTAGAGAAAACATTCTCTCCTTCACGGCGGTAACCATCGCCTTCGAAAAAACTGCGCCAACAAAAAATGCGCTATGCTGGCTAAGCATAACGCATTTCCCTCACTTCAGCCTTTGCTCGCAAACAAAAGCTACTAACCTTTTTTGTCGTACCAGAAAACCCCGTTTTCTATACATCAAATCCTTTTTCACCGTTTAGAAGTTCAACTTCTCACAGGAGCTATACTTCCAAAGACAATACCTTAACATTATAGCAATGTTCTTCTTCTTGTGCAAGTAGCAAAAGAAGAAAAACGTGTGGTTGTGCCCTCTACTGCATCAATCGCTCGAGACAGAGGCTAACGTCTCGGCCAACTGGGATAGGTCAACCGGCTTCTTGAGCCAGGCTGTAAGATCATGCCACTCTTTCTCTGCTAGGGACGCATCTTTAGGATGACCACTGAGTAGCACGAATTTAGTGCCGGGATAACGTTGCCGCACGGCACGAAATAGTTCGGTGCCGCCCATTTCAGGCATAATGACATCGCTGAGTATCAGGCTAATTTGGTCATGTTGCTCGGCCAGAATAGCCAGCGCTTCTTGACCATCGCGAGCCGCTATAGACTGGTAGTTAAGCGCCTCCAGGCTATCGCAAAGCGCCTCACGCGTGCCCGGATTATCCTCGACGATAAGAATAACCTCGCCGCGCCCTGTAGCAAGGTTATCATCATCCCTGGGTGCGACCGCTTTCGCAGGCGGGCTGGCCGGCAAATAAATAACGAATGTCGTGCCGCGGCCAACCTGGCTCAGTATGTCGATTTCGCCGTCGTGTTGTTTGACGATGCCGTACACTTGTGCCAGGCCCAGGCCTGTACCTTGTCCCGGCGGTTTAGTGGTAAAGAATGGCTCAAAAATATGAGCCAGCACACTCTCCGGCATACCTGTGCCGCTATCTGAAATAGATAGCTGCACCCACGACTGTATTTCTTTGCTTTCTTGCAGTGGCTTAAGTTTCGCTGGCAAACTTTCCACATGGCTGAGTGCAAAAGTGAGTTGCCCGCCTTGGGGCATGGCATCCCGGGCATTAATGGCTAAATTCATGACCACTTGCTGTATGCGGGTTGGATCAGCATCGATAATAAATTCGCCTTCGCCATAACGCATTTTCAGTTGGATATTCTCTGGCAGCGTTCGTTCCAAAATCTTCATGATTCCTTTAAGAAATGGCACCAAATGCAAAGGTGAGCGATCCAAAACAGCACTCCGGCTAAAATCCAAAATTTGCTCTATCAACGCTGTTGCCCGCTTGGATTGATCAAGAATGGTTTGCAGACGTTGTTGCAGTTTGGCCGGGATGCCAGGCGTACGCATGCCCAGTTGGGCAAAAAGGATATTGATGGACATGATATTGTTGAAATCATGGGCGATGCCGGCGGCTAACTGTCCTACCGCGGCTAATTGCGCCTGCCGCTGGATCTGCGCTTGCATTTCTTTTTCCTGGGTGACGTCCTGGATAGCCAGCACCCATTTCCCCGCCAACGATCTGCCGGTCAGCTCGTTAGCAGCTATGCGAAAGGTGCGACCATTGACCTGGAGTTCGTGTCTGCTCCCTTGGGCCGGCGGCACCAGCAAATCAGACAAAGCGCGATCGCCTAACCTGTCCAAATGCGTTGGCGTCGCTGGTTGCTCCATACCGATTTCCGGCGGGCAGAGCCACTGCAAGTAGGCGCGCCCAACTCCGTTACACATGTGGACAAGGCCTGCTTCGCCCAACAAGATAATCCCTTCGTCCACACTTTCCATGATCTGTTGGCGTTGGCTCGCTTCCTGCTTGATTTCTTGGAGCAGTTGTAGCCGCTGGGCAACAGTACCGACCTCCCTGCCAGCGGATTCGACCAATTCCACTTCGTCATCGCTCCAATGATGGGGTTTGTTATCAGCAATGCTAATTCCACCCAAATGCGCATTACCGCCCTCAATGGGCACTGTGATGCTGGCACGGATGTTATAACGTTGGACAACCTCTTTAATTGTCTGCAAGTCAGGATCAGTAATCTTCTTCCAATCTGCAATCACATAAGGGTTACGCAAATATATGTGCTGCGCTGTTGCTACTAGAGTTATGATGGGGAAAGGCGGAACAGAAACACCGCTATAGACACTCTTTTTGCCCACCCAAATCGCGCCTATAGTCAATCCCAGTGCGTCGAGGAGCGTGTGTAAAGTCGTGTTCAACATCTCTTGCAGGTTAGTGGCACTAACACTAGCCACGATGACCTCTCGCAATGCCTTTTGAATAGCTGTACGGCGGTTAGCTTGTTCGTATGCCTGTGCGTTGGCGATGGCAACGGATGCCTGATCAGCCAGCAAGGAAAGGACACGCAATTCATCTTCCGAAAAATGGTGCGGCCCGTGGTTATAGGCAATATTCATCACGCCGTTAACGTGGCCCCCCATGGATAGCGGTATGCTGGCGATGGCGCCGCCCCAGCGATAGTTCTGGAAAAGGGGATGATGGTTAACATCCGGCACAACAATGCTCTGGCCAGTGCGGGCCACCCTGTAGGTAATGCCATCGGGGCGGGGGTCAGCAAACGGCGTGGCCATATCACCGGCCCGGTCCAACGCTGCACCGAAGTACAACCGCTGTCCGTCATAAAGGAAAATATGGGTGTCATCAGTAGTAGTCAACTGCATAGCGGCAGCCAATATGGCTTTCAGTAGTTTTGCAATATCCAGGTTCGCCGTGATTTGCAGCGAAATTTTCTGTAGCGTTTCCAGCTCTGCCCGCCGTTGTTGCTCCTTTTGGAGAATCTGAGCCCTGGCCACGGCCTGGGCCACAGCGCCGGCAACATTAGCGGCCAACTGAATTTCTAAATCGCTGAAATGGCGTTCCCGCAAACAGTCCAGGCCAATGGTACCAATCACTTCATCCTCATTAGTCAAAGGAAGGAGCAACATAGAAACAGTGCCGCGCCGGCGTAATACTTCGTGGATGGGAGCCATGCGCGGGTCACTCTGCACGTTGGCAATGGCCAATGGCCGGCGATGCTTGATGACAAATTGTGTTGCTGGATTGTCCTCCACGGGAATGACAACACCGACAGCGCAAGGCCTGCCTCTGTCGCAATATTCGGCAATGACTTTCTCTTCTGTCTGCGCCTCGTTGAGCAACGCCGCTGCCGCCTGCGGTATATCAAAATGGTGCGCCAATTCCTGACAAGCGATGGCCAGGATGGATTTCGGATCATCGGTATGGGTCGCCGCAGTGATGACCCGGTTGAGCAAGGCAAGTTCCGTCTGGCGTTGTTGCATATTAGCTATCATCTCTTGGCGCTCGGTGAGATCTCGCGCGATGACCAGCTCCACCAAATGGTCGTTCCACATCGTCATGGTAATAGTGAATTCCACCAAAATCATGGTACCGTCTTTACAGACAATCTTTTGTTCGTAATGGGTTAGTGTAAGTTGGCCTTGAAACCGCTGGCGACGAGACGCTCGTATCTTTGGCAAATCCTCCGGAGGAATCAAAATCTCCGAATTTAGTCGCAGTAATTCTGCAACCGTGTAACCAGTCAAAGTAGCAACTTCGTGATTGGCAAAAAGGAAACGTCCTGTTTTATCAATGATAACGATGCCGTAAGGCGCATGTTCCACAAGATCGTGAAAATTCTGCTCCTGCTGCTGCAACGCGGCTTCCAACTTTTTTCGTGGGGTGATGTCCTGGGCAATAGCAATGAAATGGGTGATGATGCCTGACTCATTCTCGAGCGGGGTGATGGTCAATTCTCCCGTATAGAACGCACCATCTTTGCGCTTGTTGATGATTTCGCCGTGCCACACTTGGCTGGCTAAAATAGTATCCCAGAGTGTTTGGTAAAACGCCTGATCATGGCGGCCCGATTTGAGGATGCGGGGATTACGCCCTAACACTTCTGCCTCAGGATAACCGGTCAGGCGAGTAAAAGCCGGATTAACCCAAACGATGTTCCCTTTCCGGTCAGTAATCATAACGGCATTAGCAGCCGATGCCAAAGCAATACTTTGCATCAGAATTTGTTGCTCTCGCCGTTTCAGGTGGATCAGTGCGCTGGCCGCGGTCACCATGGTTTGCAACGCCTCGATTTCTGTGCTGGTAAATGGTATACTCCTGGTCAATTCCAGCAAGCCGATAGCCTGTTCCTCAACACAAAGCGGCAACCAGAGAAGCGCATTAATGCCCAATAGTTGGCGAATGTAACCCGGCCCCTCCCTGAGCAGTTTCTGAATCAGGGCAGGTATACCTGTAATCTTGCCGACCGTGGCTATAATGTTATCCACGGAGGCGAGGTCATGGACAATGGTGGGCTGGCATGTTTCGAGGGCAGCTTTGTGGTGAGGAAAGACATCCAAAGGCAACGACGGCGCAGATAGAGATGCAGTGCCCGCCAGTTTCTCGATTGTACTACGGAAAGCGCCCGTGATGGCATAGTGTTCCATGTGCAATGTTTGGCGGTCCTGACTGAGCAGGGAAACGCTGGTGCCACTACAATGAAAAGTGCGCCGTAAACGTTCGGTGAAAACAGCAAGTACTTTATCAGCAGGTTCGCCCTGGCCAATAGCGTTGGTCAGCACTTCTAAGAAGTCCAACAGCTCATGGTAACGATGTGCTTCGTCTTGTGCCTGCTTCTGTTCTTGCTTCAGCCGCCGTACTTCCTGTTGCAATGTCTCTAACCGGGTCACAAGCTGTTCATTCGTAGTATGACTGTTTTTCATATTAGTCTTTCTATCCAATATATCCCGTAACCGTTCGCATCAAAAGCTCTGCACACTTTTTGAATTGTTTCCCATTATAAAGTCGCAGTAACATGCCATAAGCTTATAACGTTTTCCCTGTCCAAACCACACAAATTACATTGTAAAGAGCTACTATTATATCGTCAAGTTAGCAACAGGCGTCGCTGAAAGCTTGAGCCAATTCCTATACGATGGCATGAGAAGTTACGCACCTGCGCGCTGGCGGAAAGAGACTCCCCTGAAAATAAGACCTCTCCCCTGGCTTACCGCCCAAAGAGGCGGTAAGCCTTCCCCTCCCCGTGTCGGGGAGGGGAAAAAGCTAAGCGCAGCGCAGCTTAGGGGAGAGGTCTCCCCTAAATATAGCTAACGCAACGCCTTCAAATCAGTCGTGTCATTGCGAGCGAAGCGACAGAGTGACCCTCTTTTTGGTCAAGCAATCTCCAACGCCAGTGAGGGAGATTGCCACGGCCCTGCCGGGCCTCGCAATGACACGACTCCGCTGAAAATAAACTTCTCTGGAGGGTAGCCGAAGGCAATGCCTTCGGCTACCCTCCCCTCCGAAAAATAGAACGCCGATCAATGCTGATGTGCGCTGATAAATGC
>WFQU01000038.1 GCA_015486845.1 Anaerolineae bacterium | reverse complement strand
GAGGAATGTGTCCCCCGGCAAGATTAGGAGCAACAGGCAGAGATAGGAGCTGCACAAGAAAGAAAGCCACGAGAACTAATAGAGCGAAAGCAAAAAATCTCGCTTTCCATTTGCGGTTTACCGGCGACAACATCCCCGCAACCAAGACTACGGCGGTGCCCCCCATGAACCCGGCTCTCGATTGCGTGAAGAACAAAGCGACTGCCATCACAATTGCCATCAACGCCATCCACCAACGCTGCCAAAAAGAGACAACATCTTGCCACGGACTAACCAATCGGCCAAGAACCAACCCGAAAGGTATGAGGAGAAAAGACGCCGCTACATTATGGTTAGCAAAACTACCGCCTAAGGAAGGGTTACCTCCACGCGCTTTCCCATGAAGCATACCGAGAAAATGCAGATCGACATGACTACCGCCATAGAAACTCACAATGGCCCGGGTAGAGGCCACGGAACCAAAACGCTCGATCAATATCAACGCGGATAAAATGAGGCCGGATAACACGACAGCATTTCGCACCGACTTCTGGTGTGCTGGCTCCGCAATATGCGCAAACGCAAAAGCAACGAGAATATACATTAACACACGAGTTATCTCTTTGTATACTGTCCCTAAATCTCCCGTGCGCAAGCCGCTGAGCAACGATGTTGAAAGGATAACAAGCAAAAACAGATACCCTCCCACAACGATAATTCCCCCAAAAGGGTAAACAGATTTACTGCCATTATCACGTTGCCAGGGTCCCATCAAGACAATGACCAAGACCATCAACAAAAGTACAATATCATAATACTGTATTGATTTTGGCCCCAATATTTCCGCCGGCGGCGCAAATCCCAAAGCCAAAACATATACCACGCCCAAGATTGCCAGTAATTTTCTTAACATACCCAAAGCCTTTTGCCCCAGCCGGCGAAAGTGTAAGCCTTGTCCAACCGTACTCTGCGTTCCATCATCTACTGCCGCCCACAGTCTTCAAATATCTATGCCTGTGATGCGCTTAAAGCTCATGACAGTGACCAGGGAAGACATTTTCTTGATGCCGCTGAGCAGCCACAGGCGCGCCGGCCCCGGCAGTTTTTCCCCCGCACGATAGAACGCCAAAAACGACTTCAGAACCCCATACTGCCACGAAGTACGGCCCAGATAACGCCCGGTGACTTCTGCTAATTCACGTATCCGCACTTCTCCTCCGGCGGCCGTTTTGTTCCTGCCATACATCCTATACCCGGCAACCGCATCAGGCACAGGGAGTATATTATACGCTTTTGACATTCTGACAAAGAAATCCCAGTCAAAAGTATACATCAAAGACTCGTCCAGCGGAATAGCCTCCACGACATATTTCTTAAAAAATGTAGCAGGCTGAAATATAGTATCCCGATAACGCAAATGCCGATAATAGGCATATTTCCCCTGTACATCTACAGAGTGAATCCAATGCCCTTTTTCATTTAGCAAAATACCGCTACCGGTAATGACATCTGCTTCCGGATAGGCACGAGATATCTCCACAATCCGTCCGATAATAGAACGACCAACGTATATGTCATCCGAATTCAACCATGTCAGCAACTCCCCATGAGCCATCTTGAAGCCCTTGTTGATGGCATGCGCCTGACCGTTATCCGGCTCACTTACCCAATACGACAACCAAGGCGCATACTTACGAATAATCTCCACGCTATCATCAGTGCTACCGCCATCAATGATGATGTACTCAAGGTTAGGGTATCCCTGTAGTAATACGGAACGAATAGTTTCTTCGATAAAGCTTCCCTGGTTGTAGGAAGGCGTAACAATACTCACTAAAGGCCACGACGCTCCCCCAGGCATTCTGTCCGATAACTGCTGATTCTCCTCCGTCCACGGCCAGCCGGTCTTCCTGTTTTCGGGAATGGGAAGTTCAGATAATGTTGGACTACGCATTTTCCCCCCTATCCGCGCCGGTCACTTCTCGGTACAATTCGGCATACTGTTGTGCTTGAACTGCCGACGTGAATTCTTCTTCCACAAGGCGCCGGCCGTTGCGCCCCATCGCCACACGTTCGGAAGGATGCGCAATCATCCACTGGATCTTGTGCGCTAAGTCAACCGAGTCGCCTCGTTTGGCCAGCAATCCTGTCCGGCCATCCTGCACGATGTCCGGGATACCGCCGGTATCAAATCCCACCACCGGCGTACCACAAGCCATCGCTTCCATAGCTGTCTGCCCGAACGCTTCATAGAGGGATGGTATCACAAAAAGGTCGGCGGCAGAATAAACAAGCGACAACAATTCCGGCGTTTCAATACGCCCCAATGGTCTCAAGTCACAATTCGGAATAGCATCCCCGGCAAAGTCGCCTTGCCCAAACACGAGCGCCGTGATGTGCTGACCAGTCGGTGACCGCAACGCAGCCATTAGTTCACGCAAGCCTTTGCGCCGGGTATCGATGGATTGCGCTCCAAAGGAGATAACAAATTGGTCTGCCGGGATGCCCAAAGCACGTTTGCAAACAGATTTATCCCTCGGCACAAACTGATCAGCATCCAAACCGTAGTGAATAGTGCGAAAAGAGTTGGCGTGAGCGAAGAGAGAGCTCTTTCTCGCCTGTTGTTCCAACCAATAACTATCTGCCACAACGTGAATGGTCTTGCCGGCCAAGGCGTCATGCTTAATGCGCCATCCTTCATTGGCCAGGTCTTTGGCAGAACGATGGTCGTTCAACTGAGGGCAATCCCCGCAAACACTCTCGAATTTTTGACAATCCCAGGCATAGTGGCACCCCCCCGTGAACGGGCTCATGTCGTGCAGAGTCCAGACGATGGGCAAACCTTCAGGGAGCGAAGCGAAAAAGCTCGGATAATCAATAAAATCGGATATCCAATGCAAATGCACGACATCGGGCAGCGCACCGGCCAGGCTCAGCGGCGTTCGTTCGGCCAGCCGCGGATAACTAAGTCCTTCGTATCCCTCCCATTTGCCGGCCGTATAATGGTGCAGCTTCTGCCGACGCCGCCAGCGCAGAATCTGCCGCCTGATGTCCAGAGCATTGGAGGCCACAGCAACCACAGAATGTTTGCGAGGGGACGGATCGAATACAATATAACTCGGGTCTTTCACCCCTGGACTTTGGTTGCCGTAATAAAAACGACTGTCGACGCCGAACTGGCCCAGCGCATCGTGTAAACGCCGTGCGGCAATGGCCGCGCCGCCTATTGTATAAGTGCTAAAATGATAAACCATCACGGGTGACGCTCGCCAGAAACAGAACCAATCAGCTTTTTTCGCGTCATCCGGTATAACAGCCAGTTAGCCATTTTGCCAACAGGCGTGATTCTATTCAACAAACGAACAGCCCAGGCTGCCCGGGGCGAGAGCTTTATGCGCCGGCCCTTGAACTCCCCGTCAAAAATACCATTAGCCCGGAAATACTCGAATGGTATGCCAAAAGTTTTCATGTAGTAGCCAAACATAAGCGCCGCCTTTTTGCCTTTGGGCGGTAAATCAGTCGTTGTCAACAGCGCTATCAGTTCATCGTGCGTGGCAGGGTTATACGTGCCTCCTAAATGGCGATAATATGAAACCCCGGCCAGAATAGAGGGCTTATCCCAGAATACAGCTTCAATGCCCATTGTGGAACCAAATGTCAGCACGACATCCGCCCCCTGCACGAGAGCATAAGTGCTGATTTCACTCTCGGGGAGAATGACCGTCAAGAAATCGGCCTGCAAATTACGTAGCCGGACTGTCTGCTCATCGCGCATGCCCCGCAGGTTAGGGTGCATGCGCACATAGAGGTGCATATTATCGTGCTGATGCGCCAGAGAATGGATGATAGATTCAATGCCGGCCAATTGGTTTGGATAAAGTGGATTGCGCCATATGTCGCCAATCGCTACGAATTCACTTTCAGAAGAAGTGAATAACACGATATTCTTCTTCGTAGCATCCCAATTATCGGGGAGAAGTCCTTTTTGCTGCCCCTGAACAAAGGATTGCCGAGCCTGCACCACGCCGTTAGCCCTCTCGAGAAAGAACTGGGTTGCTGTTTGCTCTCTATCCGGATCCGTGGCAGCTTTTGCCCATTGTCGGCGTATGCGCTCTTCAATGGCAATCCGGTCATGTGGCAAATAATTGGGGAACAAAGCATAATGTTGCAGGTCTTGGCCACGGTCATGCAGGAAACAGGGGGCACTGACTTTCTGGCAAGCACGCAACGCCCCACGCAACGGGGCAAAGCGGCCGTTGAAAGCATACACGCTATCTACCTCGTTTTGCCCTAAATAATTCAGTAAACTGCGGTAGATCGCGAACGCTGAATGTATGTAATTTTCGATCAAAGCAGCGTTAGACTGCATGTCAGGATTTGGATTCCGCAAACGTGAAACCAAAGACGATAACACTGCATAGCCAATATCAAAACCATCGACATGATAGGCTTTCAGTTCTTCCACAGAAGAGAATCTCACTTGCAGGCTCTGCATCGCCTGCCGGGCCGCGGCGTCCAGGTAGCTCAACAAGCGTTCGTCGCGCACTTCTCCAGAAAGCAGCTTGAGCCCCCGCTTCCGCCTGTCCATGCAAGCGACACAAATAGCGGCATCGTGAAAAGGATTAGCGTCGCACGCCAGCAAGTCGGCCGAGCAGGATAAAACCGTCACCTCGTCACCCTGGTCCAAATGTTTCTGAATAATCTCGAGATTCGTCTCGAAGTGAGGAATAACAGTAGCATACAGCACAATAACAGCAACTTTCATGTTCCATCCCCGACACGATAATATCGTGCACAACCCTGATCCATTTTCACAGAACAGACACAAAATTCGTCACAACAAAGCATAACAGCTTCAATCATCTGCGCTCCTGTGGGCTACCCGCTGAAGCAGTCGCAGCAACTGCGGGAAATTCTTTTGCCAGTCAGCCTTCGCCTGAACGAGGGCAATATTCGCTTGTTGCATCCGCAAAAGCTGTTCTGGGGTAATCTCTAAAGCTTTGACCAACACATCGGCCAGTGCCGTCGCATCCCCAGGCGCCGCTAACCAGCCGTTTACCCCCGGTTGCACCCACTCTAGATTACCAAAACCGTCGGTCACCACAACGGGCAATCCACAAGCCATCGCTTCCAGAAGCGAGATCGAAGTGCCATCGCTCAGTGCCGAACTAACATACAAGTCCGCGGCGCAGAAATAGTCAGGCAACGACGCATTGTCCACCCGCCCCGGCGCGTGGATGTATTCCGCCAGATGCAACTGGGCGAT
>WFQU01000037.1 GCA_015486845.1 Anaerolineae bacterium | reverse complement strand
TTGGCCGGCAAAGCCAAAAGCTGATCGCCGGGCTGGATGCGGCTGCCATCAATGATCCGCTCCCGCTCCACCACTCCGATTACCGTCCCCACCAAGTCGACGGCATTCCCCCGGTAAACGTCCGGCATCTCTGCCGTTTCGCCGCCTAGGAGTACGCAGTCGTGCGCACGGCAAGCCGCGGCAATTCCTTCCACAACTTCCGCCGCCACCTCCGGTCGCAAGTGCCCGCTGGCCATGTAATCCAGGAAGAAGAGCGGCCGTGCACCATGGCACAGAATGTCATTGATGCAGTGGTGCACAATATCCCGGCCCAGTCCAGCGAAGCGGCCTATGCGGACGGCCACCTCGGTTTTAGTACCCACGCCGTCTGTGGAAGCCACCAGCACCGGTGCTTGCATTCTCTGGAGAGCGTCAGCGGCGAAGAGACCACCGAAAGCGCCAATGCCGGCCAGCACTGCCGGCGTGTACGTAGATTCCACAGACGGCCGGATCAGGGCAATGGTCTGGCTGCCGGCATCTAAGTCTACGCCGGCCTGTTGGTACGTCATGCCCAGGTGCTGCAATCCTTTGCGGCCAATGTCTCGCCGGTAGTGCATTCCCTCAAAATGGATCCGTTCCACCCCATCGTAAGCGCGAGCTAGGGCCCTCGGCAGGTCCGAGCCGACGGCTGTGACTGCCAGAACACGCCCACCATTGGTGAGCAGCTTTCCGTTTTCCGGTCGGGTTCCGGCATGGAAGACGATGACCCCCGGCAGTGCTTCCGCTTCCTGCACGCCGCTAATGGGTAGCCCTTTGCGGTAGGTGCCCGGGTACCTCCCTGAAGCCATAATAACTGTGGCACAACTACCCGTGCGCCAGTGTATATCCAACCGATCCAATTGACCGGCTAAACAGGCGTCCGCGATCGGCAAAAAGTCCGTTTCCAGCAGCGGGAGCAACACCTCCGTTTCTGGATCACCTAAGCGGCAGTTGAATTCCAGCACTTTGGGGCCGTCGTGAGTCAGGATCAATCCGGCGTAAAGCACGCCCACGTAAGGCGTTCCCCGGGCAGCCATACCGGCGATGGCCGGCTGCAGGATCGTATCCTTGATAGTTTTTAGCAAAGCGTCGTCCGCCTGGGGTACCGGCGCATAGCACCCCATACCACCTGTATTAGGCCCGCGGTCGCCGTCGTACACCGGCTTATGATCCTGAGCTGGCGGCATGACGCGCAAGGTCTTGCCATCACTGAAAGCCAATACCGAGATTTCTTCACCTCGTAGCATTTCTTCGATGACCACCTGACTGCCAGAAGCGCCAAAAATCCGCTTTTCCATTATTTGTGCCAGCGCTTGCTGGGCTTCTGCTCGCGTTTGGCAGACAAAAACCCCTTTGCCCGCAGCCAGACCGCTGGCTTTGACCACTACCGGACCTTCTGAACGTCCCTTCAGGTAAGTATGGGCAGCCTGGTAATCGTCAAAAATTGCGAAGTCGGCAGTTGGGATACTCCACTCTCGCATGAATTGCTTGGCAAAAGCTTTACTGGCTTCTATTTGGGTAGCGGCCTGGCTTGGCCCGAAACAAGCCAACCCGGCAGCCGTGAACTGATCGACGATACCAGCCGCCAGTGGGTTTTCCGGGCCAACAATAGTCAAATTTACCTCTTTTTCCTGGGCAAAGCGCAGCAGATCGGGCAGGTTAGTGGTCGCGATGGGAACATTATGGACGATTCCTCCCATTTGCTCGGTGCCACCGTTCCCCGGCGCGACATAGATGACCCCAACTTCAGGTGATTGGTTTAGCTTCCAGGCCAGGGCGTGCTCACGCCCTCCGCCGCCAACGATTAGTAGCCGTCGTTTCATGATTTACCTCACAAATTGCAGCCAATAGAAATACGCACTGCGCACCACGGAACACGGAACACGTAGTACGTATTGCGTATTGCGCGTTCCGTAGTGCGTATTGCGTGGTGCGTATTGCGTAGCATCCTACCCCCGCAGTGTTTCGAACGATTCCTTCCGGCTTTTCCGCTGCTGTAGCCATGCTTCATCCAACGGCACCGGGTAGCGGCCGCTGAAGCAGGCGGTGCAATAAGTCATCGGCCGGGGGGCGCCGGCGTTCACGGCCCGTATCATTCCCTCGTAGCTCAGGTAGTGAAGGGAATCGGCGCCAATGTGTTGCCGTATCCCTTCTACATCCAACCGGTGGGCAATGAGTTCTTCTTGGGTGGCCATGTCCACGCCCATAAAACAAGAATGGCGGACCGGGGGTGAAGAGACACGCACATGCACTTCCTTAGCCCCCGCCTGCCGTAATAACCGCACCAGTGGCCCCGCGGTGTTGCCGCGTACGATGGAATCGTCCACCATGATCACCCGTTTGCCGGCCAGATTTGCATCTAAAGCGTTGAATTTCAGGGCTACGCCCATCTGACGCAACCGGTCGTCTGGCTGAATGAATGTCCGGCCAATGTAGCGGTTCTTGGTAAGGCCTTCTGTGAAAGGGATGTCCAGGGCGTTGGCGAGACCGATAGCGGCTGGGGTAGACGAATCGGGCACGCCGATGACGATATCGGCCTCGACCGGTGCTTCCCGGGCCAGCTCCTCACCCAGCCGTTGGCGCACTAAATGCACAGCCTGGCCTTCCAAAATAGAGTCGGGACGAGCAAAATAAACATATTCGAAAATGCACAACGCCCTTTGTCGTAATGGTTGCCCTTGAGTCGAGGTGACGCCAGCGGCATCTAAGCGAACGATTTCCCCGGGCTCTATTTCTCGTACTAATTTTGCTCCAATGGTGGACAAAGCACATGATTCTGAAGCCAGCGCCCAGCCTCCGTTGGGAAATTCACCCAGGACTAAAGGCCGCAATCCCCACGGATCACGCACACCGAAAACGGCCTCTTTACTGAGGATAGTCAATGCATAAGCACCTTCCGCTTCAGCCATGAAAGCGGCTATGCGCACCTCCCAACTATTGCTTTGTTGTGGAAACGCCAGCATCTGGGTGATGACCTCGCTGTCACTGCCGGAAACCAGGCCAACGCCCCGTTGCAGCAGTTTCAGCCTGAGCTTATTTACATTGGTCAGGTTACCGTTGTGCGCAATGCCCAAAGGACCGTGTAAAGTCTCAATTAAATAAGGTTGGGCGTTACGTAGGGACACCGTTCCGGTAGTAGAGTAGCGATTGTGGGCGATAGCCATGTGACCTTGCAAAGGGCGCATGTTCTCCTCGTTGAAAACCTGGGCTACCAGTCCCATACCTTTGTGAAGGTAAGCTAAATGCCCGTCGGATGTGGCAATGCCCGCACTTTCCTGTCCCCGGTGCTGCAAAGCGTAAAGAGCGAAAAATGAGACGCGTGCCACGTCTCGGCCGGGAGCGTAGATACCAAAAACACCACATGCTTCGTGTAGCCCTTTACACATTCCGTCCATGTTTGTCAAGCTCCCTATCGTCCCTGACGATCTGTGTAGTGGCTTCTTGCTGCAAAGTGCGCACCCGCTTAGCCAGCTCATTATCGCTCAGGGCGAGAATTTTCGCCGCAGCCAGCGCTGCGTTGGCTGGTTCCAAAACGACGGCAGGGGCCACGCCGCCGGGCATGCGCAGGGATGAGAAAACATCCGCGCCGGCGAAACGGTCTGAGTATGGAGGGCAAGCAATGACCGGGGCGGTGACGTTGGCATCTACCAGACCACTCAGGGCAT
>WFQU01000036.1 GCA_015486845.1 Anaerolineae bacterium | reverse complement strand
GGGTGGGGTCTTATTTTCAAGGGAGAAAAATGAATTGTGAACGCAATGGCCTTTTCGAGGGCATAAACAGATCAAAATGTTCGCTTCGGAAATAATATAGGAATATGGTTCCATATCTTTCTGAATTGCCGAAAGATATGGTGCTTTCTGTGAATTCGTTTCATGAGCGTGACGGGCTCTGTTTCCATAAACTGAGACATCTTGTCTGGACCGAAAGTCTGCCCATACGCGACCCCTACATCAAGAGCAAATCCAAGTTGGCCGTCCATTAGAGCGAACACCCACAGCAGCACATACTCTCTTTTAGAAAAATTGCTTTTCGCCAACCAGTCGATGGATCTAAAATACCTTGCCTCACACCAGCCGGGGCTCTTTCGCACGGTGCGCTGGGCAAGACGTTCGTCCAGTGGAATGCCATGACCATTGACCACTGCCAGCGTGGAGCGCGACATTCGAACTGTGCCGCAGACGTTTAGATTTGAGAGCCAGAAGCCGTTCTGGGTGAGGTAGGCATGGCTATCCACAAATACGTCTTCACCCACATAGAAATCTGTTAAACCGGGTTCGATATCAACCGCCAGAATTCGCGAACGCGCTTCGTTGGGTAAGCTTTTGAACAGGCGGAGATCAGTGCCCTGTGAGTCCGTCTTGAACCAGTCAATACCAGACAGGCTCAACCGATTGAGCACCGCACTCATGGTAGATGCGGGAACAGAAGCTTCTCCCTCCACTGCGAATAGATCGGCGAAAAGATAGTTGTCCAGCGACTTTGTATTCGGGTGCAACGTGCTGGAACAATAGGGAGAATGGGTAAGATAGAAATGGGCCTCGTCCTGACCGGATACACTTGTCACCGCTTCGTTGACAATAATTGAGCGCGCAAACTGTCCGTCAGGGATATCGCGTAGTTCACGTCGGTCGGGGTCGAAGCCAACGTAGGTTGCGCAATGGGCGATGGGTTCCCATATTTGCGGCGGGGCGCCCGATGCGCCGATATCTACCAGTACTGGGTGTATGTCCAGAGCCACTAAGGCTTTATCGATTTTTTGCTTCATGCTTTCCTTCCTGGATGTGTCTGAAATAGATGTCTTGAACATGTTCTGTTTTGACATGCCGAAAATGGGTGGTGGCTGTCCGCAAAACATATTCGCGGTGCCCATATAACTTGATCTGTTTGTAACGACGCAGCCCAGCAACAATAACGGCAATATCTGCAAAATTGCCCTGCGGCGTTTGGTACGTAATTTGCGCAGGCCGGTTTCGTAATAGTTACAGCGCTTTCCAAGCGCCGGGCGAGACAGGCTAAGTCGTTACACCTGTTTTACTATGGGCAGGAATTTGGTCTAGTTTTAGATAGCAAATTAAGTATCCCATATTCTAACATTGATAGGAACGCTGTACAAACACAGAGGGCGGAGCGCTATTAGTGTCCAAGGTGCCAGTCAAATGATCTCAGGCTCGGCTTTGTCTTTGTAATGATCCTTGCACAAGCCGGTGCAAAGTAAGAATTTCTGTGACTGCTCATCTATAGTCAAATAGAACGCTGATTGCGTAGATTTCATGTAGATAAATTAGAAAAGCTCAGCAGAAATCAGCGTTTACTTGCGTAATTTGCGTCCTATGGTTGGGGGAACCGAGCCGTTACGTACTTTTTCGCTGGGCGACGCAAAGACGTATTCACAAGTTGCTTAGGTATCGTCTAAAACTGAACTGCCGTCTCGTTACACATTCAGCAAGGGGAAATCAATACAGCCATGAGCGCTGTTATCGCGAGCGCGGCGAAGCAATCCCCGATGTCCATGAAGGAAATTGCTTCGGCCAAAAAGGGGGCCAACCTTAGTTATCCGCCCCAGCTGCGATCGAAACCGCACCCCGCTTGGGACAGCTATCACGGGCCGGTCTATGACAGACCTCGGCGAACGGGAAAATAATTGCTGTATCTGCCATTGTGGTATCATAGGTGTTACCCCGGCAACCGCAGGTTAGGGGCCGCTCTGTGTGCTGCATGTAGACTGGTCTGCCTGAGCTATTTGAATCGGGTTATTCTTGAGTTAGGTTTCAGCGCATTGTGGAGTGCTACTAATGGAAGAGCGTATTATTTTTTGGCAAAATTTTCCCAGTCCGCATCAATCTGCTCTTATTCGTGCACTGGCGGAGCATCCAGGCTTGCACGTGACATTAGTTTGGCAGAACGACATACCGCCGTGGCGGGAAAAGTCCGGATGGGAACAGCCTGATTTCGGGAAAGCAGTGCGGGTATTATCTCCCGATGACAATATGATCAATCGTTTGCTGGCGGAAATGCCTGAGCACTCAGTGCATGTCTTTTCTGGCACGCGGGGCTATCCGCTGGTCTGGCGCGCTTTTCGCCGAGCCATCGCTACCGATGTGCAGATCGGGATTTATGCTGAAACGGCGTGGTGGACCGGCGTGAAGGGTTGGCTACGCAAAGGTCGATGTAACATCGATCGCCTGCGTTTCGGTCACCGGATCGATTTTATCTTGGCGGTTGGCCACCTTGGCAGGCGTTGGTTCCGTTGGTGCGGTTATCCGGAGGAGAAACTTTTCCCGTTTGGCTATTTTGTGGAACCGCCTGAAAGTGTTGAACCGACTGAGTCGGCACACTCTGCCGGCGCGCAGACTTTCAACATCATTTTTGTCGGGCGTTGCGTTCGTTTGAAAGGGTTAGACATTCTCCTGACAGCGCTCCACAATTTGAGCGATACGAGGTGGCGTTTGCACATTGTTGGCGACGGCCCGGCGTGTGGCCGGCTCAAAGCGCAGGCTCATCGTTTAGAGATCGACAAACAGGTGCATTTCCACGGAGCTTTGCCCAATCGAGAGAGTATGCGCTTGTTGGCGCAGCAAGACTTGTTGGTTTTGCCCAGCCGGATGGATGGCTGGGGTGCTGTCGTTAACGAGGCTTTGATGCGAGGTGTGCCGGTTATTTGTAGCGATCTGGCTGGGGCTGCTGATCTCTTGCATAATCATGAACGGGGAAGTATATTCCGCGCTGAGTCTGCATCCAGTCTGGCAGAAGCGCTGGCGCGACACATAGCGATGGGGAAACCGTCCCCGGCCACCCGTTCGCACATCAAGAATTGGGCGCAAGCTATTACGGGTGAGAGCGCGGCGGGATATTTGTTGGCTATCGTGCGCTCGCGTCGTGAAGAAAAGCCTAAGCCGGCTGTGCCTTGGCTGTAAATGGAGGGTGGAAAGTGGAAAGTGGAGAGTGGAGAGTGGAAAGTGGAGAGTGGAGAGTGGAGAGTGGAGAGTGGAGAGTGGAAAAGGGAGAATGGTAAGAGTACCGCTTACCTTGGTGATTTCGCAGCTCCGCGGGAGTGCATCTCTCTTGAATGCAGCAGTATCTTTGCTGCTGGCTTAGTTGTCGCTGAGTGATATAGTGCATATTGCGATTGATGCGGTTGGGTTCAAACACAGTGGCGCGGCCACTGTATTATTAGATTTTCTCAAAGCGGCGGTGCACGATCCTCGCGTAGCCCGGCTCACCGTTTTTTGTTCTCCCCGTTCTGTCCGGGCTTTCGCTTTGCCTGAGGATCCTAAAATTCGGTCTGTCGAGCGGCCGCGCGCTGAGCATTCTTACTTATACCGGCTTTATTGGTTCGAGCGTGGTCTGGACCGGGCTTGTCGAGAAGCCGGCGCAGATGTTCTGTTTTGTATGTCCGGTACGGGCCGGCTGCACGGTGAGATCCCGCATGTTACTTTCATTCAACAATCCAAACCATTTTTCGGCGAGATATACCGGGCCAGCACGCCGCGCCAGAGGCTGCGTTTGTGGCTACTTAAGGTACTAATGAAGCGTTCAGCGCGCTCTGCCAGCGTTGTCATGGTCCAGACGGCGACGATGAAATCGTGGGTCCGGCGCGATTTTCAACTGCCGGATGAACGTATCGAAGTCGTTCAACCGTCACCACCAGAACCTGTTCATGGCGAAAAGATCTCCATAGAGCCAATGGAGGCGGTGCCCGCTGGCTTGCGATTGCTTTACGTCGGTAGCGACGCGCCGCAAAAGAACCTTGGCACAATAGTGCGTGGTCTAACACAGCTACGAGAAATAGTGCCGGGGGTGACGCTTTTCCTGACCTTGGCACTTGACCACCCGGTATGTAGCGTGCCCGGCGTGGTGTGCTTAGGTTACTTGGATGGCGCTCGTTTGTGGAAAGCATACGGGTTAGCGACAGCCGTGGTGATGCCCTCATTGGTAGAAACGGTTGGTTTGCCGATGCTAGAAGCAATGCGTGTGGGCATTCCAGTGTTGGCCGCCGACCGGCCGTATGCCCACGATATTTGCGGAAATGCGGCTTACTTCTTCGATCCGCATTCGCCGGCTGCCTTCGCAACAGCTGCAGCCTTGATTTTACAAAATCAGAAACTTCGGTTAGATTTAGCACGTCGAGGTGCTGCATTGATTGCTAAGCGCTTGCGTGCCGCGCCGTATGCCAAAATGGTAGACATTATCGTCGGAGAACGTTCGAGAGGCATTTGATTTTGATGATAGCTGCTTTGCGAAATTTTACGCGGCCAATTTGCCCCAAGGGAAGTGCTGCGCTGCGCAATTTGTTGGCGTTATTAGGCGTACTGTATGTGCTGGCAGTGGTTTTGGCGCCGCCGATGCCGGGCCGTCGGGCCTTAGTACGCTATGATGATCTCATCCTCTTGTTGGCCGTCATCGTAATTGTGCTCAGGCGATTTTGGCAACGGCGCGACGAAGAGACGTTATATTTTCCCTTCGAGGGAATAATGATTGTCGGTTATCTCTTCCTGTTCATAGTTCTCCTCAGCGCTCTGGTGAGTAACCTTCACACGGGCGAACTGGGGCGCATGTACAAAGAGTCATTGCGTCTGTTCAAGTACGTTTTAGTGGCATTCGCTTTTGCGCATGTAACCTCTCGGAAGAGCCAGGCGTGGATACGGGGGGCGATTATTTTCGCTGGCCTGGTCACAGCTGGCTTGATTTTTTTCCAGTATTTCGGTGCGACAGGTCCTAATTGGGTATTCGCCACTTTTTACGGCGGCGGGGTGCAGTTTTCTTGTGCTACCACTGCCTTGAAATGTGGCCATTCTTTCAGTGGTGGCGGCAGCTTTGGGAATGCTAATGTGGCCGGCTCGTTCCTGCTCATACCACTGGGTCTGGTCGCGTGGAAGCTATTCGCGTTGTTCCAAGGCGATACCCCCGGCACGCAACGGCAACGATTCCTCACGCTGTTCATGGTCATATTTGCCACGTTCATATTGCTGGCCGGTATTGTCCTGACCGGATCACGCGCCACTTTTATCGGTGCTATCGGGGCATTCGTCGTGGCTGGTTTCTTGAGCTGGACGAACCATGGTTTGAATAGCAAGCAACTGATTTATCTGAGCCTGATTGCTTTCTTAGTGCTGTTTACGATTCAGCGCTTCATCATCAATATCCCCCTGGACAGCATTGTGCAAGGCATGCGCCAAGGAGGATCGTTCGCCGTCAAACTGGCTAATTTCCGAGCAGGCCTTGCCCAGGTCTACCGTGAAGGGGCGCTATTGGGGTTAGGCCCCGGCAACGGCCCCCAGGTTGATATGGAGTTTGGTTACGCGTTGGTGTGGTACGGCCCCATAGGTTTGATCGTCTATGCGATGATGTGGATAGAGCTTCTCAATCCGGTTTGGCGCCTTCCGATGGGGTTTTATGACGAAAAAGCCCTGTTGGTAGTTGCCGCTGGTTTGATAATTGTGTCTTTGAGTCAAACGAATTTTTTCTCCGTGCGCATCTTCCCGATCTTCATTGCCCTCTATTTTGCCGAGATAAAATGGCCCTTCTGGCAACAGGTTGCGCATGGTGGCAGTGGGTGACAGCGACACTCATGCGTGGTACACACCTGTTGTAGCTCGCATCCGTTCCTGACCTGGACAAGCCAGAACGCCGTGTTTAGAAGTTCGACTTCTCGCAGAAGTCGAACTTCTAAAAAGTTTTTTTCACATTCCTCGTTAGATTTGGAATTGTGAGCCTGGCTCATTGCGTATAGACTTGACAAAGGCCTTGTTATGTCTTAACATGCGCCTTGCGATGGCGATGATGCGTCGTGTCTTTTTCAAGAATTCTTTTCAACACAGTGTCACCCTGGTTTGGTCGTAGCCATTGCTCCCAAGGGGGTGGAATATAAAGTGTTTGGCCGTCGTTAGGTCGGTGTGCTACTGGGTAGTGTGACAGTAGAGGGTCTCCCGCGCCCATGTGTGGTGGGACAGGCCGTGCGATAGTCTCGTGCGGCTATGTCCAGGGATAGGGTGCAGGCCCTTGCGCTGTGCGCGACGCCGATGGTAGGCAGATGAGAAAGGAAGAAAAAGATCAGCGTCTCATTTGATCCAAAAAGATCAGCGTGCATCGCGCCATCAGCGGCCTAATAAAAAGACAGAGGATCAGCAACCTATGACACCATTATCGGCCTGGGCTATGCGGGCTTGCCACTGGCCATGGCCTTTGCCGAGGCCGGTTTCCCGGTGGTCGGCATCGACGTAGATGAACGCAAAGTAAACGCTATCAATCACGGTGCATCGTGCGGGAGCGGCAATCCTTCCGACCGTGGTGGAGACGCCGGGGGTCGCAGATCGAGCGATGAAGAGAAAAAACGATGTGGTATAATGTCGTTTGGAGGTAGATTATGCTGATCGAATATGTCAATAAAGCTATGGAACATGCTCATTACGAAATCATCGATGATGAAGAGCCCTATTATGGTGAAATTCCCGAATTATCCGGCGTGTGGGCAACGGGGAAGACGCTTGAAGCCTGTCGCCGCAATCTTGCCAGGGCTCTCGAGGATTGGCTCCTCTTTAGCCTGGCAAAAGGTTTGCCAATCTCAGCTCTTGATGGTCTTGAAATTCGCCCTCCTGAGTTGTGGGCCGCGTGATGACGAAGCACCTGACGCCTGTTTATCGGCGGGACTTTAGCAAACGTCTGAGAACGTTGGGATTTGAGGGGCCGTATGCCGGGGGGCATCATGAATTTATGTTGCGAGGCAATCGACGTCTGATCTTGCCGAATCCTCATCGCAGCGTCATTGGGGCCAATCTGCTCATACGTCTGTCGCGGCAGGCGGGCGTGTCGCTGGATGAATGGTTTTCCGTGAAATGAGAATAGGGCGCAACGGTCCGACCGCGGTCGAGGCGCTGGGGGTCGCGGAGCGGGCGATGAAAGCTCCTGTGGTATAATGCCCATATCGAATCATTATCGTCAGGAGACAAATTATGCTTGCAAGCTATATCGATAGAGCCATGGAACACGCCGGATACGAGATCATCGAGGATGACGGTTCCTATTGGGGAGAGATTCCTGGCATCCAGGGAGTTTGGGCGCGAAGCGAAACTCTGGAAGGTTGCCGGCGAGAACTGCGGGAAGCTCTGAGTGATTGGCTGGCCCTGCGTTTGCGCATGGGTTTGCCCATTCCGGTATTGGATGGCATAGACCTTAATCGCATCGCTGGAGCAGCCTGATCATGCCAAGAGTGACGCCTGTTTCACAAAAGGAATTTGTGAGAAGGCTGCGACAGTTGGGGTTCGAAGGCCCCTACACGGGGGGAAGGCATCCGCAAATGCGGCGCGGGGATGTGACCGTGATTATCCCGAATCCTCATACGGGTGATATCAGCGTCGGATTTCTTCGTCGATTATTGCGGCAGGCTGGCGTTTCTCGGGAAGAGTGGTTTTCTGTTGAAAAGTAGACCCCTAAATCAAAATCAGCGGTATCAGCGTCCCATTTATCTATCCGAGTTCTTGCTGGCCAAGGGTTATGAAGTCCACGGCATCATCCGCCGGGCCAGCAGTCTTTAATCCTGTGATCAGGTGTGATAGACTAAGCACAGCGGTGATTCTCGAAACTGTTAATAGCCTTTGGTGCTGACACATATTGCCGGCTTGGCCTTGATTTTAATCTCTGCGCCTCAGCGGCTCCGCATCATGCTTTTGGTTCTGGCTCGTCCACTTTGGAATTGCTGTGGTATCAAGACGTTCATTGACGAATGAATTTCCCAAAGCGTTCGCATTCATAGTTTGCCGTTGCTGTCGTAACAGAACGGTGGGGTTTACCCAAAATCATCAGGAGAGAAATAGCAGATGAAAGATACAACTTCAACACCCGAAAACGACCCTTGTTGGGATGACGAAATCGACTTGCGAGAACTTGTGAGGACGCTTCTGAAATGGTGGTGGCTGACCATTGGAATAGCAATGATAGCTGCTCTTTCTGCATTCGTTTTCTCTTCCCTGAAGCCTGTACCTGAAAAGTACCAAGTTTCCTCGACTGTTGTTGTTATGCCTATTGGGGCTGCAAATGTGAAAATGCTATCTGCGTTGGCTACCAGCGATAGTGTAATGCAGAGAGCATATGAACAGCTTAGGGCCTCGCATTTGCGGGTAATTTCTTTGTCCGGTCTGAAAGGGATGATGAAGGCTAAAGCAGATACTGTTGGGCGTGCCGTGATACTGACTGTAACTTCCGGTAGTGCAGATACAGCTTCGCAGGTATTGCGTGTGTGGCGCCAGACTTTCCTGAAAGAGGCTCAGAAAAAGCTGTTAGTACTGAATGGCACTTCGGATCAGGACATGGCCACGTTGCGTAACCAGATTGAGGAGACTCAGGCGGACCTCCAAAAGTCCAGGAAAGCTTTATTGACATTCCAGATCGACGACAAGGCGTTATCAAAAAAGGCTGATCTCGAATCTTTGAATCGTATGGCTGCTGAGTATGAGGCGCAATCGAGGCATGTAGAATACTTGTTGAACGATATATCCTTGTTGAAGAACCGTCTCGCCGGCTTGCCTCCCGAAAGCAAGCTCTCCCCTGTTGATGCTTTGATGATCGCGGGGATTGCGACTAACGTTATGTCGAGTTCTCCGGTGTCAGCGGTCCCCTCTGGTACTTTTCTGTCCGATAAAACTAACGCCGGTGGCATAGAAACACTGAACGCTCTTGCCAAAGTATTGCAAGCGAAGAAGAGCGCTATTCAGGAATCTTTGTCTGGCGTCTGGAAGCAAGCCAATGGATTGCGGGTGAAGTTGCTTGTTTCTGAAGTGCAAGAAGAAAAATTACAGAACAGTGTCGACTTAGCCCAGCAAAAGCTAAGGGGTTTGGATTCTAAGTTGGTGGCTGCAAAGACGCATAGAGAAGAGTTGCAGAATGCGGTCGAGGCGGGCGCGGATATTCCTCAACCAGCTCGGGTTCCCACCACTAGCAGGCGATCGTTCAATACAGTTCTTGCTGGTATCGTTGGTTTAATGCTGGGGATGATGTTATCTTTTGTTATCGAGTGGTGGCGGGGTGGGGAGGAAGATGTTTAGTGAGAAGTGATCAAATCGTGATGCAGAAGTCTTGCTATTGAAGATGCATGTTCGGGGTGCATCTGTACCCATGGTTAGACTGGGCTATCCCGATCTGCTGGCGGCTGCTTGTTAGCCGGGACGGATGATCTGGCTAAGACGCTGGTCTTGCCACTAAGCAGAGGGGCGGAAAGTGGAGAATGGCAGGTGGAAAGTGGGAACCCGTATCAGCGGTATCAGCACTCTGTTTGACCTATAAAGATCAGTGGGATTAGCACACATCAGTGTTCTATTCCACGAGGTTAGAAAGCTGAGGGGTTATGGTTCAGCATCACGAATCTGCCGGAGACGATTGTGTACTCGAAGGGGTTTGAGGGTAAAATAGTATGGCGTATTGACAAACCTGATGGCCGGCCGCGACGGAAGTTGGATGTGAGCAAGGCGAAGGAGTGGTTTGGGTTTGAGGCGTAGACAGCATTCGAGGATAGATTGTAAGGGATGATTGAATGGTATTGATCTGTTGTGATATACGACAAGAGTTAAGTTTATGAGTACCCAAGCATTTCCTGTGTCTAAGGCAGTTTCTTCTTCCGAGGAACGTGTCCTCATTCTCGAGCCTGGCCGCGCTGAAAAGAACTATTGGACTGACATCTGGCATTATCGGGAACTCTTCCTGATCCTGGCCTGGCGGGACATAACTGTGCGCTACAAGCAGACCATCATCGGGGTGGCCTGGGCTGTCATACGGCCATTCCTGGCGATGGTTGTGTTTACGGTAATATTTGGCCGCCTGGCCAAGCTGCCCAGTGATGGGAACGCTCCTTACGCACTCATGGTTTTCGCCGGTATGCTGCCGTGGTCTTTCTTCTCGACATCGCTGAGCAGCGCTTCCAATAGCCTGATCGGCAATGCGAATTTGATCAGCAAAGTCTACTTTCCCCGCTTGATTGTCCCGGCTGCCACGGTGGTCACCGCTTTTGTCGACTTTCTCATCAGCTTTGTTATTTTAGTAGGCATGATGGTCTATTATCGGTTTGCTCCGGGGTGGAATATTCTCTTCTTGCCGCTGTTTATGTTGTTAGCTTTGTTGGCCAGCCTGGGCCCTGGCCTCTGGATCACGGCACTCAACGTGAAGTACCGGGATTTTCGTTATGTCATTCCCTTTGTGGTACAATTAGGTCTGTATGTATCACCGGTAGGCTTTAGCAGCAGCGTGATTCCAGAACGGTGGCGTTTGCTCTACAGCCTAAACCCGATGGTCGGGGTCATTGACGGTTTCCGCTGGTGCATTTTGGGCGGGGACAGTCCGATCTACTGGCCCGGCTTTGCCCTTAGTCTCGTGGTCGTTGCCTTCTTCCTCTGGCTGGGTATCTCCCAGTTCCGCAAGATGGAAAAGAGTTTTGCGGATCTAATCTAATTTCGAAATTGGAAATTCGAATTTAGAATTTAGGAGGCTTGTGTGGACAAATGGGAGTTAGAAAGACGCACCAAGCGATTCGCATTGCGGGTGGTCCAATTTGTTTCATCTTTGCCCTCCAATACGGTGACGCGAGTAATGGGCTATCAACTGATGAAGGCGGGCACGTCCATTGGTGCTAACTATCGAGAAGCCAATCGGGGCGTCTCTCGGGCTGACTTCCTCAACAAAATCGGCATTGTCGAGAAAGAAGCTGCTGAAACGCAATATTGGATAGAACTTTTCGATGAAGCCGGCGTCGGCGATGCCAACGAACGCGCCCGGCTTTCCCAGGAATCCAGCGAACTACTTGCCATCTTTACCAGCATCGGCAAGACAACCAAGAGTAAAGGATAATTTAGAAATTGCAATTTCGAATTTTGAATTACGAAATTCGAAAT
>WFQU01000035.1 GCA_015486845.1 Anaerolineae bacterium | reverse complement strand
TTTTAACAACAACTCGCGACCGAATGTTCGACAGCAGTAATCGTAGCGAAGGCTTCCCTCCTTTCTCTCATAACTAAGCACAAAGAACAAGTGGTGTAGTTGTAGTAGATCAGTATAACTCCGTACCATCAAACTGAATTCAGGGAGGAACAGCGGAAACGAAATTAAAAGCTTGTTACCGTGCCCCATATCCACCTGGGGAAGAATACTCCTCTGGTGCTGCCCAAAAAACAACCATTGCTATCGTCCGTCTGCCAGCTTGATGGGTCTGCCTTCCCTCAGGATAATCATTGACAACGGCTCCAAAAATCTAACCGATGTATTATATTGCTTTCAAACAGAAGCTTGAACAGTAACTGATAATCCAGATTGTGCCTCATAGGCCGAGATGAACTCAGCTACTGAAGCACATGTCGCAGAACCTATTCCGCCACAGACCAGGTGATGCGTGGAGCATGAGAGGGCTCCTCGCCGGCCAAACTTTAGTCATAGGCCTTAAGCGTCTAATTGCCCTTTTTGACTAATGGAAAGTACAATAATACTAACTATCACAAAAATTATAGCACACGGTCAAAAAAGCGTCAATATGGCTTACAGTGCGCGGCAAAGAAAGTATTAAGCTCGTAGGTTTTAAAGAAGTAACCCTGAAGATAATCCCATTGAAAATAGCACCCCGGCCCCCAATTCTGGGGGTGTGTTGCTCCTCTGAAAATAAACTTCTCTAGAGGGTAGCCGAGGGCAATACCCTCGGTTACCCTCCCCTTCGAAAAATCAAACGCTGATCAGCGCGGGCTGCCTTGTCCGGCGATTAGAAATCACTGCTACAACTGCGAAACCTGCCTGCGCAGGTTGCAAGCTAATCGCCGTAGGGCGATTTTGCAGATGTTGTCGTGACTTTTAGTCGCTGGGTGCCATCAGCCGTCATCAACTAACCCCATGCCTATCCACGTTGCATTACCTCTCAAGCCCGCGACCCCCAATCTTGTCAAGAGATTTTCATCCGCTGTGGTGTGCCTGTCTGCGTGCCCGCACAGGTAGGCTGTAGGCCCATGCCGGATACTCTAAAAAATATTGGCGCATTGACAACGTGGGACAAAAAAGTCGACAGGCAAATGCCTGCCGACCCAATACATCCCGATGGATGGGTATTTATTTACGATTCGCCCCGCAAACGAGGATCCATTACATCCCGGACCGCGTCGCCAACTAAGTTCCATCCCAAAACAAACAGCACCAACGCTGTACCGGGATAGACCACAATGTACCAATACGTGACTAGTTGCGCAATCCAGTCCCGGGCAAAGCTAATGAGTTGTCCCCAATCTGCATAGCCAACTTCAACCCCCACGCCCAAAAAACTGAGTGCTGCAAAGGAGAGCACATAAGTGCCGACATCCATGGATGCCATCACTAATGTTGGATAAATCGCGTTAGGCAGAATATGTCGCATAATGATACGGAAGTCGGATGCGCCGAGGGCACGCGCGGCTAAAACATAATCCCGACCGTTGACCGAAAGCACATCCCCGCGAATGAGACGCGCGTAGCCCATCCAGCCAAATGTTATCAACGCGATCATGGCCGGCATGATACCTTTCCCGACTTTTGGAGCGAGGATGGCAGAAAACGTTAACGCAGCTACTAAAAATGGAAACGTCATAAAAATGTCGGTGATCCTCATCAAGATATTATCCAACCAACCGCCATAAAATCCAGACAAAGCCCCGACGATAATTCCTAACAGAACTACCGTAAAAGTGATGATAAGGCCTACTTTGAAGGCTGTTCTCGTTCCCCAAACTAACCCGTAGTATATATCCCATTGACCGCTGGCAGTCCCCATAAGATGTTTCCACTTGTTAGTCCCCATGACGGGTTCCCACCAAAAAGGCAGTGGCGGCTGGAATCTGTGCCATTCTGTCATGGGAGGCTGTGGTTCGGGGTTGAAACCATCCCGAGGAATTTGGTACGGGTTTCGATTAGGCATGGGCGGTGCCAGTACAGGGGCACCTACGGCAATGATGACGAAAAATAAAATCATGATCATCCCGATGACCGACAAAGGATTGGTGTATAACCCTCGGACGATTCGGTAATTCTCCACGCCTATTTTCTTAGCGAGCCATGGTTGCGGTTTAGCGAGTAACCGTGCTTCGGCATCCATCCAATCCTGGCTGATTATATCATGTTCAGGTTGCTGTGGCATTTACTTCTCCTATCCCAACCGCACTCGCGGGTCTATGACTGCGTACATGATATCCACCAATAAATTAGTCAATATAATGATGACACCGCTAAATAAAGTTAAACCCAGCACCGTGACCACATCTAACTGCAAAGCAGCATTAGCCGCAGCGGAGCCAATTCCGGGGTAATTGAACACCGTTTCTGTAATAACGACCCCATTCAACAAGCCGATAACAGTAAAGCCGGCAATGGTTGCCACCGGTATCAGCGCATTGGGCAATACGTGGCGACGGATGACAGTTTTTTCCTTCAAACCCTTGGCTCTGGCCGTCGTAACATAATTTTGGCGCAGCACTTCTAAGACCGAGGAGCGGGTCACGCGCAAGAGTAATGCCCAAGAAAGATAAGATAAGGTTATTATGGGCAGAATCAGGTGACGAAAAGCATCCCAAAATATGTCTATGCGCCCGTTCAATAACGCATCAACCGTCACTAAATAAGTATAGCGGTGAAACCTACTGGATCGCACCACGGCATTGGCCCAATCAGAAAGTCTGCCTGGCGGAAACCATTGTAACTGAGCATAAAATATCATAAGCACTAATAAACCAAATACGAAAGTAGGGAATGACCAACCTATGATACTAAAAACGCGTGTTACTTGATCAATCCATTTGTTATGATTAATAGCAGCAATTACGCCTAACCATATACCGCCGAAAATGATAGGGATCATGCTCCAAAGAGCCAGTTCCAGCGTAGCAGGAAATCGTTGGGCAATAAGATCAACCACAGGTTCAGAAGAGGTTCTGGAGTAGCCTAAATCCCCGCGTAGAACACCACCGACTGTCTTGCCGGTCACGGGGTCTGTGGTACCTACCATCCAGTTCCAATATTGCACGTAGATGGGCTTATCAAGCCCATATTTGCGGATTACCCCTTCCAATGCCTCAGGGTTCTTAGGAATATCTTTGATATATAGCGCCGCTCTTTCTGCAGGACTTAAAAACTGCAACATGCCGAAAATGAGAATGGTTACCCCGAAGAGAAGCAGCGGCAGTAATAACAACCTTCTAATAATGTATTGGGTCATATTTTCCCTCAAGTACATATCAGCACAGGGCCGTACCTATGCCCTGTGCTGATAGCGTGCTGACAACAGAACGGACTACTTAATGCCGAAATTGAACATCACGTCTGTACGAATGACCTCAGGTTGGCCTTTGTCTAAACGGGCCTGGCCTTTGGTGTTAGCCGTCGGTGCACATTTGAAGTCTTTGGTCGTGGCCTGGTAAGTGCAGATTTCCCCCACTAAAGGATCGATCTGGGTCACGTACTGACGAGGAACAGCAATCCAATCCGCATCACCAGCTTTGAACATAGCAAAGCGGGTGCCCCATTCTTTGACGTTCTTCAAAAGAACCGAGGAAAGCTTGGCCGGACCGGACGGACCACCTTTCCACGCCGGCGTGGTGCGCCAGTAGCCATCGAATCGCTTCAAAGCAACTTCCTGCCCTTTCGTCCAGTGATCCATCGAAAAAGGACCGGTTCCGTTCTCAATGCTGGTGAAAGGATCGTCCGCAGAAGCTACGCCGTAGTACTTAGCCCAAGTCGCTTCAGTACCATCCCAGCCACCTTTGCTGATGACCCATTTCTTATCCATGATAGAGCCCCAGCTCTGGGCAACAGTGGCCAAGAAAGGCCCCCAAGGCTGCGCCAGCTTCATGGTCACAGTGCCTTTGGCGTTGTCGTATGTAATCGCATTCACCACTTTGTCGTAGACACCCTTCAGCTTGGCAGGATCGGCCTTCATCAGTTTGGCGGTTTCACCTTCCAAATCTGGGTTAACCAAGTCAGCGATATCGTAAGTGCCAACACCGAAGAACGGCTCGGTTAACAGCCATTGCGGTGAATCGGGACCACTTTGCAGCAAGCCACGGCGGAAAGAGTACGCTACATCTTCCGGTGTGAGCGTATCACCGTTGTGGAACTTCACGCCTTTGCGAATGTAAAACGTGTAGGTCTTGCCATCTGCTGAGATATCCCATTTCGTGGCCAACTGCGGCACGAATTTCGTCGG
>WFQU01000034.1 GCA_015486845.1 Anaerolineae bacterium | reverse complement strand
GTCAGCTATATTTAGGGGAAACCTCTCCCCCAAGCTGCGCTACGCTTAGCTTTTCCCCCTCCCCGACACGGGGAGGGGAAGGCTTACCGTCCAAAGGGGCGATAAGCCAGGGGAGAGGTTTTATTTTCAGAGGAGTTATCATGGTCCTGCGGCACACCACAGCGGATGAAAACCTATGGCTGGACTCGAGCCTTTAGGCGGTTTTGTAGCGTTCCCCCCGGCTAAAGGCTCTACTCCGGCGCAATGGGAGCTATTTTCAGGGGAGAATCTGTTACTAATTTTTTGACCATTGTTTTTTTATCTGCGTGCGCAGCCTGCGTTGATCTGCGTCCCATTTTTATTTTCAGAGGAGCAAGCTCGTGAAGAGACAGCAAAACAAGCCTGTCATTTCATCGGCATACCGCTATTTTGCGGTGGCCGTCTTCCTCTTGGTCGTCCTGGCTCTTGCCGTACAGATGGCCTTTGCCACACCTATTCCATGGCGAGCGCCCAAGCGAGCCCGCATCCCCAATGCTCCTCGTCCCGGCATCTACCAGTTCCAGGACATTTATTACACAGATCCCTCCCGGTATCCCATCGTGGGCACCCACCGCGCCTGGCGCTGGCACATCGTGGAGCCGCGAGAGAACGATTACCGCTGGGATATTGTCGAGCACTGGCTCTCGCTGGTAGCTGCCCAGGGCAAAATCGCCGGCTTGGGTGTGAACAGCTACAATGGCATCCTCTCCGGCGGCGACGAAACACCCCGTTGGGTATATCACAAACATCCCGCCGCAGAAATCGTCTGCCCCGGCGACTGGCGCATTCCTAAATTCTGGGATCCCGCTTATCAGGCTGAATTCGAGAAAATGGTTACTGCTTTTGCCGATCGTTACGACGGCGACCCGCGCTTAGCCTGGGTCGAGATTTCCGTCGGCGTGTACGGCGAAACACAACCAGCCAAACCGACATTCTATGATTGCTTAGAAGCAAATGGGCTCACGCCTTCCCTCTGGGTGGAAACGGTCGACCGTTATACTGATATCTATTTGCGCCATTTTCACCGGACGCAGCTTTTTTTGCAAATGGCGCCCGCTTTTCGGTATTGGTGGGAACGGCGGGAGTTCTCCGATTATGCCGCCCAGCGGGGCGTTGGCCTAAAACATAACGGGCTCACGTTTGATCAAGGCACCGGCGTTTTCGACGACCCTCACAACAGCAACTACGGCGCTGGCTACACCCAGATCATGCGCAAATGGGGCGATCGCGTGCCCATTGCCTGGGAAGGGCAAGATTACCAACTACCGTATCGAACGGGATTGATGTGGGGCATTTTCAACGGTTTAGACAAACACCCAGATTATATCCTCTTCGGGGAAAAGATCAGCAAAGACGAAAGCCGGGCCGACCTGGTCCGCTTTGCTCAGCAATACACGGGCCGCACCTTGGCCGACACGCCCTCGGTCTGGGTAGCGCTCCGCGAGACAGAATATCCGCCAGAAAAGCATCCGCAGCGAGGAAATTTTAGCTTCTGGCTTTACCAGAAAGATGACGTCCCCGGCGGACGCAGTGTGCCGCTGTGGAACGTCGGCACAGAACCGGAAGGGCGCTTTACCCGGCGCACCGACCAGGCCACAGGCAACAACGTCATGTATTTTGACGTGGATGATGGCTACATAGCCGCCGGCAACGCCTTAGCCGCCCGGGTCGAGATTACCTATCTCGATCAAGGCCATGACCAATGGGCGCTATATTACGATAGCCGCGCGGAAGCCAATAAACTGGCCGGGATGGTGCAAAAAACGAATAGCAACCGTTGGCGCAGCGCGGTTTTTGACCTACCTGATGCTTATTTCGGCAATCGGGAAGCGGGCCATACCGATTTTCATATCGACTGCCTGGGCGACGGCGACGAGGTGATCCATTTCGTGAATGTCGTGCGTCAAGTGGCAGCGACGGCTACCCCTACGCCGACGCGTACGCCCACGCTGACGCCGGCGACGACAACACCGACTCCACCAACGGCCACGCCCACACCAGTACCGTATCACATCGTCCTGCAAAACGGTCGTGGCGGCTACGAAGGATGCCAGGATACTACTATTGACGCTACGGCGCCGGGCAAAGCACACGGCGACGAAAGTACTTTGTCGCTGCGCGCCTTGCCGGCGGAGAGTGCGTTGCGCATTTTGCTACGCTGCGAGTTGGCCGGCCAAGTTCCCCCGAATGCCAACGTGAAAGAAGCAAATTTGTATCTCTTCGTGACGACACAGTCCAACGGGCCTCGGGCCTATCCCCGGGTATACCGGCTGGTCAGGCCGTGGAGCGCTGCCAGCGCGACCTGGAACCAGGCCAGTAGCGGCCACCCCTGGGGCAAAGCCGGCGCAGAAGCGGCAGATGACCGTCTACCCAACTGGTTTAGCCAGAGCTGGCTGCATAGCGCCGGTTTGTGGTATCGTTTTGATATCACCGAATTAGCCCGGGTGTGGGCCACCACCGGACACAATTTCGGTCTGCTCTTGCAATCTTTTGACTACGGCCAAGCGCTTTACCATTTTGCATCGAGCGAAAACGAGGTCGTAGACTATCGTCCCCAATTAGAGATTCTCTATGATGTGCCGGGCGCCCCGACTCCCACGGCCACGCCGACGGTGCAGGCCATACTGCCGGGCGGCATAGTGGTCACCTTCACGCCGATGCCACCGCCCACCGTCGCGGCATCGCCGACGGCCACGGCCATGCCTTCTCCTACGGCCACGCCATCGACCGTGGTTTGGCAGGTCGCCGGCAGTGTGGAAGACATACGGGTAGGTGTTACTTTGCAAGTGCCGGTGACAGTGACTCTGCAATTCGGAGCGACAGGGCCTACCTGGGCCCAGCAAACAACGGCAACGGGCATTTTTTCACTCTACGCTGTGGCTAAAGATGAAGGCGCTCTACGCTATAGCGTGGATGCGCCGGCTTACCAGCCGCTTTCCGGCGTGGCTGCCGAAGAGGATGGCCAGCGGCATTATCATTTACAACTGCGACTCTACCCCCGCCGGGATGCCAAGCACAACTTCGTGCCTTGGATTGTGAGCGAACCTTAAGCGGGTTGGTCGAGGCAATATTTTTCGAATGAGGAATCTTTTCGCTGGAATTGACAGAATGTTGACGTGGGCCTACAGTCTGCCTATGCGGTGCACGCAGACAGGTAACACCATAGCGAATGCAAATCTCTTGGCAGGGTTGGAAATGGCAAACTTGAGAAGCCATACTACGGTAATAGAAATAGATTGAGCGTAAATTTATGCAGGTCATTCCATGTAAAAATCAATAACTTCCGGTATAATATCAAGACTACTTTGCACCGACGAAGGAGTAGCACAATATGGAAATTCTACCGATAGAGCGTTACGATACGCCCAAAGATGTCGCCGAGGCGCTGGCGCTGCTGGCCGAAGCTGGCACAGCAGGCCGGATCATCGCCGGCGGCACCGACTTGGTTTTGGAAATGAAGCGCGGCGTGCGCCGGCCGGGCTGGCTTATTGACATCAGCCGCATCCCCGGCCTGGACCAAATTACCCACGGCGCCGATGGTTACATCCACATCGGGCCTACCGTCACCCACAACAAAGTGGCCCAAAGCGGGTTGCTGCGCCGGGGCGCGCTGCCGCTGGTGCTGGCCAGCTTAGAAGTGGGCGCGCCGCAGATTCGCAACCGGGGCACGGTGGCCGGCAACCTGATCACCGCCTCCCCGGCCAACGACACCATTTCCCCCCTCTGGGCGCTGGATGCGGAAGTGATCGTCGCCGGGCGGCGCGGTCGCCGCGCCCTCACTTTCCCGCAATTTTTCACCGGCTTCCGGCAGGTGAACATCCGGCCGGGCGAGATGCTGCTGGATATTCGCTTCCGCCCTCTGAACGGCCAGCAGCGGGGCATGTTCCTCAAATTAGGATTGCGCCGGGCGCAGGCCATCTCACTGGTCAACGTGGCGGTCGTGTTGACTTTCGCCGAGCCACTGAAACCGGGGCAGCCAGCCGGGGATAATCGGGTCGTCGACGCCCGCGTCACGTTGGGTGCGGTGGCGCCCACCATCATCCGCTCCCCCGGCGCCGAAGCGGCGTTGCGCGGCGAGATGCTTGATGCTGCGATCATCGACCAGGCCGCGCGGGCCGCGGCAGCCGACAGCCGTCCCATCGACGATTTGCGGGCGACTGCCGCTTACCGGCGTGACCAGATTCGCGTGTTGACCAAACGCGCGCTGCAAGCCATCGCCAGCGGCGAGGCAGCTAAGAGCGTGCCTGCGCGGGTGATCAGCCTGTGGGGGAAGAACGGCGGCCGACTGCCTTTCGCGGCCGGAACAGCGCCGAGTGGCCACCATACCGCCGGCCACGACCTGATCGAGGCGACCGTCAACGGGGAGAAAGTGCGCTGGGAGAATGTCAGCCGGCTCACGCTGCTGGACGCGCTGCGGGAGCACGGCCATTTGCACGGGCCGAAAGAAGGTTGTGGCGAAGGGGAATGCGGCGCTTGCACCGTCTGGCTGGACGGCGCGACCGTGATGAGCTGTTTGGTTCCGGCGGCCAGGGCGAACGGCGCCGAGATCGTCACCATTGAGGGATTGTCCCACGGCAAAGTCGTCCACCCGCTGCAGGATGCGTTTGTGCAACAGGCCGGCGTCCAGTGCGGTTTCTGCACGCCGGGCATCATCATGTCCACCGCCAAGCTACTGGAGGAGTTGCCGAACCCCAATCGGGAAGAGATCAAAGACGCTTTGGCCGGCAATCTGTGCCGCTGCACAGGCTATGCCAAGATTCTAGACGCGGTGGAATGCGCCGTGCGGGAAATAACGGAGTGAGCCATGCAAATTATCGGGAAATCCATCCAACGTTTCGACGCTTTAGACCGGGTGACTGGCCGGGCTATCTATCCCGCCGACATCGATTTGCCCGGCCAGTTGCACATGAAAGTCTGTTTCGCCGGGCACGCCTCGGCGCGGGTGAAAGCGATTCACGCTGAAAAAGCGTTAGCCCATCCCGGCGTCGTCGCCGTTTTCACTGCGGCGGATGTGCCGGTCAACGAATACGGCCTCATCACGCCGGATCAGCCGGTACTGGTGGGTCCTTCCCCCCACGGCAAACCGGGGGAGGACATCGTGCGGTTCCCCGGCGATCAGGTCGCGCTGGTCGTGGCCGAGACGGAGGAAGCCGCGGCGGCGGGCCGCGCTTTGCTGGAAATCGATTACGAGCCGTTGCCTCCGGTGGACAGTATGGAGGATGCGCTGACTGCGGACGCACCCCTCGTCCACCCGGAGCGGGCGCGACGTGACAACATCATTCTCGAGCAGAATGTGCTGCACGGCGATTTGACGGCCGGCTGGGCAGAAGCGGATGTCGTCGTCGAGAGGGATTATTTCACCAGCAGCCAGGAACACGCTTACCTGCAGCCGGAAGCTGGCGTGGCTTATATCGACGAGGATGGCCGGGTGGTGGAAATAGTGGCAGGGCAATACACCCACGAGGACAGGCGGCAGATCGCCCACGCACTGGATCTTCCGGAGGAACGTGTCGTGGTACATTACCCGGCCATCGGCGGCGCTTTCGGCGGCCGGGAGGACATGTCCATCCAGATTGTGCTGGCGCTGGCGGCGTGGAAGCTGGGCCGGCCGGTGAAATTGGTCTGGACGCGGGAAGAATCGATCATCGGCCACCACAAGCGGCACCCGGCACAGATGCACGCCAAATGGGGTGCGCGCCGGGACGGGCGCATCGTCGCCGCGGAGATCGATCTGACGCTGGACGGTGGCGCGTATGCTTATACCTCTGCTGTGGTGCTCAAGAACGCGCTTTTGGCCGCCGCCGGGCCTTACGAAATCGACAACATCAAAATCTCCGGGTGGGTAGTTTACACTAACCACACCCCCAACGGCGCTTTCCGCGGCTTCGGCGCGCCGCAGGGGATTTTCTTGGCCGAGATGCAAGTCCATCATTTGGCCGAAGCGCTGCAAATGGACCCCATCACCCTCCGCGAGCGCAATATCCTGCGCGAGGGAAGCATTCTGCCCACCGGCAGCGTGATCCCGCCCGGCGTTTCCATGCCACAGGTGCTGGAGCGCTTAGCCCGTGAGGCAGGTTGGCGGCACGAAAATGACCGCTGGTTGCGTCCCGAACTGCCCGAACTTCCCCTGCCCGACGATTTGCCGCACACCGCGTTGGATCGGGTGTCGCACGAATGGCACCGCGGCCTGGGTCTGGCCATTGGGTTCAAGAACATCGCTTATAGTTTCGGCTATCCGGAAACATGCACCGTCACGGTGGAGCTTTACGGTGATGGCGAAATCGAATACGCGCTATTACGTTACGCCGGCGCGGAAGTCGGCCAGGGGACGCATTCCGCCATGGCGCAAGTGGCCGCGGAAGCGCTGGCTTTGCCCTTGGCGGCGGTTCGTCTCGTATTATCGGACACGGCGGAAACGCAGGATGTCGGCAGCGCGTCCGCTTCCCGGCTGACTTTCATGGCCGGCAATGCCGTCATCGGCGCGGCGCAAGAAGCACTGCAACGATGGCGAGATGGCCGCCGGCCGGCCGTGGCGGAATACACCTACCACGCCCGCCGTACCACGCCTTTCGCCCCGGAGACCGGCGAGTGCGACCCGCATGTTGCTTACGGCTACGTGGGCCAGATGGCCGATGTAGCCGTGGATCCGGAGACGGGGCAGGTGCACGTTTTGCGGTTACTGACGGTCAACGACGTGGGACAAGCCATTAATCCCCAGCAAGTGGAAGGACAAATTCACGGCGCAGTGGCACAAGGGGTCGGCTGGACACTGCAGGAGAATTACATCGAAAAAGAAGGCCGGGTGTGGACCCCTTCGCTGAGCACGTATTTGATTCCCACCGTCATGGACGTGCCGGACGAGATGCCGGCGGTCATCATGGAAGAGCCTGACCCGCAAGGGCCATACGGCGCCCGGGGCATGGCGGAAATGCCGTTCTTGCCCGTAGCGCCGGCGATTATTGCCGCCATCAAAGATGCGACCGGCGTCTGGTTCGATAGCATCCCGCTGACGCCGGAAAAAGTGTGGGCCGGCCTGCACGGAGGCAACCGTTAGCCGGCAGCCGGCGGCTGTTAGCCAATAGCGCGTGTAAAGGAACGATATTGCGAGAGCACACCTGGTTATTCGATCCCAGCGCAACGGCTGCCAAATCACCCTACGGCGATTGGCAAGCAGCCTGCGCAGGCAGGTCGCGCAAAGATGGCGGCGGGTTCCAATCTCCGGGCCACATAGCTGGCATTTTCTGCACAGTGCGTGTCCACTATTTCACTTTGGCGGAAGGCGCAGTCATGTTAGCACCGGATGTCCGCAAATACTTCCCGACATCCGCAAGCGTCCACAAAACGTTGCGCTTCTTGATCTCTATTTCTCCCCAAGGGAAATCCGCTACGAAAGGGACACCTACGAAATAGACCTTTTATGATTCACCGTCTGACGTCACCCGACCGGCGATGGCACTCGATAGGCCGCTAACGCATAGCCGCGCCGGCGCAGGAAGGCCTCGGCAATGAGCGCCTGCCCGGTCAGCGATGCCGGCGCGCTGTTAACAACCTCCCACGCCGCATCTGCCACTAATTGCGGGCTATACCAGGTCATTTCCGGGCCGATGTGCAGCATGTCGGCAAAAACGCGTGTCGCTTGCGTGTCGACAATGCCGTCCGGCCAAAGACTATTCACCGCGATACCGTTCGGCTGCAATTCCTCGGCCAGGCCGATGGTCAGGTTCGTCATGGCTAATTTGCTCAGCAAATAAGCGGTGCGGCCGGCCCACGGACGCGCCGTAACTTGGGCACCAGCAGACGGCGGCGATATGTTGATGATGTGCCCGCCGCCGGATTGCCGCAGATACGGGATCGCTTCGTGGCAGAGAATGAAAGGCGCCCGGCAGTTGAGTTGCATCATCAGATCGAACCGCTTGACCGGCAACGCTTCCACCGGCTGCCAGAGGATGGCGCCGGCGTTGTTGACGACAATATCGATGCGGTGAAAGCGTTCGTAAGCAGCTTGTACCAAATGGGCAATCTGATCCTCGAAACGGACATCCGTTTGCACCGGCAGCGCCCGGACGCCGAGCGCTTCCACCTCCTTGGCGGTGTCAAAAATCGTGCCAGGCCGCTTCGCCGAAGAGGTAACTGTCTTGGCGCCGATGACAATGTCAATACCGGCCGCGGCGAACTTCAGGGCGATGGCTTTGCCAATCCCCCGGCTTGCGCCGGTGATGATAGCGACTTTGCCGCGCATCGTTTCATTGGTCATTCTTCTCTCCTGTTCCGCTTTGCGTTAGCCTGTATTTATGTAATAGCGTACACGAACCGTGCGGCCAAAAAGCATATCGGAGCGAGACCCGTTCCCGCTTTATTATTTTGTATACGAATAATCGTTTCTATTCTACCATGAAAGCCATCTACCGACGAACAACTCACTAATTCTGCTAAGGTCCCAACACGGTTCATGACATAACATGATACCTCGCACGGCCTGAGTCTAACGAGAGGGTCAGCTTAGCAGCGTATGCGCACACCACCGAAACGCTTCGACGTGAAATAACCCTGATAATTGGTTGAATCTTTACAGTAGCTGTGCTATACTTTAAGCAATAATATATGGTATTCCTTTCTATGTGCGGCGGACAGGCTACAGGAGCGCACAGAGGGTGATGTAGTAAAACCTTGATCGAAAGAAAACCAGCAAATGATTACAATCAAGGAAATAGAAAACCCGGATGAAATCGAAATATGCGCTCGGATGATGACGGACTCAGAGCCATGGATTACATTACGCCGAGATTATGAAGCATCACTACAAACCTTGTCTGACGCATCGAAAGAAATTTATTTAGTGCGCTCAGCCGATTAGATAGTAGGATTTATTATTCTGAATAGGCAAGGTGCTTTTATTAGGGACACATACAGACCGTTTGCATTGTTCCTGCGTGGAGGGGCAAGAGGTATAGTATTTATGTATCTCGTACGAAAATTCCGGTTCGGAACTCGCCTGAAACATTCGTTGTAAGGCAAACAGACGCACTGTGATTTGCTGTGCTTAATGTCAACGGCGATGGGCGCTTATTACCTGTGTATCGTCGTGTTGCCACATCGCTGCATGCGTGCGTCATTTTCTTGAGACGTGTAACGCCGCTGCGGCTCTGCGTCAAATGATTATTCAGAGGGGGTGTAATTTGCAGCTTTCCGACTATCCTCGACCTCATAACGATAACGGGCGCGGGGTTCATTGGGCGCCTATGATAGAACACATTTCCGATACGGCATGGACATTCTGGCTCGACGAGCTAAAAGCTATGTCTATCACCTGGGTAAAACTCTTCGATGACGGCCGGGGCAGTGCTCTGCCGCTATGCAAACTGCTATTGGCGCATGACATCATGCCCATTGTGCGCTTGGTCCGTCCCAATGCTGGCATTTCACCGCTGCCGGCGGAAGCGTTAGCCGCTGTACAGGAACTCGTAGGTGCTGGCGTCCGCTATTTCGAGAGCATCAACGAGCCCGACTTGCCTACGACTTGGCCCAGTGGGCGCCGGCCGGCAACATGGCTCGAGACCGTTACCGAGAACTTCCTGGCCGATGCAGTGATGATTTTAGATGCCGGCGGGTTGCCTGCATTGCCGGCCATGGCTTTTTCTGGCCAGGTGAAAATGGTGCAGCGCATTCTTGACCTCGGTAAAGCAGATATTTTCTCCCGCGGCGTCTGGGTGGCCATCCACAACTACGCCTTGAATCGTCCACTGGATTATCCTTTCGATCCTGTTAACCAGGAAGGCCGGCCCTTAACACAGGATGAGTACAATGCCTATACGCCTTGGGAATGGGACGGTCACACTTTTGGCGAAATCAATCGCTGGCGGGAAGAAGGCAAACGTCCCGGCGCTGAAATTACTGACGACCCACTTTGTTTTAATGCTTATCAGTTCATTGGCCAATCCATCGCCGATCTGTTGGATTACCCCTTGCCGGTCATCAGCAGCGAGGGGGGGGCCGTAGTCGGCTGGAAAGACGATCGCCGCTATCCCCGGCTGAGCCCCCGCCGAGCCGCCGAAATGACGGTGCAAATGAACAATTTCGTGGCGACCGTCGCACCGCCGTGGTATTTCGCTATTTGTCACTGGTTGCTGGCAAACCAAAAAATGGATCCCCGCCAGCCCGATTTGTGGGAAAGCCAGGCTTGGTACACGGATTGGTGGAATGACACCTTTAATTTGCAGTCTGTCCTACCAGTAGTTGCGTCAATCAAAGCGATGTCGCCAATGCCCAGACTAAATATGGACGGCGGGGCGCAACAAGCTTATCTCACTGGCGTTGTCGCCGACGAGGCGGGGAATCCGCTGGCTGACATTGTGGTAACTTTACGGCAAGGCAACGAGGCTGCGTGCCAAGCGACCAGCGACGCAACCGGTGCTTTGACTTTCGGCGTTTTGCCGCCCGGCAGCTACGAACTTTTTGTCGCCGGGCGGGGACAAGCCGGCCACTTGGATTTAGCCCCCGGCGAGATCAAAGAAATTACGTTGACCTTGCATCCTCTGCCGGAAGAGCCCGCTCCGCCACCCGCGGCGGCCGAGCGCGCTTGGCCGTATAGTTATCAAGTTACCAGCAAAGAACCAGGCGACGCACCCGATACGGCAGAAGGCACCTTAGTGCAAGGTCAAGTCGTGGATGAAAATGGAGCTGGATTGGCCGGCATACCACTGCGTTTATCCTGGCCAGACGCCGATGGGCAAACACGTTCGCTATCGACAGAAACCGGCGCGAGGGACGCGGTCACGCCAGGTACTTTTCAATTTACTGCGCCGACGGATCGCTTCTCGCTAACCGTCACCGCCGGAGATGGCGAAAGCGAAACAGCACATATCGAGCCGGATGTCGAAACAGACACGACAACGCGAGGCTGGCTGATCACCTTTCGGCGGCAAACAAAGCCGCAGCAAGACGAGACAGCGCTTATTCTTGGGGAAGTACCCGGCGGCCGGTTGGGGCAAGAACTTGTTTTAAGCGGTCCGGCCGGAGAACTGCGGACAACACTGAGCGAGGACGGTCAGTTCTCCTTTGCCGAGTTGCCGGCCGGCACTTACCGTCTGGAGATGCAATATGTCGGCGTCATCGATAATCGGTTAACCGTGGCAGCGGGAGATGTGCAGCACATCAAGTTCCCCGTGCAGAGCGTCATTCAAGGGCTAGTCAAAAGCCATGAAGCCGGCCAGATGGCCATCCTGGAAGCGGAAACCCATCACTGGACGCGTTCGGTGGCAATTTCGCCCCAAGGGCAGTTCCGTTTTGCCGAATTGCCGCCGGGACGCTATCACGTGCGTTTAGGCGATCACGTGACGGAAAGTGTGTACTTAGATGGCCTGCAGGCGCATACTTTTCCCACCTTAGACCTGCGTCCGCCGAATCGAGCTGCGGTGGAAATAGAGGCCCGAGCGGCTAATGGCGATCGGTTGCCGGGACAAACGGTGATATTGCGCCAGGGGGAAACAATCGTTGCCCAAAGCCAAACAGCGTTAAGCGGTAAAACGCATTTCGAGGCGCTATTGCCGGGCAGCTACCAAATCTTTTGGCAGGAATGTGACCTTACGGCAGCTGTTGATTTAGCCAATGATTACACGACACCGGTGCATTTGCAAATACCATCGGAGGATGCAGCGATTTACCCCGTCGAAAAAGATGTGCCCTCGCCGGTCATGATCGCTGGCGACAAACCCCATCCGGCTGGTATGGCCGGTTTAGTGGAAGACAACCCATCTTCCCTCGACAAGATATTGCCCCCTGAGATTTTAGCGGTGCCAACGGCGCCGTTGCCAGAAGCAGAGCGTGTTGCCGAGGAAAAACCGCTGCGGCTATACATTCTTTTCCCGGCTAATTCGCCTGTCGATAGTCGGGCACGATTGTTTCTGGCCCAGATTTACATTCGCCGCGAGCGCGGTGGCAGTAGTGGCTTCGACCCAGATGTAGCACTATTGGCCAAAAAAGTCGTGTTGATTGGTGGAGAAGAGAATTTCCGCCCCGGTTTGGCCTCCGATTTGCGCACTGCCGGCTGTGATGTGGAAGTGCTCAGCAGTGATTTATTCGAGCTGGAACAACAACTGCGCGATAAAGAGCAGAAAGTGATCTGAGGAAACAACCATGAGCCCACTCTTTGGTAAGTCTTTGCCGGATAAAAGCATTGTTCGTCCTGCTACAGACGGTAAGGCGGTTAACGACGCCAGCGATTATGATGTAGCCGTCCGTTCTGTTGTGGTTCCGCCTGGCAAAAAAGTTTGGCGTATTGTTCGGGTGCATCACTTGACGCCGGCCGAGAACAAGAACCAGCACGCTCTGTACGTTCGTCTCATCGATGAACGTAACCAGCCTGTCAAGACTGGAGGCGTGCAACTGGACTGGGGACAGGGCTGGCAAGATATCGACCTGGACCCCGAAGGGCCGTTTGCATTAGTCTATCCGTTAGCGTGGGGCACTGTCTATCGGGTGCGGGTTCAGAGCCTACTCTCCGATGAAGTAATTGGTATTCACACCTATCATAGGGAAGAAAGAAAAGGAAATAAGCAGGGGCATCACTCTTTTGCCGTGACCTGGCAACGAAAGGTACCGTCTGTAGCAGTGGATAATCCAGTGGTGCCGTCTTCCCAGCCGGTGACCACGGCCAAGCTGCTGCCTCGCTTTGCGGAACTAACAGCAATGCCGGCTAAGACGGTGCAGGGAGAAGAAGTACCAGTTCACGAGAAGGAGCAGAAAGAGATAATCATGCCCACGACACAGATCGCGCCGTCACAGGGGAAACCGATTCCCCACTACGTGCTTTTTGGTCGGCCTTTTTCCCAAGGCGTTCGGGCTCATTTCGCTCTGGCCATGGACTATTTATTGCATTTCAAACTTTCTTTTGGTTTTAACAATATCAATGCGGCCTGTTTAGCGAAACGGGTGACTATCATTGCCAACGAAGAATCTTTTATGCCAGAAGACGAACAACAACTGCGTCAAGAAGGGTGCGAAGTAGAGCGTTTAGACTTACCACCAGGTGAATTGCTGCAAGTGCTGCAGCAGCGCATGGAAAAGGAACAGTCATTTATAGACTAAGTATGCCGCGGAGACGTTCACCCAAGCATGTGCCCTACCTGTGCGGGCATACCGGCGACGCGCACCACAGCGGATGAGAATGCCCCAACCTTGGGGGGTAGCAACACACCCCCAGAATTGGGGGCTGGGGGGCGATTTTCAGGGCAGGCTTGAGAGGTAATGCTACGGGGATAGGAATGGAGCTAGTTGATGACGGCTGACAATCTTTTATATTTTCTTTCTTGGGGGCCAGCCCCCAAACCCCTGTACCCAAAAGGAGGGGCATACCACTGGGGGCGTTTCACCCCCCAGACCCCCTGAAAAAGGTTCTTGGCTGCGCCGTGACTGGTTTGTTGTGGGCTATCACTTTCTACCGCCACGCTGCTATCCGCCGCCATCCTGTCGGTAAACAGTTCTGACATATCGTTGGCGGCTCGAGTTCGGACCAGTTTGGTGCTATGCACTAGTGTGAACCAGGCCCGAGAACAGAAATTATTCGTATTGCCGGTACGACCGGCTTGCCTAAGCAGCGACTAACGACCTATTTAATTCGTTTTACCATCTTAGCCGGGGGAACGCTTTTCGAAAGGATTGCAGGGGAACCGTAGGGGTTCCCCTGCCGGAAGCTCGAGGGTAGCGCCCTCGAAGAAGAAAAAGGAGGCGAGATTATCC